>JBPYFA010000497.1:0-10201 GCA_051986585.1 Vicinamibacterales bacterium | reverse complement strand
CCACGTTCATCAAGAACCCGGTCTCCGGCAAGGATGCACATCCCCGGATGATTCTGCCCGAAGGCATCATCGTGAAGGAGGCTGAGCTCGGCTGCTCGAAGGTGTTCCGAGTTGGCGCCGGCGTATCAATGGACCACTCCGGTCAGTACACCGCAGTCGGGTCTTTTGACTACGTCTTTCCATGACGCGCGCACCCGTAACCGCGTCAATCCGCCCCAGCAGTCGAGGACGGCGATATAAGAACTCGCGGGATGGCATCACGATGATCGACGGCCCGTTTGTCGAAACCAAGGAACTGCTCGCAGGCTACGTCATGGTGTCGGCCGATTCGTTGGACGAGGCCTGCAGATGGGCGAGCCCGTACATGACAGCCGTTGGCGCCGCGGAGATAGACGTGCTCGAAGTGGAATAAGCAGCCCCTGCGGGCCGCGCGAGGCGACGGAGTGAAGCGACGCGACTGGAAGCTACGACAACCCTGCCCGGCGTGGCCGAACCAGTTGTGGGATCGGAAGCTCCTCGGCGGCGAGGCGTGCGGCGATTTTGAGCCTGATACCGCCGAGCACGAGACCTGTGACCAGGATCACTACGAGCGCCAGCATGCTCACTACTGGGTCGTAGGCGGGAATGAGCGCCGCGAGCCAGAGGTTGACGCGCAAGACCAGCGAGTTGACGCCAGTCAGCGCGATGATTGCGACTGCACTTCCCAGCAAACCTTCAGCGACGACATCCTGCCAGACGCGACGACGCGGCAGCTTGGGCGAAACGGGCCGGAACGATTCGGGTGAATGCATGCTGCCGATTCGCGATCTCGCAAGATGCGAGCCACTCAGCGTGGCTGCCCGAAAGCCGTTCGACGCCCACCGACCCTCAGGCTCATCCGGGAATACAGACCTTTTTGCCTAACACAGTTTTGAAACTCGATGAGAGTCAGCGCGTCAGACGACTGTTTTCATCGACGACCGCTACTTCGCGTAATCGGACGGGTCAGCGGAATGTAGCGAGACGCAGGATACCGGGGGAGAGGTGGGAGGTGTCCCTGGGTATCGTCAGTTCTGGGTTTTTGGTTTTTGGTTCTCGGTTTCGGTTTGTGGTTCTTGGTTTTGGGTTGGTTCTTGGTTTTGGGTTCGTTCTTGGTTCTTGGTTCGTTCCTGGTTCTTGGTTCCTGGTTCGTTTTCGTTCCAAATAGCCCGACGGCCGAGAACCACAAACCGATAACAGAAACCAATAACGTAAACCCCAAAACCAAGAACGAGCGGGCGCCGTCCTAATCCGCATGTTGCAGCACGATTTCTTCACCGAACGCGCGGCTGTTCGCAACGGGCCGGCTTTCACCGCGGCCCCACGATCGCCGATTCGGCAACGCCTTGAGCGTCTCGGCGGTGGCGCATGCGATTGGCGGCCTGTGTCTTCTGATCGTGGCCAGCCGGCTGACTTCTTCTCACGAAGCCGCCACAAAGTTCTTTCGGGACGTTCCGCGTCTGGCATGGATCGCCGACTCCGGATCCGGAGGCACGGGCAACAACGACGCGCACCCGTCACAGTCGGTGCAACGTCCGGGGCACGATGCCGTCACGATTCCGACGAACGCGCGTACTGATTCGCGGACCCTTCAAGAGTCAACGCTGGCGCAATCGTTCGATGTGCCCGTCGTCTCGGCGACAGCCGGGATCGAGGAGCTACCGGGCGTTATGACCGGCCTCGGGGTTGCGCCAGGCGGCGGACCTGGCACTCACCCTGGTCCGGGTGCAGGATCGGGCAACGGCCCAGGATTGGGCCCGGGACACATAGGTGGCCTGGGCGACGGATACCTGCCCGGGAATGGCGTGAGCACGCCTCGCTTGATTCGTGAAGTGAAACCCAGCTACACGGGGGAAGCGATGCGGGCGCGCATCCAGGGAACCGTGCGGCTGCAGGCGATCGTGCTTCCAGACGGCTCGGTGGGCAACGCGCGGGTTGTTCGCTCGCTCGATGGGACATTCGGCTTGGACGACGAAGCGGTGAAGGCGATCAGGCAGTGGCGTTTTGAACCTGGCAGACGGGAAGGACGCGCGGTGCCGATCGTGATTGAGGTTGAACTGACGTTCACACTGCGATAGCGGAATACTCACCAGATCACGAATTCGCCACCTGCTACCTGCTTGACAGTGATATCTCTTCCACAATCGCGCGTGATGGCATCGTCGCCACGAGCCAGACGAGCGCCGCCATGTCTTCGGGCTGAATCATGCCGGCTCGTGCTTCAGGCGACGGTGGCTGCGGGCGCTTGTCCAGCAGCGGCGTATTGATATCGCGCGGACAGATCGAACAGGCGCGGACGCCGTGCCGGCGCTCTTCCGCGTTGATCTGCTGGGTCAGCCCGCTCAACCCGAACTTCGACGACACGTAGGCGGGCCCCGCGAGATCGCGCGCGATTTTGCCGACATCCGAGTTGATGTTGACGATCGTGCCGGTACGGCGCGCCCGCATCCCGGGCAGGAAGGCGCGAACGCAGTAGTAGGCACCGTGCAGGTTGGTGCCGACCACCGCGTGCCAGTCGTCGAGCGACAACGCGTCGAAGCTGCGCTTCGGCACGTTGATCCCCGCGCCATTGACCAGCACGTCGACTTCCGCAAATCTGGCGAGCACTGCTTTGGCCATCGCCTCGACCGCAGCCGGATCGCTGACGTCGCACGGGAATTCGGCCAGCCGGTCGCGCGCGGTTGGTCCCGCGAGCGCGATCGTTTCCATCAGCGGCTCGCGGCGTCTGCTGACGAGCGCCACGTTCCATCCTTCCGACGCAAATCTCAGCACGATGGCGCGACCCACGCCGCTGCCGGCTCCGGTGACGACTGCCGTGTTCATTCGCACGCGCGCATTGACATGATGTGAGCCCTATGATAATTCCGTTCCCGTCGACCGAGCGCCGCCTCTACTGCGGCGCACTGCCGCGATCCGTTTCTCACCGTTTTTTTCGAACAACGTGGGTCTCACAAGGAGGTTCACTGTGAGCGAGCGCAAAGTATTCGACCGGGAATGCTTTCGATGGCTCCTCGAGTTGGCGACAGCCATCGGTCTGGCCGTCATCGTCGGGTTGCTGCCTTCCACGGTCGAGGCACAGGTCTTGTACGGAAGCCTGACAGGAACCATCACCGACAGCAGCGGCGCCGCGATCCCTGGCGCCACCGTCAATATCAAGGATGAGCAAACCGGGCTGGCGCTGAGCGCCGTCACCGACTCAACCGGAACTTACACGATCCGCAATGTCACCGGCGGCACCTACACGATGCACGCGACGCTCCAAGGGTTCAAGGAATTCGTCCAGACGGGCATTCCCATCACCGCAGGCAGCGTCGTCCGGATCAACGGCAAGTTGGAAGTCGGAGCGTTGAGCGAGACAGTTACTGTTACGACCGAGGCGGCTGTTCTCAAGACCGACAAGCAGGACGTCAGCACCGATCTCAAGCCTGCGGAAGTCGTGAACCTTCCACTGAACCAGTACCGAAATTATCAGTACTTGATGAACCTGGTCCCGGGCGCCACGCCGCCTGAGTTCCAGAACGCGCAGACCGACACCCCTGGGCGCTCGCTCTCGGTCAATGTCAATGGCACCAATCGCAACAACAACGTCACGCGCATCGATGGCGCCGCCAGCATCAACGTCTGGCTGCCGCATCACGCCGGCTACGTCGCGCCGGTCGAGACGATCGAGGTCGTCAACGTCTCGACGAACAACTTCGATGCCGCACAAGGGATGACCGGTGGCGCCGCCGTCACCGTGCAGACCAAATCGGGCACCAACGCGGTGAGGGGCTCCGCGTTTCTGTTCCGCCAGCAGGATGAGTTCAACGCCCGCCGCGGATATTTCGATCCCAACAAGGTCGACGCCAGCACGACGATCGGTGGCGGCACGGTCGGCGGGCCGATCCGTAAGAACAAACTCTTCTACTTCGGATCCTGGGAGCGCAACAGCGAGCACCAGGGCTTCTACACGTTGTACAGCGTGCCGACCGCCAAGATGCGCGCCGGCGACTTCAGTGAAGTGCTGGCGATCAACCCGAATTTCAAGATCTACGACCCGAAGACAGGCACCGCCGCCGGCGCGAACCGCACAGCCTTCGACAACGCCACGCTTCCCGCCGATCGCCTCAGCAGCATCGCGCTGCTGATCCAACAGCGATACCCGATGCCCAATACCGCAGGCACCAACAATGGGCTGCAGAACAACCTCCAGCTTCCTCGTCAACCAATAGCCGATCGAGACAACTACGACGCGAAGGTCAACTGGAATCGCACAGCGCAGCATCAGATCTGGGCCAAGTTCTCGATGATGCACGCCAACGTGATGGACCGGTATTACCTCGGGGTCGACGGGGTCGGCGGCGGCATTACGAACACGAGAATCTTCACTGCCGGTCAGACCTGGACGCTCAGCCCAACCCTGGTGTTTGACGCAAACGCCGGCGTCAACGGCATGCAGCAGGACTTCCAGGGACCAGACTATGGCACCAACTACGGCAGCGCAGTGTGGGGCATCAAGGGCACGAACGCCGACGGAGTCGGTGGCCCCGGATCGGCCGATCTCCAGCGGTACAGCGGCATGCCGCAAGTCGCCACGGGGCTGGCAACCTTAGGCAATGTTGATACCTGGACGCCAGTCTGGCGCGACGAACGGAGCTACACGGTTGCGGCGAACCTGACGAAAGTGAGCGGACGCCATGAAATTCGATCCGGCTTCGATTTCATCCGACTGCGACTGAATCACTGGCAGCCCGAAGTCAGCAACCCACGTGGCATCCTCACGTTCGGCGGCGACGTCACCGGTACGACGGGCTACAGCAGCAACAGCTGGAACAGCTACGCTGGCTTCCTGTTGGGCGAGATGACGAGTTTCAATAAGAGCGAGCAGTACGAAGAACTGAGCGGCCGTGAAAACCAGTATGGGACCTACGTGTCGGATCGCTGGACGCCCAATGAGAAAATCACGGTGAATCTCGGGCTCCGCTACGAATACTACCCGCTGATGTCGCGCCAGAACCGTGGCATCGAGTTACTGGACCTTCCGACCTACACGGTCCACCTCGGCGGCGTCGGCAACAACCCCCAGGACCTCGGCATCAAGGTCAGCAAAACGCTGTTCGCGCCCCGGGTCGGCATGTCTTACCGCCTCGACGATCGGACCGTGCTTCGTGGCGGCTACGGAAAGACGTTCGACCCGCTCCCGATCACGCGTCCGATGCGAGGGCGATTCCCGCTGACCATCGCGCACAGCGACAGCGGACCGAATACATTCACGCCGTTCGGGAATTTGGCGAACGGCATTCCACTGGTGCCGAATCCCACCGACATCCTCACCACCGGCACGGCGCCGCTCCCGCGCGGGGTTGACATGACGTCGCCGGACCCGAACAACTTCGATCGCGGCGCGACCCAGTCCTACAACGTCACGATCGAGCGTCGTCTGCCGCTTGATATCGTCACGAGTGTGGGATACGTCGGCACGCGGACGGACGGCACCTACACGACGCGCAACTTGAACTATGCCGAGAGCGGCGGCAACGCGAACCGCCAATTGTTCACGCAGGCCGGAACCGCGACGATCAACGTGCTTGCCGGCGACGGGATCGCCCGTTACAACTCGCTCCAGGTTGCGGTGAATCGACCGTTCCGGGACGGTTTTCTGGTGAAGGGCGCGTATACGCTCTCTCGAGCCATGAACGTCGGCGATGATGACGGTGCCGCATATCCGTGGCCGCAGCCGTCGCAGTTCAGCCGTAACTATGCGCCGGCCGGTTTCGATCGGACGCATGTCGCGCAGGTGGGTTTCGTTTATGAAATCCCATTCATGAAGACTGGCACTACGCCGATCGCTTATGTGTTCAAGGACTGGCAGGTCAACGGCATCGCGTCGTGGCTGTCAGGCCGGCCGTTCACAATCGGTGGAACCAATGGCGGGCTGCAGCAGTCCGGTGGTCTTCAGACCATCAATGTCGTCGGCGATACGTCGATAGGTTTCGGCAAAGCCGGACCGAACGAGCCGTGGATCAATCCGGCCGCGTTCGCGCAGCCGGTGGGCGCGACCTGGGGCAACAGCGGCCGCAACCAGTTCCGCGGACCCGGCAACTGGAACCTGGACGCGTCGATCTTCCGGACGATTCCAATGGGCCCCCGTTACCACGCCGAGATCCGGGTCGAGTCGCAGAACGTGCTGAACCACCCGCAGTGGGGCACGCCGATCACCAGCTTCACGGATCCGAACTTCATGAAGATTCGCGACTATGCTGGTGGGTCACAGGGAACGTGGCGCGCACCCCGCACTGTGCAACTTGGAGTGAGGTTCGCGTTCTGAATCTTTGAGGTAACGGAGGGGGCGGAGAGAACGGAGGTCACAAACGAAGGAACGAAGTTAACGAAGACGAACGGAGGGATGTTCCGGTGCACCCGCCCTGGCGCGATCAGGGTGGGTGCACCGGAACATTTCCTTCGTTCGTCCCCGTTGGCTCCGTTTCTTCGTTGTGAACTCCGTTCCCTCCGTAACCTCCTGTCAGGAGACCAGCATGAAGTCGAAGACGAAAACCAGGAAACCAACCTCCCGCGGCATCACTCGTCGTGAATTCGTCGGCACGACCGCATTGGCGGCTGCTGGTGTGATGACCGGCGCTCCGGCGATTCTGCGCGGACGAAATCTCAATGACAAGCTCGACATCGCGTTTATCGCGGCCGGCGGTCGCGCCTTGGCCAGCCTGAGTGAACTGACGATTACTCCGGGGAAACCGGCACGCAGCAGCGAAGGCAATACCGGCGCGCCCCATCCGGACGAGAACGTCGTCGCCCTCTGCGATGTCAACGACGTCGCGCTCGATGCGGCGTGCGAACGTTTCCCGAAAGCGAAGCGCTTCAACGATCTGCGGAAGGTCTTCGACGACCCGAGCGGGTTCGACGCCGTGGTCGTGGCAACGGCCGAGCAGACACACGCGTTCGCGACCTACCTCGCGCTGACGCACGGCAAGCACGTCTATTGCGAGAAGCCGCTCACCTACAACATCTGGGAGGCGCGGCTCATCCGCGAGACCGCGGCGAAGTATCCCAAGCTGTCGACCCAGATGGGCAATCAGGGTCACGCGTCGGAAGCACGGCGAAAGATCAGAGAGATCCTGAATACTGGCGTGATCGGTCCGGTGCACGAAGTGCACGTGTGGGTGGATCGCGCGTGGGGACTCCAGGATGCCGCGTCGGCGGAAAAGTTCGACAAACCGCACGGTTTTTACAACGGGATTCAAATCGTCGATCGGTTCAAGGAAGAAATGCCGATCCCGCCAACCAATCATTTCGATTTGTGGCTGGGACCTGCGCCCGCGCGGCCGTTCCACGAGACCTACTTCCCTGGACCCCGCTGGTACCGATGGTGGGATTTCGGCAACGGCACGATGAGCGATCTCGGCAGCCACGACAACGACGTCCCGTACACGGTGCTCGATCTGAAGCGCCCTGACGGCCACGGCGGCTTCGTGCTCGCACCGCTGACTGTCGAATCGGTCTCGCCGAACGTTCCGAAGGCGCACAAGGAACTCGCGCCCGCCACGCTCGTCGCCACGTACGAGTACGCGGCCGTCGGATCGCAGCCGGCGCTCAAGCTCGTGTGGCATCAGGGAGACAGCAAACCGCCAGGCTGGGTGCCGGAATGGGGCGGCCGTTCGCAGCTGTTCATCGGCGAGAAAGGCATGCTGCTCGGTAATGGCAAGCTGCTGCCGGAGGAGAAGTTCAAAGACTTCAAGACCCCGGAGCCGACGCTGCCACGATCGCCTGGACACTGGGTCGAATGGGTGAACTACGCGAAGGGCAACGGCCCGGTGCCCGGGTCCAATTTCCAGTACTCGGGCTGGACAACGGAAGCGAATCACCTGGGCAATGTCGCATACCGCGCCGGCAAGAAGCTCGAGTGGGATTACGAGAAGATCCGCGCGAAGAACGCCCCGGAGGCCGAACCGTTCATCAAGCGGCCGCAATACCGGGAAGGATGGGACAAAATCCTGAAAGCGTGAAAAGGAGCGAAGCAACTCTCATGAGCATGACCCGACGTGACTTCGTGAAGCAGGCCGGCTTCGCGTCCGCCGCACTGCCCGCATTGGCGCAGACACCAGCACCACCAGGCGGGCGTGATGCGGGCGCGTCGCGATCGCCGGCCGTCCAGTCGAAGGAATCGCTCAATCCGGTTCCAGTGCGAGTGGGGATGACTGATTGGAATCTCGGTCAGCGTGGCGACATCACCAAGGTCGCGCTCGCACGCGAGATCGGGCTCGACGGCATTCAGGTCAGCGTGCAGTACCCGACCGATGGGAGGCCGACGCTGCGCGATACGAAAACGCAGGAAGCGTACCGGCGAGCGGCACTCGACAACGGGATCCAGATCTGTTCACTGGCGATCGGCAACCCGGGCAAGGCGCGGTTGCCCATGCACACGAGCCCGGCCTTTGCCATCCTCCTCGTCGAGGCGGTCGAGATTGCCCACAATCTCGGCACGAATAACATCCTGCTCCCCATCCTCGGCGACAGCCACATCGACATGACGAATCAGACGCAAGTCGACACGTTCGTGACGATGATGAAGGAAGTGGCGCGCTACGCGGAGAAGTACGGCGTGGTCGTCGGTCTGGAGGACTGGATCTCCGCGCAGGACAACATCAAGCTGCTCGATGCGATCGGGTCCGATTACGTCGGCGTCTACTACGACGCACACAACATCGTCTCGCGCATCGCCGGCGACATCTACGCCGAACCGAAACTGTTGGGGAAACGCATCAGTCAGGTCCATGTCAAGAACGCTGACATGCTGCTCGAGACGGCCGGCGGCAAGATGGACTGGCCGAAAATGGCAAAGGAGTTCTACGACATCGGCTATCACGGGTGGTACGTACTCGAGACCGGGTCCCCAACGAAAGACATCGTCGCCGACACGCGCGCCAACATCGCGTATGTGAAGAAGACGTTCAAGATGCCGCCGGCCGCGGCGCAGACGCTTTAGGAGCGGAAAAGGAGAACGCCGTCTATCCGACTCCCGCCGCTGGATACGGGAACGCGGCCGGCGCCGCGAGCCCCGTATCCAGGTGGCGCCGGATGGCGGCGTCGCATACCGCGTATCCCCAGTTAATCAGCCGTTGCTGAACCACCGCATCCATCCGCTTCAACCGCGTCGGCAGGGCGGCGAGGGCAAAGGTCTGTGGCTCCGGCGCCGGCAGCGCGTCGCGCAGTTGATAGTCATCAATGCTCGTACGAATTCCCCAGTACGCGCCCGTGCGTTCCCCCGCTTCGTACGCACCGATCACTTGACGCACGCGCAGGCTTCGCACCTGGTTGTCGATGATTTCGTTGATGCGAAGGCCGTGGCGCGCCCAGTCGCTTGGCGGATCGGGATTCGGCTCCATCTTGCCGCCGCCGTTGCTGACGAGAATTGTCTTGTAATTCTTCCAGGCTGTCTCGAGCCCCAGGTTGTCGTAAACGCCACCGTCACTGAGAACCACCTCGGATAGATACGGCTCCTGGTGCAAGTCTTCAGAGGGAAGCCCGCTGGCGGGGGCCCAGGCCCCGGGGTCGAGTTCGATCTTCAAAGGGGACAACACCGGTGGAAATGCGGATGACGCCGCAACCGCGACCGCCAGTTCAGTTGTCGGATTAGGAATCGTCCCGACGCGGTAATCGGCGGCAAAGGGCCGCGAGAATCGGAAGAGCGCGCCGGTCTGAACGCTTGTCGCGTTGATCACGAAGCGGGGAGGATCGGGCGGAAGATCCTGCAGCGTCGCCCCACCAAAGAGATGCGTGCGATACGCGTCGGTCACCTTATCCGAGATGGTCCCCGGGAGCAGGATGCCGCCAAGAATTGCGCCTTCGTCGATGGTTCTGCTCGCGAGTGCTCTGATTGGTTGGACGATCTCCGATTCGAAGAGCGCCGATGTGCCCTGCGTTCCAAAGGCCAGACGCGTCCATTTCAGCCCGAGCAGCCCGGCGATGATCGAACCACCAGATACCGATGAGATCCGCGCGAGGCGCGGCAGGTATCCAAGTTCATTCAGTCGCCAGAGCGCCCCCGTGTGGAACATCATGGCACGGTACCCGCCGCCGGAGAGGCACAGCGCGATCCCGTCGATGGGGGCCCGGGGGTCGTCATGGTCCGAACCGGTGTCAACGATCGCGACCGGCGCCGTACGTTCGTTCTGATTGTCGTGCTGGG
>JBPYFA010000496.1:0-9493 GCA_051986585.1 Vicinamibacterales bacterium | reverse complement strand
GGCGGCGGTGGACGTGGAAGCGGCGACGCTTGCCGTCTATAACGCGGCACGGCTTCGGGAGGCGGGGCGGCCGTTTCTCACTGAAGCGGCGATCTGCAAGATTCTGTCGTCGGAGGTTGCCGAGCGGGTCGCGTCGCTCGCGGTCAACCTGCTGGGTGGCAACGGATTCGTCAAGGAGTATCCGGTCGAAAAGCTCTTCCGCGACGCCAAGATTGGCCAGATTTACGAAGGCACGTCGAACCTGCAGTTGCAGACTATCGCCAAGCAGATCCTGGGATAACCGCGGAGCAGGACGCTGAGGTGCGCCAACTCGGACTTCTACTGCTTCTGCTGCTCCTCGCCTCGACTTCGACATTTTTTCTGTATCGCCCCACGTTGTCGTACGGATTCGACTACGACGACTATCACTTCGTGCGGCCGTACTCGCGTGCCGAGGTGCGGGCGGCGTTTCACGGCCCCTGGGATCCCGCCGCAATCGAGCGACCGTACTTTCGGCCGCTGACGATCGCGTTCTTTGCCGCACGGTTCGAGGCGCTCGGCGTCAATGCCACCGCGCACCACACCTTGTCGTTGATCCTCTTCTCGATCGCGGCGGTACTTGCCGGTTGGCTGGCGCAACGTCTCGGACGATCACCGGCAATCGGCCTGCTGACGACGACTCTGTACGTCGTTCACCCGGCCATGCCGTACTCGCTTGTCGCATGGGTCACCAACCAAATGCACCTGCTCGAATCAATCATCGTGCTGAGTGCCTTGCTCTGGTGGACGGCGATCCGCAGCAGCAGCATCCGTTGGTGGCTGCCGCTGCTGGGATTCGCGGTGGCAGCATTCCTTATCAAGGAGGACGGCATCATGCTCCTGCCGTCGATCCTGGTACTCAATTACGTTCGACGACGTTTCGGCGACGCGACACGGCCTCGCGTGCCAGCGTCGTTCACGATCGCAGGAGGGATCGTGATTGCGGCCCTTCTCGGAATGCGCGGATGGGCGCTCTCGAATGCCGCCTCAATGCGGGCCCCCACCGTCGCAGCAGCGGTGACGAACTACATGCACGGGCTGAACGGATTGCTGCGTCTCGTGCCTGCCGATCGACCCTGGCAATCAGTGGCGAGCTGGTTCGTGACGCTGATCCCCCTCGCCACGTTGGTCGCGTGGCGACGCTTGCCGGCAAATGCGAAGGTGGTCTTCGCGAGCGGAATCGCGATTGCTCTGCTCTTCAACCTTCCATTTGTCTTCATTACCAAAGCCGAACAGATGCACCTGGTCGCGCTCGGAGCCGTGCTGCTTCTCGCAGGCGCATGTGTCGGCACCATCGCCGCGGTGCCGAGCGCGGCTGGCCGTTACGCGATCGTCGCCATCTGCCTCGCCGGCATTGCATCGATGGCGGCTGTCGCACGTGACATCGCCCGCGATTTCGAACCGTATGGTCCCGTGGTGCTGGCGCACGACCAAATGGTCCAGGGTTGGGCCGCGGTCCCGTTCGACATTCGACAGTACCTGGCGCTGAAGGGAACCGCCGACTCGGGCCAGCGGACGTCAACGGATCCATCGACGGCGTTGAGTGTCGTCAAGTTCGGCACACACGGTCCCGAGCGATCGCCCGACGGCATTCCATATCAATGGATGTCGGGCGCGCGGACCGACATCCTGATTGCGGCCGGCTCGCGTGCGATCGCCATTCCGCTCCGTCACGCGATCGAGGTCTTCCGCGAACCGGCACACGTCCAGATCACATTGGACGGCCGCATCGTTGATGAATTGACGATGGACAGCTCCGCGTGGCGCATGTCGACCACCGCAGTTCGAGCGGCAACTGCCACCACATTGATGCGCATGCACCGCGTCGTGATCACGATCGATCACGCGTGGCGCCCCATTGACATCATCGCTGGCTCGCACGACGACAGGACGCTCGGGCTGCAGATTGGGGAGGTGAGGCTGAGATAGATCGCTGCAAATGCTGAATGGTGAATGTTGAATGCTGAATTGGCGCGGCCTGGCGGCCGCGCCTTGCAATCCGAATTCACCGATCCGCAAACATATTCAGCATTTAGAATTCAGCCTTCAAACTTTACTCTGACAAGATCGCTTCCGCTATCACCATGCGCTGGACTTCTGACGTGCCCTGGTAGATCTCGGTGGCTCGGACGTCGCGGAACAAGCGTTCGACGACCGAGCCCCGACGATACCCGCTCGATGCGAGGATCTGCATCGCCTTGTCAGCCGCTCGATGCGCGGCCTCCGACGCGAACAGCTTGGCCATCGAGGCGTCCAGCGTTGGATGGCTCCCCCGCTGTCGTGAATCCGCCGCCTTGAGAGTCAGCATGCGCGCCGCATCCAGCTCCGTTGCCATGTCGGCGAGCATCCATTGAATCGCCTGATAGTTTCCGATCGGCTGTCCGAACGCTTCGCGCGATTTCGCGTGGCTCAGCGCTTCGCGAAGCGCCGCCTGACCGACGCCCAGCGCTTGCGCGGCGATGGCGACACGGCCGCCGTCGAGCGCCCACATCGCGATCCGAAATCCATCGCCCGGGTTCCCAAGCAGCGCATCGGACCCGACGCGGACGTTTGTGAATGCGAGATCCATGCAGCCAAGTCCGCGCACGCCGAGCGAATCAGCCGCAGCGACGCGCGTGATCCCGGGCGTGTTCATCGGGACGAGGAAGGCGCTGACACCCCGGCCGCGAATGCCCGGCTGGGTAGCCGCGAAAACCAGGAGCAGATCGGCGGCTTCCGCGTTTGCGACCCAGACCTTCTTGCCGTTGATCACATAGCCGCGCTCGTCGAGACGGGCAGTGGATTGCTGGTTGGCGGCGTCGGACCCTGCGTGTTCCTCGGACAGGGCAAAGGCGCCGACGGCCGATCCGGTAGCAAGAGGGCGCAGCCATGTCTCCTTTTGAGCGTTCGAGCCGAATTCAGCCAGGGGCTCGGCCACGAGCGAGTTGTTGACCGCGGCGATCACCGCGAGCACGGCACTGACCGATGAGATGGCCTCAATGGCGAGTGCATAACTCGTGTAATCGAGGCCCGCCCCACCCCATGGGGCCGGAATCGTCAATCCCATCAACCCGAGAGCGGCCATTTCAGCCACCAAGGCGCGAGGGAACGCCCCGGTTTCGTCAATCTTGGCCGCCTCCGGCTCGACGCGGCGGCGGGCAAACTGGATGATTCGCTCCTGAAATGCCTGTTGAGCCTCGCTGAGTTCCAGAATCATGGGCACTTCGATTCTAAATGCTGATTGCTGATTTACGATTGTTGATTGCGATCCCCCATTCAGCAATCAGCATTCAACAATCAGCATTTACAGGGTGAACCAATTGGTCCCGCCGTCCGTCCTAACCCTATCGCAGGGACGAGTGCCATTCATCACATTCAAGGGGGCTGAGTGAGGCTTCGTTTGAAATCGATCGCCCTCTGTCGGGCGGCAATCCTCGGGCTGGCCGTCCTCGCCCCCTCGGCGGCCATCGCCCAACCTGCGACCCTGGTCGATCTCGACGATTTCGGTCCTCGACAGCTGAAATCACAGGCCTTTGTCCTCAGCTCGCCGCAGGACATCCAGATTGATGCCGTGGGTGCCGAGTCGAGCGACAAGAACGGGAAGAGCAGCTGGGTCGGCGCGATGTGGGAACGCAACGGAAAGCCGGTTCCCCCGTGGACCGGAAACGCCTGGATCCTCGACCTGCAGTCGCGAAAAGTCGTGTGGGAACTCAGTGAAGCGGCAACGACCCAGGGGGCGCATGGGTTGCGATCGTTCAAGGGCACGATTCATCTGCCCGCCGGGTCCTATGCCGCCTATTTCGGCTCGTTTCCGGATGGCGAGTACTGGAGCGAGGACGGTAAGAAGTCCGCGTCGGATCGGAAGTGGCACGGGTTCGGCGATCAACCGGTCAACAACTTCAAGCTGGTGGTCGGCGGGAATGGACATGAGCTTGCCGCATCCGAACGCGATCGGCATCGCGAGGCGATCTCCCCTTCAACCATCGTCGCGCTGCGCGGCATGTCGCGCGAGGCCTTCGAAGAAGCGGGATTCACGATCGCCAGGCCGACCGAGATCCAGATCTACGCGCTCGGCGAAGCGCGCGAGGACGGCGAGTTCGACTTCGCCTGGATCATCAACGCAGACACGCGCGCGCCCGTCTGGCGCTTCGCATATCGCGATTCACAACCGGCGGGAGGCGCACCCAAAAATCGCCTCGTGGCCACATCGCGCGTCCTTGCCCCCGGGCGTTACGCGGTGTTCTACGCAACAGACGACTCGCACGATCCCTCCGAATGGAACGCGCAGCCGCCGCACGATCCCGAGTCATGGGGCGTCACTCTGACCGTAAAGGACGACGCCGCTCGAGCCGCTGTGAAGACCTTCGACTACGAGCTCGTGCCCGCCAGTGCCACGATCGTCGCGCTAACACACGTCGGCAATAGCGCGTCGAAGAAACAGGGGTTCACGCTGACCCGTCCGATGGACGTACGGATCTACGCACTCGGTGAAGGACGCAGCGGACGGATGTTCGACTACGGCTGGATTACGAGCGACGAATCGCACAAGCGAGTCTGGACCATGGAGTACGACGCGACCGAGCCGGCGGGTGGCGATCGCAAGAATCGGCTTGTCGATACCACCATCCATCTCGACAAGGGCAGCTACGTCGTGCATTACGTGACCGACGACTCGCACTCGGCCGAAGAATGGAACGCGCCGGCTCCTCCCGATGCGCAGCGCTGGGGCATCACCGTGCTTGCGGCTCGAGAACCACTCGATCGCGCCGCCATTGCTCCATACGGCGAAAAGAGGGACTCGACGGTCCTCGCCCAGCTGGTCGAGATTCGCGACGACGAGCAGGTTCGCAAGCCGTTCACGCTCGATCGCGAAACCGACATTCGCATCTACGCGCTTGGCGAGGGGAGCGGCGGCGAGATGGTGGACTACGGCTGGATCGAGGAGGCGAAGAGCGGCCGCCGGGTATGGGAGATGACGTATCGAGTCACCGAACACGCGGGTGGAGCCTCCAAGAACCGCCGTTTCGATGGCGTGATTAGGCTGCCGGCGGGAAACTACGTGCTTCGATACGAGACCGACGGATCCCACTCGTTCGGCGACTGGAATGCCGCGCCGCCCGACGATCCGGAGGCTTGGGGAATCACGGTGTATCGAACCAAATGAGAGTGGTGAAATTGCTGAATGCTGATTGGCTGCGATGGATGGTTCTGGATTTCGAATTCACGAATGGGACAATCTCTCAAAGATCGGTTTGAGCTTCTCGGCACTATCGGTTAATTCCTCTGGCAGCACTCGCGTCTCGCCCACAACCGTCATGAAGTTGGTATCGCCGTTCCATCGGGGCACGATGTGCAGGTGGACGTGATCCAGAACGCCGGCGCCAGCTGGTTTGCCGAGATTGATGCCCATGTTCATGCCGTGTGGGTGGTAGGCCTCGCTGAGCGCGAGCTCTGAACGGCGTGCCAGCTCGATCAGTTCACAGAGCTCCTCATGCGTTGCCGCCGCCAGCGAGGGAATGTGGCGGTTTGGCACGACCATCAGATGCCCGTTGTTGTAGGGATAGAGGTTGAGGATGACGTAGCAGGTCTTACCGCGAAAGACAATCAGCTTGGACTGATCGAATGATGGCTGATCCGGATCTGACTGCCCTTGTCCTGAGGTTGTCGAAGGGTCGCAAAAAACACAGCCCCTGGCGTCTCCCCCGCTGAGAATGTAGGGAAGCCGCCAGGGGCTCCAGAGCCGGTCCATCGCGTTACACGCCAGCGATGTCCGGATCGACGCTGACCGGCGCCGGCGCGGGCGGCGAAGGTGGAGCATCCGGTTCGCGATTGATCAGCTCCTTCAGCTCCTTGCCGGGTTTGAAGTACGGCACTTTCTTCGGCGGCACGTCCACCTTGTCGCCAGTCTTCGGATTACGCCCTTTTCGCGGCTCGCGACGCCGCAGACGGAAGCTCCCAAAGCCCCGCAACTCGATTTTCTCGCCTCGATGCAGCGCGTCGATGATGCTCTTGAACACGGTGTCGACGATGACCTCGGAGTGTTTCTTGGTGAGGTCCGAAACGCGCGAGACTTCTTCGACGAGTTCCGCCTTCGTCATGCTGCCGTTGGTCATAGATGGGCTCCCTTGGTGACGCCCGTAGCGCGGCGCTTCAGCGCCGCGTCTGAGTCCGCGACTTTGACGCGGGACTGAAGTCCCGCGCTACGGGTGTCTCGTTATTGCTGATGCTTGAAGTGATCTCCCAACGTCACTTCAGGCCGTCCGGACGACTCGGCGTATGCTTCCCAGTCGGCGCGGAACTCGTCGTTCTTCAGCGCACGGATGCTCAACCCGACCTTTCGCTCCGCCGGGATCAGCTTGATGATCTTCATCTGATAGCTGTCACCCACCTTCAGATCGAGCTTCTCGTCCTTCCCGGCGTGCTGCGAATCGTCGAATTCGGAGACGTGGATCAATCCTTCAATCCCCTCGGCCAGTTCGACGAACGCGCCGAAGTTGGTCAGTCGGACGACCTTGCCCTCGACAACGTCACCGACGTGATGCTGCTGAAAGAACTCGTCCCAGACATCGGTCTGCAGCTGCTTGAGGCCGAGCGAGAGCCGCTGGTTCTCGGCGTCGATGTTCAGCACCATCGCCTCGACCGTGTCGCCCTTCTTGAGCACTTCCGACGGATGCTTCAGGCGCTTGCTCCACGACATGTCGGAAATGTGGATCAGTCCGTCGATCCCTTCCTCGACCTCTACGAATGCGCCGAACTCGGTCAGGTTGCGCACCTTGCCGGTGATCGTCGTGCCGATTGGGTACTTTTCCGACAGCTCGTGCCACGGATTGCTCTCGACCTGCTTCAGCCCGAGCGAGATTCGGCGAGCGCCGGGATCGACGCCAAGCACCATGGCTTCGACGGTATCGCCGACGTTGAGGATCTTCGACGGATGCTTGACGCGCTTGCTCCACGACATTTCGCTGACGTGGATCAGACCTTCGACACCGGGTTCCAGCTCGACGAACGCGCCGTAGTCGGTAAGGCTGACGACCTTGCCGCTCATGCGGGCGCCGACCGGATATCGCTCGATCACGTTCGACCACGGATCGTTCATCAGCTGCTTGTGGCCGAGCGACACACGCTCGGTCGCCGGGTCGTACTTCAGCACGATGACGTCGATCTCGTCGTTCACCTTGAACAGTTCTGACGGATGCGACACGCGGCCCCACGACATGTCGGTGATGTGGAGAAGGCCGTCGATGCCGCCGAGATCGATGAACGCGCCGTAGTCGGTGATGTTCTTGACCACGCCTCGGAGGACCTTTCCCTCTGCCAGCGTGTCGAGCGTGTGCTTCTTCTTTTCGGCGTTCTCTTCTTCGAGCAGCACCTTGCGCGAGAGCACGATATTGCCGCGCTTCTTGTTGACCTTGATGACGCGCATCCGCAGCTCCTGGCCGCGCAGGGCGTCGAGATTGCGCACCGGACGGACGTCGATCTGCGAGCCGGGCAGAAACGCGCGCACGCCGATGTCGACCGCGAGCCCGCCTTTGATCCGCTCGATGACGCGGCCGATCACGACCTTCTTCTCGGCGTAGGCCTTCTCGACTTCGTCCCAGATCTTCATCTTCTCCGCTTTTTCGCGGGAGAGGACGACGTAGCCTTCACGATCTTCGGTGCGCTCGAGCAGCACGTCGACCGTGTCGCCGGGCTGCACGGAAATCTGTCCCGTCTCATCGACGAACTCGTCAACGGGAATGATGCCTTCGGATTTGTAGCCGACGTCGACGATCACTTCCGACGGCGTGACTTTCAGAACGGTGCCCTTCACGACCTCGCCTTCCGCGATGTTGCGGAAGCTGTTATCGTAAAGGTCCAGGAGACGCGCATATTCCTGAGGATCGATTTGATCGTCCATCTGGGAGAAACCCGATGTCTTCAGATCAGCGGTTCCTGCGCCACCTCCTTTGGGATTGTTGAGCGGTGAATTATCGGTTGCCATGCTAAACGGGTCCTCCTCGATCGTACTGACCGGATCTCAGCTCCGTCGGGCTGTGGATTTGCTTCGTCCTCCGGCAATTGCTCGGCTATATCATGAGCCTAGTCGAAGGGCGCTTCGATTGCGATAAGCAATAGAAGATACATCACTTAGGGGCCTACAGTCAATGCGTGGCGATGGGCGGTCCCCCTCCCGTCGCCCTAGTAGACAGGGGTCAGCACCATGGCCAAGAAAGCGTCTCGACGAAAAACGGCCGGCGCATCGAAATCACGTTCCACGAAAGGACAGAAGCAGACCCGGTCGAACAAGGGCGCACGAGCTGGCAGTCGGGCGTCCGCCCGAACCAGTTCGAGCAAGCGCGCCGCGCCGACGCGCACGAGTCGCAAGAAGGCCACCGCCAAGCCGGCGAAAACATCCAAACGGTCCGTGCAGGACTTGCGCAACGCCGCCGCGCGCGCCAAGACGCGTCCAGCGTCACCACGCGTCGGCGGCAGTGGCAATGAACGCGACCTGGCCCAGACACCGGAAGCCGGCCGCTCCGTCCGCGGCCCCACCAACCCGATGCCGACCAAGCGGTCCACCGGCACGCCTGCGGGTGCTGGAACCGTCCGAAAAGCGCCCGATCTCGAGCGTGCGAGAAAACGGCTGCGTGAAGTGGAGGAAACCCTGCCCGGTCCGCCGTCGAGCCTCGACCTCGATCGCCGCCCGTCGGCAGCGCGCAGCGGACGCCGCGAACTCCAGGAGAGCCGCCGCGAGCACACCGAAGTGAGTCCGGACCTCACCGCGGGGGATGTCGACGCGGATTGGGAAGATGCCTACTCGGTCGGCGACGAAGCCCCGGGCGGGGACAATCCGACGCCCGATCAGGATCGCGTCGACGACATCGGAAAAGCCCTCGGCGTCCAGTACGACGACAACGAGGAGCTGAAGCCAGCCGACAAAATCAGCCAGCGCGATCGCCATCGTTGGGAGCTCGATCCCGCTTCATCAGACGATTACAGAGACCGCGACTGATTGCGGATTGCGGACTGAAGATTGCGGATTTTGCGATTGTCGATTGCGGATTGAGATTGCGGATTGTCGATTGAGATTGCGGATTGTCGATTGACATTGCGGATTGTCGATTGACATTGCGGATTGCTGATTGAGGAGGGCTAAATCGGCAATCGGCAATCCCAATCGACAATTCCAATCGTCAATCGGCAATCTCAATCCGCCATCGACAATCGCAAAATCCGCAATCGCCAATCGTCAATCAACAATCCGTTTCACCAGTTCCATCACACGAGCGACGGCCTGGTCGATTGAGAGGGCGGTCGTATCAATCACGACCGCATCCGCTGCGACCATCAGTGGCGCCGTGGCGCGGGTCGAGTCGCTTCGATCGCGCTCGGCAAGGGCGGTCGCAACCTCCTGAATCGCAGTGGGTCCCTTTCCGGATGCGTGCGCCGGGTCGGTGGCGCGTCGACGCGCACGCTCCTCCGGCGACGCATCCAGATAGATCTTGACGACGGCTGA
>JBPYFA010000495.1:0-21200 GCA_051986585.1 Vicinamibacterales bacterium | reverse complement strand
CGTAGTTCTCTCGACGGAAGATCGAGCCGGCCAGCGCGACTTTGCCGCGGCCGTCGTGCGATGCGTAGTACATCACGACGGGAGCATCGTAGACGACGGCTTGCGCTTCGCCCTGTTGAAGCCGCTCGAACAGGGAGTCGGGATCGGGGACTTCATACGGAATGATGTCGTGCTCACGCAGGTATTCGGCCGACGTGCTGCCCTGTACCGTGACGACACGCTTGCCAGGAAGGTCCTGGGGGCCGTTGATGTCGCCGTGCAATTCACGGAGCGTGAGACTGGACGTCATCGCGGCGGTGAAATACGCGATGAAGACCACGCTGGCGAACATCCAGAGCACCGAGACCACGCGTGCCATCGCGGTGCGGGGCATCTGATCTGCCTGGGTGGCCAACGTCGCTGCCGCCCACCAGCACGCCTCGAAGATCCCTGGATAGTACGCGCTGCTGACGACTCCCGGACGGCGGCGTTCGAATAGCCACACGACGTGGGCGATGGCGACGATCGTCAGGAAAACGAAGCCGACAATCGGCAACACGGCAGACGAGAACATGCTGGCGAGGATCGTCCGTGCGATCCTGGCTCGGCTCTCCTCCGCCGGCACGAGGATCTGCAGTCCGGCGTCGAACATTGGCTGAGAAAAATCGAAATCTCTGTCGCGCTCGGCCGTGATCGAGATGGCTGAAATCGCCAACGCCGCCTCGCCCGAGCGAACGCTTCGCAGCAGTTCCGGCAGCGAGGGTTTCACCACGAACTCGGATTTGACGTGGAGCTGCTCGCTGATCGCCTGCCATAAGTCGATGCTGAATCCGGTCAGCTGGCCGTGCTCTTCGAGAGCGAACGGGGCCACGAGTCGCGTCGCCACACGAAGCGTATCCGGCGGTCCCTGTTCACCGGCGGCGTGCGAGCCGCCGATCGTCAGGAGCAACGCCGCGACCGCACCGGCCGCCAGTGACCGACCGACTTGCATCGCGCACAACATGTGGCCTCCTGCGGCCGGCTGAGCGGTTCGCCCGGCGCTCAAGTCGGCCGTGTTCGACTATTCTCGTTCAATACGTCTCGAATGTTCGGCGCGTGAGCGTCGTGGGGTGAACTTCGCGGCGCACGTTTCGCTCTGCAGGTTGCGAGCCGTCTCGGTCGCAACGCAGTCGACTGAGGGAGTGACCGAATGTCCTGGCTGTTCTTTGCGTGTATCTCTGCGATCGCAGCCGCCCTGACCGCGATCCTGGCGAAGGTTGGCGTTGAAGGCGTGCCCTCCAATCTCGCGACGGCGATTCGCACGATTGTGGTGACCGGGTTTGCGTGGGCTATGGTGGTGGTCACGGGCCAGCACCGCGCGCTGACGACTGTTTCCAGGCGATCGCTTGTCTTCCTCCTCGTATCCGGCATCGCGACGGGCGTCTCGTGGCTGGCCTATTTTCGTGCCCTGCAACTCGGCCCCGCTTCGCGGGTCAGCCCGATCGACAAACTCAGCCTGCCGCTGACCATCGTGCTGGCCGCGCTGTTTCTGCACGAATCCGTCGGTTGGCGACTCGGGTTTGGCGTAGCGCTGATGACAATCGGCGCCTTGCTGACAATCGGCTAAGGCGTCGCGATAGCCACGACATGTCGTGCCTGCGCAGCAATGTGCGATCGCTTCGGGCCGTTATGGCGATTCGACGTTCGGTCCGCCTCAGGCGGGCTTGGGGCGCCAGTCGTTAGCATCCAGAAGCTGCGTGACTCGAACGCGAATCTGATCGCGAATCCGGCGAACGTGATCGAGGGACTTACCCTTGGGATCCTCCAGCGGCCAGTCATCGCGTTTCAGACCAGGCACCACAGGACACTGATCGCCGCAACCCATCGTGATCAGGATCTGAGCCCGCTCGGCCAACTCCGTTGTCAGCTTGGAGGTCGATGACCGGGAAAGATCGATACCGACTTCGTTCATGGCCGCCACAACCTCAGGATGGACTCGCGGACCGGGATCGGTGCCGGCGGAAATCGCTCGCGCCTTCTCCGGATCCGCCAAGAGATTGAACCACGCAGCGGCGATCTGAGATCGGCCCGCGTTATGAACGCAGGCGAAGAGCACGGTGTTCATGACGTCGTGCTCATCGCAGGTGCCTGCGCATAACGACCGCCGAAGCCGGACAGGCCGACTGAAATTCGACGGACTGCCGCACGGAGGCCGGGACCTGCTCGCGGTCGATCTGCTCGAATCCGAACTTCGGAAAAAACCGTTCGGCAGTGGTCGTCAGCAGGAAAACAGCCTCGGCGCCGTGAGTCGTAGCCAGCTGCATTGCTGCATCAGTCAACTGATGCCCGAGTTGCTTCCCCTGCCATCGTGGTTCGACGGCGACGGACCGCAGCAAGGCGCCCTCAGAGTAGAATTCGAGCCCCGCGGTTCCGACGATCTCTTGCGCCTCTCTCGCCACCAGCATCGTCGGTAGATGCTCGTCGACTCCGTCGAGCGGCAGATGCAATCGCTCGAGCAAGGCGCGAATCTCCGGCAAGTCTCTCTCGGTCGCGGATTCGATCATGACTGCGACTCCTGCCCCCGAGGCGCACAACACGCTCCGCCTGCGGGACTGTCGAAGACATACAGCTGCCCGAACGAACGCTGAAACTGCTTCCGGTCCTGTGCGGCGGCGGGCAGCTGCTGCAACGCGTCGACGGCCGCGGCGACGACGCGGCGTACCACGGGACTGAGCGATTGCGACAGTTGGTAGTGCATCCACACGCCGTCACGCCGTGCTGCGACGAGACCGCTCTTACGTAGATACGCCAGATGACGGGAGACGGTGGGCTGCGGCAGGCCCAGGCTGTCGTGGATGTGACAGACGCACACTTCGTTGTTGCCCAGAAGCGCAAGGATGCGCAGCCGAGTCTTGTCGGCCAGAGCCTTGAACAGCGTCTCCACTTCGTCGACGGCCGTGTGAGTTTTCGAGGTCGCTCCGTGTCGCATATATTCGCCTTGACGAATGTATCACCGCGCCGCTATATTCGCAAAGGCGAATATACAAGGAGTGCACGATGGACTCGATCAAAGAAGCCGTTCAGCAGAAATATGGTGATGCGGCACGACAGGCGCGCAGCGGTGCGAAAGCCGGATGTGGCTGCGGTACCTCGTGTGGACCGGACCCGATCACTTCCAATCTCTATGAGGAGGCGCAGACCGCGGGTGTGCCGGCGGAGGCGCTCCTGGCGTCTCTGGGATGCGGCAATCCCACGGCGCTTGCGGAGCTGAAAGCAGGTGAGGTGGTCCTCGATCTGGGATCCGGCGGTGGCATCGACGTGCTGCTGTCGGCCAGGCGCGTTGGTCCGAGCGGCAAAGCGTATGGTCTGGACATGACCGACGAGATGCTGACGCTTGCGCGCGAGAACCAGGCGAAATCCGGTCTTACGAACGTTGAATTCCTCAAGGGCGAGATTGAACACATCCCGCTTCCCGACAACTCGGTCGACGTAATCATCTCGAACTGCGTGATCAATCTGTCCGCCGACAAGGACCGCGCGCTCGCGGAAGCGTTTCGCGTGCTGAAGCCGGGCGGCCGGCTGGCGATCTCGGACGTGGTCGTCAGGGGTGACGACGTTCCAGCCGAACTGCGCCGCAGCCTCGAGCTCTGGGTCGGCTGCATCGCGGGTGCGCTGGAGGAGTCAACGTACCGGACGAAGCTGTCGAGCGCAGGATTCGAAGCCGTCGATATCGAACCGACCCGAATCTATCGTGCCGCCGATGCGAAGCAGTTTCTCGACGAAGCGGGTCTCTCAGATGAGGCGACGCTGGCCCAAGTCGATGGTCGCATCATGAGTGCCTTCATCCGGGCCGCCAAGGCGACAGCGGCAACGAAAACCTGTTGTGGGCCAACTTGTTGCTCGTAAATCTGGTGCAGCGAACGTTGGCAAGTCTCATGCAGGTTGATTCTGGTCGGCATAAGCCGACGATTGATCCGGATCCACTGCATGATTACCGCCGCTGTCTTCGATGCGAAGCCTTACGATCGGGAGTCGCTGGAGCAGGCATCAGCCGATCGCGACATCGCGTGGCGCTTTCTCGATTTCCGTTTGACGCACGACACGGCCCCTGCGGCGAAGAATGCCCGGGCGGTTTGCGTGTTTGTGAATGACCAGGTGGACCGGCCCTGTCTGGAGCTCCTGGCACATCAAGGAGTGGAACTCGTGGCGCTTCGTGCCACCGGGTTCAATAACATCGACGTCAGAGCCGCCAAGGATTTCAAGCTCACCGTCACGCGGGTTCCTGTTTATTCACCGCATGCCGTCGCGGAACATGCCGTGGCGCTCCTGCTCACGTTGAACCGCAAGGTCCATCGCGCATTCAACCGTGTTCGCGAGCTGAACTTTTCCCTCAGCGGGCTGGTGGGCTTCGACCTGTACGGCAAAACAGCCGGCCTCATCGGTACTGGCAAAATCGGGCGGGTCACCGCGGAGATCCTTCGCGGTTTCGGCATGAGCGTGGTGGCCTACGATCCTTTTCCCGACTATGAATGGGCCCGCAAGATCGGCGTGGAGTACGCGGAAGATGCCCGCGCGCCGCTGCGGAACACCGACGTGATTTCGCTGCACACTCCGCTCACCCCTGAAACCCGGTACCTCATTCGCGCGGACACGATCGAATTGATGAAGCCCGGCTGCATCCTGTTAAATGTGAGCCGAGGAGGGCTGATCGAGACCAGGGCCCTGATTCAAGCGCTCAAATGCGGCCGGCTTGCGGGTGTCGGACTCGACGTGTATGAGGAAGAGGAAGGCGTCTTCTTCGAGGATCTCTCGAGCGGTGTGCTTCACGATGATGAATTGGCGCGGCTTCTCACCTTTCCCAATGTGCTGATCACTTCACACCAGGGCTTCCTCACACGTGAAGCGTTAACAGCGATCGCACGCACGACGGTGGCGAACATCTCGGCCCTGGCCGGTCAACGGTCGTTCGTCGACGGCTCCGTGGTGACGTAATCCGCGCGGTCGCGAGGGGCTCTCCGCGGTACCCGGGTTCTAGGCTCCGCGAGCGTTCGCTGTTTGCGCAACGGCACTGCGCGAGGGCACCTTCACCGGTTCGACCCGCCATACGTGCTCGCAGTATTCACGGATGGAGCGGTCGGACGAGAACTTGCCCATACGTGCGGTATTGAGGATTGATTTGCGCGTCCAGGCCCGCTGGTCACGCCACACCGCACTGACGTACTCCTGGCAATCGGCGTACGCCTGGTAATCAGCCAACACGAGAAAGGGGTCTTCGTACAGCAAGCGATCGAGGAATGGGCGAAATACGTTGGAGTCGCCGCCGGCAAGGACGCCCGATCCAATGAAGTCGAGTATTTCGCGTAGCGACGCATTCTGCTCGACGACTTCGTGCGGGCGATACCCACCCAGCTTCAGTCCCTGAACCTGTTCGACGGTCAACCCGAACAAAAAGAAATTCTCGGCACCGACTTCTTCCCGGATCTCGGGATTCGCACCATCGAGCGTGCCGATCGTGAGTGCGCCGTTGAGCGCAAACTTCATGTTCCCCGTGCCGCTCGCTTCCTTTCCGGCCATCGAGATTTGCTCTGACCGATCGCCGGCAGGAAAGACACGCTGCGCGCATTTGACGCTGTAGTCGGGCAGGAACACGACCCGAAGCCGGTTGCGCACCACGGGATCGCTGTTTACCGTCTCCGCAATGCTGTTAATGAGCTTGATGATGAGCTTCGCCAGGAAGTAACCCGGGGCCGCTTTGCCGGCGAACACGAACGTCCGCGGTGTGACGAGCGCGTCGGGCTCGCGTTTGAGACGCAAGTAGCTGCCCAGAATGTACAGAGCCATGAGGTGTTGGCGCTTGTATTCGTGGATCCGCTTGACCTGAATATCGAAGAGCGACTCGGGGTTCACGTCCACACCGGTTCGCTCTTTCAAGTACCGCGTGAGGTCGCGTTTGGCGGCGAGCTTCACGTCACGCCACTGCGTGTGAAACGCCTGGTCGTCGGCGAACGACTCCAGCTTTCGAAGCTGCTGAAGGTCGAACAACCACTGATCTCCG
The DNA here is from genome assembly GCA_051986585.1 of Vicinamibacterales bacterium. Taxonomy (GTDB): domain Bacteria; phylum Acidobacteriota; class Vicinamibacteria; order Vicinamibacterales; family 2-12-FULL-66-21; genus JALZOC01. The sequence goes on along the minus strand of JBPYFA010000495.1, from coordinate 15,187 downwards.
ATCCGTGAGGTGATCAGGCTGGCGAGCGGACGATTGGCAATCGCCAGGAAGCGTCGGGGCGTGACGCCGTTGGTCACGTTGCAGAATTTATCCGGCCACAACGCGGCGAAATCGTGCAGCACCGTCCGCTTCAGCAGATCGGAATGCATCCGGGCGACTCCGTTGACGCGATAGCTACCCACCGTGGCCAAATGCGCCATACGCACGAAACGTTCGCCGGATTCATCGATCAGTGACATTCGAGCGAGCCGCTCCTGATCGCCTGGAAATGCGGCGCGTACTTCGTGGAGAAAGCGGGCGTTGATCTCGTGGATGATCTCCAGGTGACGGGGAAGGAGTTGACCGATCAGGTCGACGGACCATTTCTCCAGCGCCTCCGGCAGGAGCGTGTGGTTCGTATACGCGAAAGTGTTCGAGGTCACATGCCACGCGGTCTCCCAGTCCATTCCGTGTTCGTCGACCAGCAGGCGCATCAGTTCGGCGACGGCAACCGCCGGATGCGTATCGTTGAGCTGCACGGTCCATTTTTCGTGGAATTTATCCAGCGGCCGATTCTGCTCGAGATGGACGCGAATCATGTCCTGCAGCGAACAGCTCACGAAGAAATACTGTTGTTGCAGGCGCAGGGTCTTGCCCTGGATTAGCTCGTCGTTCGGATAGAGGACCTTGGTGATATTCTCCGACTCCACCTTGTCGGCGACAGCGCGGTAGTAGTCGCCGTGGTTAAAAGCGGCGAAGTCGAACGACTCGACTGCCTCGGCCTTCCACAGACGAAGCGTGTTGCACGTTCCCACGCGGTACCCGAGGATCGGCGTGTCGTAAGCTTCGCCCTTCACCTCCGTGTCGGGAAGCCATCGGACGCGATACCGTCCGTGTTCGTCGGTTCCCGCCTCGGTGTGGCCACCGAATTTCACTTCGTAATAGATTTCCGGACGGACGATTTCCCAGGGATTGCCGTAGCGTAACCACTTGTCGGTCACTTCCACTTGCCACCCGTTCTTGATGGCTTGCTCGAAGATGCCAAACTCATAACGGATGCCGTAACCGATGGCGGGCACTTCGAGAGAGGCGAGCGAATCCATGTAGCAGGCAGCCAGCCGCCCCAGGCCGCCATTGCCCAGCCCGGGTTCCTCCTCCTGCTGTATCACCTGGTCGAGATCGAGACCGAACTCGGACAAAGCCTGCCGGGCCGGTTCGACGATTCCGAGATTCAACAGGTTGTTGGCGAGATGTGGGCCAGGCAGAAACTCGGCGGAGAAATAGGCGACCACGCGCGCTTCCCGGGTCGTTCGCGCTTCCACGGTACGCACGCCTTGCTTGTGGACGCGATCTCGCACGGTGAGCGCGAGCGCTGTGTAGATGTCATTGGGCGTGGCCGCCATCGGCTCTCGCCCGAGGCCGCAAAAGAGATTGTCCATAAACGATTGCCTGAGATCGCCGACGCTCCTTCCGGTTCGCACACCCGTGCCCGGCGAGAGTTCACACGATCGTAGATGGAGAGCTGGCGTTGTCTGCGTCATGGTCGTCCTCGTCCGCCGGAGCCGTGCCCCCAGGCGTGATCCCAACAACAACGGTCCGAAGGTGTACTTATCCGAAGGTGTAATTAGAGGTTTCGCCGTTGCAAAACTGAATCCTTGCTTTCGCAACAGCCGCGAAAGAACGTCTCACTCGAACGGTTCATTCGAGTTGACTAAGGGGGACCACCAGCGAATCCTTGTCTAGGCAAGTTCCTGGCCCGGTCTCGAATGTGCAGTTGCGTTTCAGCGGCAAGCTCCACATTATCGAGCTCGTTCGCAGAGGAAATGGATCTCCTCGCCCCAGCGACGATCAAGGAGAAGAACGCTCATGTCACGCTGGCCACGGCATCCCGTGATCTATCAGATAAACACGTGGGTGTGGCTCGCTTCGATCGGCGACAAGATCGGCCGCTCGATCCACTTGAGCTCGGTTCCCGCCGCCGAGTGGGACGCCATCGCAACGTTTGGCTTTGAAGCAGTGTGGCTGATGGGGATCTGGGAACGGAGTCCCGCCAGCCGTGCGATCTCCAATCGAAACCAGCTTCTTCTGGAAGATTTCCGGCGTGCGCTCCCCGACTTTGATCCCGAGGACAATGTCGGCTCCGCCTACTCTGTGCGGAGCTACACCGTTGACGCCCGCCTCGGCGGACCGGCGGGTCTGGCCACCGCGCGACAGGAACTCGCCCGGCGCGGGATGCGGCTGATTCTGGATTTCGTTCCGAACCACGTTGCGCCCGACCACCCATGGGTTGTCGAGCATCCGGAATATTTCGTGCTTGGGAGCCCGAAGGACGCACGCGACGATCCCGGCTCCTTCGTCGAGATCGAGGGCCGGGTCTACGCATGCGGACGCGATCCGTATTTTCCCGCGTGGCCGGAAGTGCTCCAGCTGAACGCGTTTCATCCGGGCATGCGGAGGGCTGCGGTCGAAACTGTGCTGGCCATCGCTGAACAGTGCGACGGAATTCGTTGTGATATGGCGATGCTGCTCCTCAATGCGGTCTTCGACCGCACGTGGGGCAAGCGGGTTGGCCCACGTCCGGAGACGGAATACTGGACGGAGCTCATCCCGACGATGCGGAAGAGTTACCCGAATTTTCTCTGGATGGCCGAAGCGTACTGGGATCGTGAGTGGGAGTTGCAGCAGTTGGGCTTCGATTACTGCTATGACAAGCGGCTCTACGACCGACTCGAACATGGCGACGCGGAGAGCGTGCGTGTTCACCTGAGTGCCACACCCACTTACCAGTCGAAGCTGGTCCGCTTCATCGAGAATCATGATGAACCGCGTGCCATCGTTGGCTTCCCAGGTGCGAAGGAAGAGGCCGCAGCGATCACTGCGGCCACTATTCCCGGAGCTCGTCTCTTCCACGAAGGACAATTCGAAGGGCGCCGGGTTCGGCCGCCGGTCTTTCTGCGCCGGCGTCCCGACGAACACCCGAACGAGGAACGGCGCCGCTTCTACGAAACACTGCTCGAAGCGATCGATGACCCGCTGTTTCACAACGGCGAATGGAGGCTGTGCCAATGCACCGGGTGGCACGATAACGCGACCTTCCGCAATCTGGCGGCCTGGTGTTGGGAACAAGACAACGACCGCGCGATCGTCGTCGTCAATCTGAGCGGTGCACCGGCGCAGGCCCGCGTTCATTTGCCCTGGCAAGATCTCGCGAACACGGCCTGGCGACTGCACGATTGCCTGTCTCGCACGACTTACATTCGGGATGGCCTCGAGTTGGACCAACTGGGGTTGTATGTCGACCTCGAAGCCTGGAAGAGCCATTTGTTCCGGTGTTCACGCGAGCTGGCTTCCAGCGAAGCCGCGTCGAGGTTTGTGTCACGAGCCTCAGGCTAAGATGGACGTCCCTGTTCTCGGCCCCGCACACTATCCATCCCCTCTCAAGCGGTGGGTGAGCGATACGGAACGTGTTCCCGCCACCATTGTTCGCAGCCCAGAAACGCGCCCGACCGGTGATCTCGTCTTCGAGTTAGCGGGCCCGCGCAAACAGCTGTTCTTCCATCCACCCGACACGCGCGCCGGCATCGTGACGTGCGGAGGACTATCGCCCGGACTGAACGATGTGATTCGGTCGATCTTTTACGAGTTGCATCACGCCTATGGCGCGCAAGCGGTGCTCGGCTTCCGGTCCGGATATCAGGGGCTCGATCCGGAACGGGGCGGCGAACCTGTGATCCTCACTCCTGAGATGGTGCGTGGCATTCATTTGCAGGCGGGGACGATTCTCGGCACCTCGCGCGGTCCCGTGGACATCGGACGTGCGGTCGATAATCTCATCCGCCGCCGAGTGAATATTCTCTTCGCCATCGGCGGTGATGGCACGCAGCGCGGGGCCAAAGCGTTGTTTGAGGAAGCGCAAAGGCGCGGTCACGCGCTCGCGGTCGTCGGGGTGCCGAAAACGATCGACGGCGATATCCCATTTGTCGCGCACTCCTTCGGCTTCCTGACCGCCGTTGAGGAGGCCACCAAAATCCTGCAGCGTGCGCATACCGAGGCGTGCAGCGTGCAAAACGGGATCTCGCTGGTGAAACTCATGGGCAGGCACGCCGGATTTCTGACGGCGGAGGCCACGGTGGCGAGCCAGGATGTGAACTTCACGCTCATTCCCGAAGTGCCACTCCAATTGGAAGGCGCATGCGGATTCCTCAACGCGTTGGAGCGCCGCATTCTGGACCGCGGGCACGCGGTCATTGCCGTCGCCGAAGGGGTGGGTCAGGCACTTCTCGGAAGCACCGGAAGCGAGCGTGACGCTTCCGGAAACATCAAGCTGAAGGACGTCGGCCTGTTTTTGCACCAGAAGATTGAAGAGTGGTTCAACGCGCGGAACATACCGGTCGTGATGCGCTACTTTGACCCGAGCTATATCGTCCGAAGCAGCCCCGCCAATGCCGAAGACTCGGTACTGTGCGATCGGTTCGCGCGCAATGCTGCGCATGCGGCGATGGCGGGTAAAACAGGTGTGGTGATCGGCCTCTTACACGATTGCTTTATTCATGTGCCGATCGATCTTCTGGCGACGCAGCAGAAACGGCTCGACCCGAACGGTGCGGAATGGAGTGCCGTGCTCGCCACTACCGGACAACCGCACCGGTTTCAGTGAAGAGAGAGGCGGGTCGGGCATCACGGCTTCCGAATCCCCGGTCAGTCGGGCCTTCTCCAACGTTGAGGAATTCCAGCCGATAATTGGCGTCCGGGTTTCGCGTTGAAGGGCCGGAAACCAACAGGGCGACGGAACCAGGCAGTTGATGCTCTTTGACCCAGGTGCGCGCGAATTCTCGCCAGCTCTTCGGATCGTCGGGCAGGTGAACGGGCTCGACGCCACCCGAGAATGACAGTTCCTGGCACACAGCCGGGTCGCGGCAGAGCGCGACAATCCACTGCGACGGATTCAGGCGGGAGATCATGCGGGCGGTCGTGCCCGTTCGTGTAGGGACGAACGCCACCGCGCAGGGAGCAATGTCCAACGCGGCTTCCACCACGGAGGTCACGGCATCGGCGCTGGTGTTCGGCTGTCCTTGCCCTGGCCGATGTTCGTCGTTACCGACTCGCAGTCCGCAGCCTGAGCGAAGCTCCGCCAAACGGACGGGCCGACGCTGCGACTCGGTGTAAGCCGCAATCTTCACCAGCATCGACACCGCTTCTTCAGGATACTTGCCGATCGCGGACTCGCCGGACAGCATTACGGCATCCGTCCCGTCGAGGATCGCGTTGGCAACATCGGTGGCCTCCGCCCGCGTCGGCAAGCGGCTGGCCACCATCGACTCGAGCATTTGCGTGGCGGTGATCACTGGCTTCCCGGCGACGTGGGCTCTGGCAATCAGCCGCTTCTGCAAGACCGCCATTTCCTCGATCGGCACTTCAACACCGAGATCGCCGCGCGCCACCATGATCCCGTCGCTCGCGTTGAGGATTTCATCGAAGCGCGTGATGGCGTCCAGGCGCTCGATCTTCGCGACGATGAAGGGGCGCTTGCCTGCTGCGCGGGCGGCGTCACGGACCGCGTGAATGTCAGCCGCACTCTCAACGAACGACTGGCTCACGGCGTCCACTCCGTGCTGCAAGGCGAACTCGAGACATTCGCGATCGTGCTCCGTAAAGGCGCTGACTCCGAGAGCGATGCCGGGGAGAATCACGCCTTTCCTCGAACGTAGTTCGCCACCAACCGTCACCTGGCACCGAACCTCGCCACGTGAGACCTGCGTGACTCTCAGTTCCACCAGACCGTCGTTCAGGAAGAGGCGGTCACCGGTCTTGACGACTTCCGGCAGGCCCTTGAAGCTCACCGATGCGCGGTGCAGATCGCCCGTGATCTCGTCCGTGGTGAGGGTGAACGTTCCGCCGGCCTGCAACTGAATCGGCTCTGGTTCGATTGTGCCGATTCGCATCTTCGGTCCGGGAAGGTCGGCCATGATTGCCACGCGTCGGCCGACTGCCGCTGCTGCAGAGCGGATGCGCTGGATGCGCTCGCCATGACCGGTCAGATCGCCGTGGGAGAAGTTCAGGCGCGCGACATTCAAGCCCGCCCGGATGAGAACTTGCAATGTGTCGGGTGATTCCGAGGCCGGTCCGATGGTCGCGACAATCTTGGTCTTATTTCTGGGGAGCGGCATGGCAGAGCGGACGCAAGGATCAAGCCACCGCTGTGCTATGAGGCGTCGGGCGAAGCGGCAAGAGTGGGCCGGAGCCATCGATCATTCTGACAAGATTCAGCGCCGGCGAAATGCCTGCGGCACGGGGCTGATCTGATGGAACTTCATCAGTTCTACTCTTCGCTGGCTATTCGGAATGACCGCAAGATCGTGGTCCTTCTCGTTGACGGTCTTGGCGGCCTGTCGCACGAGGCTTACGGCTACAAGACCGAACTGGAGTATGCGAGCCGCCCGAATCTCGATCGACTGGCGTCCCGTGGGGCCACGGGAATGCTCACACCTGTATTGCCAGGCGTCACGCCCGGGAGTGGGCCCGCCCACCTCGCACTGTTTGGCGTCGATCCGATTGCCTTCAAAATCGGCAGAGGTGTGTTAGAGGCTCTCGGGATCGGTATGGTGCCAAATCCTACCGATGTGTTGGCTCGGGGCAACTTCTGTACGGTCGATGAGCACGGGGTGATTATCGACCGGCGTGCCGGTCGGATATCGACGCACACGAGTGAAGAGCGACTGTCTGTGCTGTCTGACATTCGCGTCCCGGGATGTGACATCGAACTGCACGCGGTGCGCGATCATCGATTCGTGTTGCGGCTGAAGGGCAGCGGCCTCGATGGAGCCATCGACAACACTGATCCTGGCACCGTCGGCGCGAAACCCAAGCCCGCTGTCGCTCTCGACGCGCGCGCCGAAGCCACGGCGAGTCTCGTCAATGCCTTCATCGATCAAGCGCTCGATCGCCTGAAGGGGCAATCCGCCGCCAATGCGCTTGTGCTCCGCGGCTTTTCCATGCTGCCGAACATACCCAGCTTCGCCGAGTTGTATGGCTTGCGAAGCGCCGCGCTTGCCGTTTATCCGATGTACAAGGGACTCGCTCGGGCGGTCGGGATGGATATCTTGAATTGCGGCGATGCCTTTCCCGATCAACTACGAACGCTGGAAGCACACTGGGAACGGTACGACTATTTCTTCATTCACTACAAATACACGGACAGTTCCGGTGAGGACGGCGACTTTCTCTCCAAGGTAAAACACATTGAAACACTGGACCGTTCGCTTGATCCTTTGCTGCAGCTTGAACCGGCGGTTCTTGCTATTACCGGCGATCACAGTACGCCGGCAGCGCTGAAGTCCCACAGCTGGCATCCCGTTCCCTTGCTGCTCGTCTCTCCAACGTGTCGAAGGGATGGGTCGACGGCATTTACCGAGACTGTTTGTGCCAGAGGCGGCCTCGGCACGATGGAATCCAAGTACCTGATGGGATTACTGCTGGCGCATGCATTACGACTGGAGACGTTTGGCGCGTGAGGAGCCTTGCCGAAATCGACTTCGCTAACCTGACCAGGCGTCAGTACACACCTTCACCGGATTGTTGGGCCGACCAGATTCTGTACTTTCTGATGCTGGACCGCTTCTCCGATGGCAACGAGAAAGGTGGCTACCGCAACGAGCAGGGTCAGCCCGTCACGACGGGAATGACTCCGCTCGCGACGCGCGACGACATCGGGTCGGTACCCTATTGGCAGTGGTTGAGCGAGTCAGCAGGTTGGCAGGGCGGAACGTTGAAAGGGCTTCGGTCCAAGCTGGGATACTTGCGCCGCCTGGGAGTGACGGCAATCTGGGTCAGTCCGGTCTTCAAGCAAGTACCATTCGAAGCCACCTACCACGGATACGGTATTCAGAACTTCCTTGACGTCGATCCTCACTTCGGCACGCGCGAAGACCTGCGCGACCTGGTCGACGCGGCGCACCAACAAGGCATCTACTGCATCCTCGACGTCATCCTCAATCACGCCGCAAACGTGTTTGGCTACAGCGATGCGCGATATCAAATGAGTATCGGAGAGGACCAATGGCTGCCTGACGCCAGATGGGACGGACAGAGTTACCGGGTCGAAGGATACCGCGATCGCGAGGGCAAACCCGTATTCCCGTTCGATTCCCCGGATCCCGCGGCGCTCGACGCGGCGTGGCCTGATGGAGCCATCTGGCCCCGCGAATTACAGAGCCGCGGTAGTTTCCTCGCCAAAGGCAGGATTACGAACTTTGACTTTCCTCCCGAGTACAAAGAAGGGGACTTCTACGATTTCAAGAAGCTGAATCTCGCGGTCGACTGGCGACCGAAATACCCGACGCCTTCAGCGACCCTGCAGCGCCTCATCCACTGTTACGAGTACTGGATCGCGTACGCCGACCTCGACGGCTTCCGCATCGATGCGGTCAAGCACATGGGTCAGGAGCCGACGCGAATATTCTGCGCCGCCATTCACGAGTTCACGCAGAGTCTCGGCAAGGCGCGGTTCTTTCTTGCCGGAGAGGTGACCGGCGGCCGCCAGCACGCGTGGTCGATGGTCGACACGACCGGCCTGGACGCCGCGCTTGGAATCGAGGATATCCCTGGCCGACTGCAGTCCATGGTGAAGGGGTTCGCCGAGCCGAACGAATACTTCTCTCTCTTCCGCAATTCAGAACTCGACGACCACGGGGATTTCGCCTGGTTCGGCCAGCACGTCGTCACCATGTTTGACGACCACGACCAGGTACACAAAGGAAACGAAAAGCGACGGTTTTGCGGCACGAGCGAGTATCGCAAGCTGATATTCAATGCCCTCGCCGTCAACCTGACGACGGCCGGCATTCCGTGCATCTACTACGGCACCGAGCAGGGATTCGATAGCGGCGGCCAGCCGTCGCCGAACGACGTCGTGTTACGGGAAAACATGTTTGGCGGGCGCTTTGGCGGCAAATGTACACGAGGCGTGCACTTCTTCGATGAGGATGCCGGACTGTTCCAAGCGCTCTCGAAACTATGCGAGTTGCGGAAGACGTGGATTGCGCTGCGTCGGGGGCGTCAATACGTGCACGAGATCTCTGGCGACGGTCTGCATTTCGGCCCGCCGGTCAAGTTCGGCGATCGCCTGCATACGCTGGTGTCCTGGTCGCGTGTCGTGGCAGATCACGAGATGTTGGTGGTCTTCAACACCGATGAAATCAACGCGCACGAACTCTACAGCACGCTCAATCCCAACCTGCGAACAGAAGGAGATGAGCTTCGTCTGCTGTTTTCGTATACCCCAGAGACAGGAGTCGAGCCGACCGAGGCTCCTTGCCACGCTCTTCCCAGCCTCAAAGTCGAGCGGCGCCATGGCGTGCTGTGCACGCGATTGGCGCTCGGGCCCGCCGCCATTGCGATTTATGCCGCGGACAGGTTCCGCCGCATCGGCACTGAGTGAATCCCAATTCTCGCCTGGATGATCAGGTTGGTCCGGTTGAACGACCAGCCAAGGCTCGGGCGCGTGACGCTTTGCCGGATGTTGGCGGAACCGCCTCGATGAATCGGCGGACGAGCGGGACTCGGTCCGAATCGCTATGCCACGCGAGGGCGATGTTCCAGGCGGCTGCAGGAATGTCCAGCTCGTGGAAACGGACGCCTGGAAGGCGCATCAGCGCGGTCGCGCGCGGGACGAGCGCGACGCCAAGACCCGCGCGCACGAGCGAGACCACGGTGAACAGCTCCGAGGCTTCCTGCACGATGCGCGGCGCAAATCCGGCGGCGGCACACACCCCCAGCACGTGATCGTAGAAGCTGGCCGAGCGCTCGCGCGAAATGATGATGAACGGCTCGGCGGCGACCGAGCGGAGACCAGCACGCGTGCTCCAGCGAGTGTGCGGGCCGAGCGCCGCGACCAGCCGCTCGTCGAGTACCGGCCGCGTCTGCAGCCGCGAGTCGGCGCCACGATGACGGATGAACCCGACGTCGATTTCGCCGCTGAGCAGCGCATCGATCTGATCCGGCGTGGACATGTCGCGCAAGTGGAAGTGGACGTCAGGATGGGCGCGGCGAAACCGTAACACGACCTCCGGAAGCAGGCCGAAAAGACTGGCAATGCCGAAGCCGATGCGCAAGAGTCCAGCTTCACCTCTGGCCGCCCGCTCCGTCAACGCGACGGTCGCCGATGCTTCGCCGATCAGGTGACGGCTTCTGGCCGCGAGCAGCCGGCCTGCTTCAGTCAACTTCACGTCGCGGTATCCGCGAACCAGAAGCGGCCCTCCGATTCTCGACTCCATCCGTCGAATCCGCTTGCTCAGGGCCGGTTGCGACACGTGCAGACGGTCGGCCGCCCGGCCGAAATGCAGTGTCTCGGCGAGCACCACCAGTGCCTGCATGTCGGCGAGCTCGATATCCATAACCTGACGTTATCAGAACTCGGCAAATGTTTCATTGGACAGAATCGCACTGGTCGCCGATTCTAGAAGTGTTTCCAGGACCGCGTCGTCGGATCGACAGCCGTTACGGCGAGGCGGCGCAACGAAAAGACGCGAGCGCAGCGAAGCGACGTGAATATGCCCGACATGAATTGGAGTGCGGTGATTGGAACGGCCGGCGGCATCTGCAGCGCCATGTCGTTCTTCCCTCAGATGCTGAAGGTGCGCCGGCAGGGTGGACGCGATCTGTCGATCGCGACGCTCGCATTGCTGCTGTCGGGTGCCGTTTTGTGGTTTGCCTACGGTCTCATCAACCACGCCACCGTCGTCATGGTCGCGAACGTCGCGATCATCGGCCTCGTCGCGGCCACGGCGATCATGAAGATCGTGCTGGAGCGGCGGGAACTGCAGCCCCGCCGTCAGCGGATTGCGATCGACATGGACGAGGTAATGGCTGACGCGCTCACCGAACATCTACGGCGCTACAACGGAGCCTACGGCACCAGCCTGACGGCGGCCGAGTTGTCCGGCCGTCATCTGGAGGAGTGCATTCCGCCGGCACATCGTGAAGCCGCGGAGGCCATGCTCGACCCCTCCTTCTTCGAAGAGCTCGCCGTGCTGCCCGATTGCCAGGAGGTCGTCCGCGAGCTCGCCGGCCGTTACGAGGTGTTCATCGCATCGGCCGCGATGGACGTTCCTTGTTCGTTCGATGCGAAGTACCGCTGGCTGCAACGTCACTTTCCGTTCATTCCGCCTTCGCATATCGTCTTCTGCGGCGACAAGACCATCGTCGATGCCGACTATCTGATCGACGATCGGGCGCGGCACTTCGCGACATTCAGGGGGAAGGCGCTGCTGTTCTCGGCGCCGCACAACGCTGGAGAGACCCGCTATCAGCGAGTCGCGTCCTGGAAAGAGGTGCGCGACCACTTCGCCCGTCTCGATTCACGTCCTGAGAATCGTCACTCTCCGGCGAACGCGGCGGACGCGATCGGCGCCGGCGCGTAACCCCGAGCGGAAAATCATTACTTTAACCTCTAGATTCACGTCACGAGCTCTCCAGTGCGGAAACGAGGCCCCACCAGCCGGCCTGGTGCGGCCTCCATCCTGCTCACGCTCACGCTCACTTGTTCCGGACGTACATGATTGCCACTCCATGCGGAACGATCGTGACCGCAACCGGGTAGGGCCGCTCTGATTCATGACTCGTGACCGTGCGCCCAGCGATGATCCCGACCGCGGAGCCAAACACGGCGTCACTCAGCCAGTGCCGATTTGCCGGCAATCGCGAAATCGCGACATACGACGAGAAGATGTAGGCCGGCACGGAGTAGCGCCAGTTCAGGTGTCGTTCGAGTGCGGTTGCGAACGCAAACGTGTCGGCGGCGTGACCGGATGGGAAGGAATTCTTGCTGCTGCCATCCGGCCGCTCCCGCCTGACGGTGTACTTCAGGGCCTGGGTGACGGCCTCCGACATCGCAAGCGCTTCAATCAGGTCCATGCCGAGATGTGACACCTTCGGTTTGTCTTTGATCCGGCCGACCGCGTAAACGACGACCGCGCTGGACAGGAGCGTCGGCAGCTCTCCGAGAACCTCTCCGGGCTTGAAGAAGTTCTCCGCCGTACTGTTGCCCACGAGGGCCTCATTCACGTTGTCGTCGAACGGGTGCGCGACGAGTGCGAGTCCGCCTCCTGTTGCGGCCCAATACAGGTTCTCCATCGACGGGAGATACTTGAAATTCGTGACCAGGTGCTTGCTCATCGCCTTGATCCCCGTGTGCCGCGGCGTCGGAGGCGGACCGGCCGGTTGCTGTTCGAACAGACCATCCGTCTCGATCGAGCGCAAGGACGACACTCCGAACGGCGGGGGAGCTGTGTCCTCGCTCACAACCTGCGGATCGCTGGTTTGAGCCTGCGACAGCCCACTCGTCATCACCACCATCGTCATCACGTAAAACATCTGCTTGAGTACCGCGCGCATCAATGCCTCCTTAGAATTCGAAATCGATTGAGAACTGGATCTGGCGAGCGCCACTCGCCTCGATCGGTTTTCCGAATGTCGCCAGCGGTGTCAAGAACGGCCCGTACACCGCGTTGATCTCGGACACGTTCGTCCGATTCAGCAGGTTGAACGCTTCGACGACGACGTCGAGCTTGCTGTGGGGTTTGATGTCGAAGTATTTGAGGACCCGGAGATCGAGCGTCGCCGATGCCGGCAACCGCGCCGCATTCCTGGACATGCCGCGCGGACGGGACGTGAAGGGATAGGCGCGCGATCGGTTGTCGTCTCCGCCGGTGACCACATTGACCGGCGTGCCGCTTCCGAGCGTGAAGATCGGCGCCACTTCGATGTGGCTGAAGGCGCGCGTCCATGCGCCGACCGGCTGACCGGGCTGTCGGTCTTCCTCTTCGCCGATCGGCAGGTCGAACAATGCGCTCGCGACGAAGTGGTGCCGCTGGTCGTAGCGGGAATCTGCCCGTTCATCGGCCAGGTCGTACGGATTCTGCGGCTGTTCGTCGAAGTCCGACGCCGAATCGCGCGCGTGCGACCAGGCATAGGCGGCGGACCACTCAATCTCGTTCGCCAATCGCCGGTTCAGGGAAATGGTCACGCCGTGATACGTCGAGGCGGATGTCGGTTGCACTTCGAAGATTCCATCCCAATCCGGATTGAGTCGTTCCGGGCCGAACACGGGTCGACCGAGTTGTTGCGGCGTAGGCGTCGCGATTCCGAGTAGCGGAGCGTTGGCTGGCGTGAGAATCGAGGGCGGCGGCAGATTGACGTTCAGGGTGCGCGGAAGATTCCGGCCGGCAGCGTAGAAGTACGTGATCGCCGCTGTCAGATTCGGCGTGAGCAGCCGTTCCGCTCCGATGCTCGCCTGCAGACTTGCGGGATGCCACGCGTCCGGTGCGGCGGTATAGATCGATCGGCTGGTCGCGCCCGCTTCGCTGAGCTGCTCAACCACCCCATGCTGTTCGGCGTTCCACGCTCGTTCGATCGCGGCGAGGGGGATGCGATCCGCAAACCGGCCGGCGCCGGCGCGAATCACCCAATTCCGCGCGACTGTCCACGCAACTCCAGCGCGCGGGCTGACCTGCCGGGCCGATATCCCGAGCGACGCAGGGAAGCGCGTGGTGTCGAATCGGATGCCCCCGTCGACGGTCAGCGTCGCCGTCGGGGTCCAGTGATCCTGGACGAACGCACTTGCCTGCTCAGCATTGAGATCGGTCGTTGAGTCCGTGGAGACCTTCCTGACGGTGTCCGGCTGCCCGGCGAGGAAATCGTCCAGCGATCGAAAAGTGTAGAGGCCGCGTAGCCCATCGAGTACGTGGCCGGCTACGCTGATGTGTTTGAACGCGGCTCCGGTCTTCAAGAAATGCCGACCGTGCATGTGGGCCACCGTATCGGCGATCTCGAGATACGACTGACGGCGATCGCTCTCGCCGACGTAGGCGGTGCCGAAGTCGGCGACACCGGCGATGGATACGCCTGGCCCCTGCGAATCGGCAGGCTCCAACGTCTGACGACGGGTGGCGAACTGTCCTCGCAGCTCGTTGGTGCTCGTCGTGTTGATCGCTGTATTCCACGATCCGGTCAGAGCACCGTCGCGAGTGGTGGCGCTGCCACGCGCACTTCTGTCGGACAGGCCGCCGCGATTGAGGGCATCGTGCTCGTCCGCGTTCTGATTCATGACCGCGGACCCGACGACGACACCGTACCCTGTGAGCGAGTGCGTGATCTTGATCGACGATTCGGTCTCGGTCCGCTCTGTGGGAAAGAGCCCGATTGTCAGCGCCCGAGTGCCGAGCTCCGGAAGCAGGCCCGCATTCAGCGCCGCGTTAATGCTGGAAGCCGTAGCCGGCTCGATGTCCGATGCGGTCTGATCGTGTGCGTCCTCGCGCTCCGCGGCTGCGTAATAGAACGTGCGGTCTCTTGCGATTGGGCCGCCAATCGCGGCACCCGCGCGATACCGCGTCGACGCCGGGGCCACCCCGAGGTTCTCTTCGAGCTTCGGCCGAGCATTCAGTGCACCGGACTGGCCGAACACGAACGCATCACCGTGAAGTGTATTCGCGCCGTTGCGGGTCACCACATTGATGCCGCCGGCGGCGCCGGCGTTCTCTGCCGACCAGCCGTTCTGCACGACCTGAAACTCGCGTACGACTTCGAGTGAGAGTTCCGTCCGGCTCGCCCCTGAAAACTCGTCCGTGTTATCGATGCCATCAATCGTGACGGTGTTGCTCCGGGGACGAAGCCCCTGGAAGCTGAAACCGCTGTTCGGCAACACGGAACTGACGCCGTTCGCGATCGAAGTGGGCGCGGCGCGCGTGACGCCGGGAGCAATCAGCACGAATTCCAGATAATTTCGCGATCGAACCGGAAGCTCCTCGATTCGCTCGGTGTCAATTACGGTCGCGACCGAGGTCCGCCTCGAGTCGAGCGGCTGCGGCTGCGCGGTGACCGAGACCTGTTCGACGACCTGCGGCGCTTGCAGTACGACCAGCAACCGCGCGGTTTGGGCGATCGCGAGCGTGACCCCGGCGTGCACGAACGGAGCGAAGCCACGACTTTCGACCCGAACCTCGTAGGTGCCGATCGGCAGATCCGCGAATCGGAACGATCCGACCGCATCGGTCTGAATCGTTCGAACGACGTTCGTGTCGGGATCGCGCACCGTAACCACCGCCCCGGAAACGACGGCACCGCTCGCGTCCTGCACCGAGCCTTCGAGCGTCGCGCTCGGCCGTTGACCGGCAGCAACGGCGTCTGTCGTCGCGGCCAGGCACACGCCGAGCAG
>JBPYFA010000494.1:0-9170 GCA_051986585.1 Vicinamibacterales bacterium | reverse complement strand
GCGAGCGGCTACTGGAAACTGGAAACTGGTTACTGGGAACTGGAGCGAAGCGAGATGTTAGCAATTCGTCTGAGGCGTACGGGTTCGAAGAAGCGGCCGTATTTCCGTGTGGTGGTGACCGATTCGCGGGCGGCGCGCGACAGCAGTTTCGTGGAAGTGCTGGGATATTACAATCCGCGCACCAAGCCCGAGACGCTCGATCTGAAACGCGATCGCCTCGAGCACTGGATCAAGGCGGGCGCGGTTCCGTCCGACACCATTCGTACGCTTGTGGCCCGCATGCCACCCGCCCCGGCCGTGGCGGCGGCGGATGCACAGCCTGCGTCGTGAGCCGCTGCCGCGACGTCGTTGAGGTCATCGCACGAGCGCTGGCGGATCGGCCAGATGCGGTGCGCGTGACCGAGCGTCAGCACCGGGGACAGACGCTCGTCGAGCTGTTTATGGCGCCGGGCGATCTCGGACGTGTGATTGGGCGGCAGGGGCGGACGGCGGCGGCGATGCGGACGATCGTCAGCGCGACCGCCGATCTCGAAGGCACAAAGGCGACGCTGGAGTTCCGCGACGAGCCATAGCCGCGTGAGTTGATGTGGCGTCTGAATCGAGCGACGCACTGCTGCTGGTCGGACGCGTGGCCCGCGCACACGGCATCCGCGGTCACGTGATCGTGAATCCCGAAACGGACTTCATGGAAGACCGTTTCCGGATCGGCAAGGTGCTCCTGGTCGGGCCGGCTGATCGGGCGACCGAATATGAGGTCGTGGAGAGCCGTTTTCACCAGGGGCGTCCAATCGTGCGATTGGCCGGAATCGAGACGATGAGCGAGGCCGAACGGCTGGCCGGCGCGGATTTGTGGCTGCGGGAACAAGATCTCGAGCCGTTGCCGGCGGGAACGTTCTATCGCCACGACCTGGTTGGCTGCGATGTCGTCGATACGCGGGGAACGCGTGTTGGACGGGTCACAGCCGTGGAAGGCTCGATCGACCGAAGTTATCTTGTGGTTGACGAGCACATGCTGATACCGCTGGTTGGCGACATCTGCGTCGGGGTCGACATCGGCGCGCGGCGTGTGACGGTCGATCCGCCTGAGGGGTTGATCGATCTGAACCCGCCAACCGGACCAGCGCGGTGAAGATCGATATCGTCACGATCTTTCCGCCGATGATCCACGCGGCGCTGTCGGACGGCGTGGTCGGGCGGGCGATTGCGGCGGGAGTCGTGGACCTGAAGGTCCACGATCTTCGGGACTACACGACCGATCGGCACCGGGTCGTCGACGACCTGCCGTTTGGCGGCGGGCCCGGCATGGTGCTGAAGCCGGAACCGATGTTCGCGGCGGTCGACGCGATTCGCGCCGAACGGGGTACGCCAGCATCGGTGGTTTTGACATCGCCCGACGGCGAGCGCTTCACGCATGCTGCCGCCGAACGGTTACGCCGGCTGGATCACATCGTGATCCTGTGCGGCCGGTACGAAGGCGTCGACGAGCGCGTGCGGACGGCGCTGGCGACCGAGACGTTGTCGATCGGCGATTACGTGTTGTCGGGTGGGGAACTGCCCGCACTGGTGATCGTCGATTGTGTGGCGCGGCTGGTTCCGGGAGTGGTCGGCGACGAGGCGTCGGTTGCGCGCGATACGTTCGCACGTGGCCTGCTCGACTATCCACAGTACACGCGTCCTGCGGACTTCCGCGGGATGCGGGTGCCGGACGTCCTGTTGTCAGGACATCACCGCGAGATTGAGCGGTGGCGCCGACGTGAAGCCCTGGCCCGGACGTTAACGCATCGTCCGGAGATGTTGGAAAGTGCTTCGCTCGATCCGCAGGACGAAGCGCTGTTGAAAGAGTTGCGTGAAAACAAGGAGAGAGTGAGATGAGCGCCGTAGAGACCGTCGAGCGCGGCAACATGGTGAAGCGCCCGGCGATCAAGCCGGGAGACACCGTTCGCGTCCACGTCAAGGTTCGTGAAGGAGACAAGGAACGCATTCAGGTGTTCGAGGGCATGGTGATTGGGATGCATCGCGGCGGGGCGCGCGCCACGTTCACGGTGCGCAAGGTGTCGTTTGGACAGGGCGTCGAGCGGATCTTCCCGCTGCATTCGCCGATCATCGACAAAATCGACGTCGTGCGTACGGCGCGTGTTCGGCGCGCGAAGCTGTATTTCCTGCGCGAGCTGAAAGGCAAGGCGGCGCGCATGAAAGACGCGGCCAAGAAGCAAACTGCCTGATCGCACGGCCCGCGATCCGTGGTCAAAGTCCGCGCCTTCAGGACGCTCGAGAACACGATCCGGCGGCTGGGGTTCAACCTGGTCGCCGGCGTCGACGAGGTCGGACGCGGCTGCCTCGCCGGGCCAGTCGTCGCCGGGGCCGTCATCCTCGATCCTCAACGCTACATCCCTCGCATCTGCGATTCGAAGACGGTCACGGCGCTGGAACGGGTGCGCCTCTACGAGAAGATCACGCGCGGCTCGATTGCGTGGGGAGTGGCCGCCGCCGACCCGCGCGAAATCGACGCTATCAACATCCACCAGGCGTCGCTCCGTGCCATGCAGCGCGCCATCCTCGGGCTGGTTCCTCTCCCGGATTTCGTGCTGGTCGACGCCTTCCGAGTGCCGGACTTGATGATGGCGCAGCGGCCGGTCGTGCATGGGGATGCTCGCTGCACTGCGATCGCGGCGGCGTCGATTGTCGCCAAAGTCACACGCGACCGCATGATGCTCGAGCTCCATGCGCAGGATCCTCGATACGGGTTCGATCGCCATAAGGGCTACGCGACGCGCGACCACCTCGATGCGGTTTCGCGTTTCGGGTACTCGGAGGTGCATCGCCGCTCGTTCCGACCGCCGTCCCTGTTTGATAGGATGGACGGGTAACCCGCACACGCTGAGCGCTTCGGGGAGTAGCCGTTGGCCCTCGACCGGGAAGATACGCTGAAAAAAGCGGAAAAATTGCTGCGCCAGGGGCGTCTCGACGCCGCCATCGCGGAGTACGTCCGCCTCACCGAGGATCAGCCCCGCGACTGGAACACCGCCAACATGCTCGGGGACCTATACGTCAGAGCCAATCAGCCGGCCAAGGCGGTGGAGCAGTACGCGAGGATAGCCGAGCACTTCGTGAAGGACGGCTTCTATCCGAAGGCCGCCGCGCTCTACAAAAAAATTCTGAAGATCGTGCCGACTGACGAGCAGGCGCAGCTATACCTCGCTGAGATTTCGGCGAAGCAGGGGTTACTCGTTGACGCGAAGTCCCATTTCCATGCGGTTGCCGCTCGCCGTCGTGCGCGGGGCGATCGCAAAGGGGCCGACGAAATTATCGTCCGGCTCGGGATGATCGATCCGGCCGATTTCGATGCCCGCATTGCCGGCGCGCGCGTGCTGGCACTCGGCGGCGACGAGACCCGTGCGGCCACGCTGTTGCGCGAGTTGTACGCCGGTCTGCTCGAAAAGGACCGCGAGGCCGACGCGTTGTCGGTGCTGCGTGAATCGGTCCGGCTGAACCCAAGCGATCTCGAAGGGCGCGGCATTCTCGCGAAAGCCGCGCTCACGGCGGGAGACCTCGAAACCGCCCGCACCTATCTGGATCAGAAGAGTGCCGCTGACGATCCGGCGCTGCTGCTCGCGCTGGCCGACATCGAGCTTCGTAGCGGTCAACTCGATCGCGCGCGGGACATCCTGCCGAAATTGCTATCGCTCAATCACGAATCGAAACGAGGCGTGATCGATCTTGCGTGGGATCTTTCATCCTCATCCCCCGAAGCGGCCTTTGTCTGCATCGAGGGCGTGGTCGATGCCGCGGTTCACGGACGCAAGTTCGAGGAAGCGGCCGCCTTGCTGCAGGAATTCGTGACCCGAAAGGCCGGGCACGTGCCGGCCCTGCTCAAACTGGTCGAAGTGTGCGTCGATGGCGGTCTGGAAACGACGATGTACGACGCTCAGACGCAGTTGGCGGATGCCTATCTGGCTGCTGGCCACGGTGCCGAAGCACGCGCCATCGCGGAGGATCTCGTCGCCCGCGAGCCGTGGGAAGCGGCACACATCGATCGGTTCAGGCGAGCGCTCGTGATGCTGCGAATCTCGGAGCCGGATACGGTGATTGCCGAGCGCCTGAGCGGCGCCACGCCATTTGTCGCTCGGGATCATTTCTCCGGAGCCGTCGAGGCGCCCGCCACTCCACCGCAGCCGCCAGTGGAGCCGGTATCGCCAGCCGTGACGGCAGCTGAAGCCGGCCCAGTTGCGGGCAGTCCTTCCGCATCTCACCAAGCCGCGCCACGTGCTTCCGGAGAGATCGACCTGTCGAGCGCGCTCGGCGACCTCGAGGAAGCAGAAGAGAAGCGACCGGCGCGTCCGGCCAGTCTTGGCGACGTCTTTAAGGGGATTCGGAAGGACGCCGCGCAGCCCGATGGCGTCGATCAGTCGGCTCAGCACATGAAGCTGGCGCGCACCTATCTCGAGATGGGGATGCTTCAGGAAGCTACGGCCTCGTTGAAGACGGCGGCCCGTTCTCCGCGCCAGCGGTTCGAGGCTGCGGCGATGCTCGGCCGCCTGTATCGCGATCACGGAGAGATCACCGACGCAATCGAGTGGTTCGAACGGGCTGCGGAAGCGAACATCCCGTCGCCGGACGATGGCCATGCCCTCCTTTACGATCTTGGCGTCGCTCTGGAGGATGCCGGGGAAACGGCGCGGGCCCTCGCCGTTTTTCTCGAGCTCCAGGCGAATGCCGGCGAGTACCGTGACGTGGCCGATCGAGCGGATCGCCTCGCACGCGTGCAGGCCGGAGGCTGATCATCTCGATCCTCTCGCGCGTTCTGTTCGCGGCCTATTTCCTGGAGGCGGGCTTCGTTCTGATCGTCGCCCCGTGGAAAACTGCGTTCTGGGATCGCAACTTCTTCATCGACCGACTGCCGCTGCTCGAATCGTTCCTGTCGAACGTGTTCGTCCGCGGCGCCGTGTCGGGCATCGGCGGCCTGACCACGCTGGCCGGCCTGATGGAGCTGGCGGGTCTCTTTCTTCGTCGTAACGAATCGATCACCACCGAGAAGCCGTCAACCTGAGCATCGGTCGTGCCGTTTCCGATTATCTGTCTGGTGACGAGCGGAGAGGGTATCCGGCCTGGTCTGGTGCGAGAAGCGGCGTGCGCTGGCGTGGATCTCGTCCAGATCCGCGAACGCTCGTTGGACGGCCGCGCGCTTGCTGCGCTCACACGCGCCGCCATCGACGAAACCAGCGGAACGTCTTGCCGAATCGTGGTGAACGATCGGCTCGACGTCGCTCTCGCGGCGCACGCCTCGGGAGTGCACCTGCGGGCGGACTCGTTTGCCACGCCGCGCGTCCGGCGTGTCACCGGTCCCGGATTTCTGATCGGTCGATCGGTCCACGACCCAGCCGAGGCCGCGCGCGTGACTGGAGCCGGAGGCTGTGACTACCTGATCTTCGGCACCGTGTTTCCGTCCACGAGCAAACCCTCCGGCCATAAGGCCGCCGGTCTTGACCAGCTCCGGGAAGTCTGCAGGGCGACGACGGTGCCGGTGATTGCGATTGGCGGGATTTCAACCGAAAACGCCGCAGAAGTGCTGGCTGCGGGCGCGCGCGGCGTGGCCGCGATTCAGCTGTTTCGCAACGGCCCAATCGGACCAATTGTCTCGCGCCTCCGGCGGTCGGTTTGACACTCCTTCTGGAGGTTGTCTAAAGTAATTTCACGGGCAGGTATCGAAGGTCCCTGGGTCATGAGCGATTTTGGCGGGAAGTTGCGCCTGGCGCGGGAGCGGCGCGGAGTTTCGCTCCAGCAGATTGCCGCTGCTACCAAGATTTCCATTGGTGCGTTGGAGGCGCTCGAGCGCAACGATCTTTCGCGCCTGCCAGGTGGCATTTTCAGCCGCTCGTTTGTCAGATCCTACGCGGTTGAAGTCGGTCTCAACCCTGACGACACCGTCCACGAGTTCCTCGACGAATTCCAGGGCGCTCCGTCCACGGCGATTCCCAGCCCAGCCAAGGCGTCGAACGATGAACAGGTGTTCGGCAACCAGCAGCGAATCGCTGGTGTCGTGCTGAAGCTGGTCCTCATCACCGTGCCGCTGATCGTCCTGATCCTCTACTTCGCGATGCGCATCCGGACGCCTGCGCCGGTGTCCACGGTCAGCGCGCCGCATACTGAGGCTGCGCCGTCGCCCGCTCCAAAGGACATCGCGCCATCGGTCCCGGAGCCTGCACAGCCACCCGTGCCGGTCGCCACCGCAGGAGCGACGCCGGGAACGATGGTGATCGCGTTGCATCCGACTGGAGACTGTTGGGTGCGAGTGATCGCGGATGGAAAGGTCGTAGTCTCACGCCTCATGCACGCCGGCGACAAGGAAACACAGGAGGTTCGCGACAAGGCCATCATTCAGGTCGGAGACGCCGGTGCGTTCGCATTCTCTGTCAATGACCGTCCAGGAAGATCGCTCGGCCCGCCGGGGTCGGTCAAGACCATGACCCTTACTCACGAAACGCTCACCAGGTACCTTCAATAGCGCTCGATGGATCCCGGTATCCGTTCGCCTCTTATCGATCTGTTTCGACGAGGAGAAGCTGCCCGCGATGTCCGGCTGCTTGCCGCTCGCGGAGCGCTGGCACCGCGAGAGATCGATCAGGTTGCACTGCTGATGCTGTTGTCCAGCGATAGCGACGCGGAGATCGCCGCGATTGCGAACGCCACGCTTGACACTCTGCCGACTGAAGCGGTTCGAGCGTTTCTCTCGCGCACGGACGTGCCGGTGGAGATGCGCGATTTCTTTGCGGGCCGGCCGAACGGCGCCGCTCTCGCAGCGGCGCCGCCATCGGGCGGCACCGCCGCACCGCCGGGCGGCGCGAACACCGACGATGGTGAGGAAGACGAGGAAGACGATCCACAGGTGCTGTCGGGGTTGCCGATTGTCGAGCGGATGAAACTCGCCATGAAGGGGACGAGAGCGCAGCGCGCGCAACTGATCCGCGACTCGAACAAGCTCGTGTCGGCAGCGGTTCTGAGCAGTCCCAAGCTGACGGAAACGGAGGTCGAAGCCTTCGCGAAAATGGCCAATGTCAGCGAAGAAGTGCTGCGGGGTATCGCCACCAACCGCGCCTGGATGAAGAACTACGGCGTCGTCGCGGGATTGACCAAGAATCCAAAGACGCCACCCGGCATCTCGATGCAGCTGATTCAGCGGTTGAACGAGAAAGACCTGAAGATGCTGACGACCGACCGGAACGTGCCCGAGGCGGTCAGGCTGGCGGCGAGGAAATACTTGAAAAAAGGTCCGAAGGACGCCTAGTCGCGGCCGTTCCGTCGCTTCGCCGACGCGTTCGGTTTCTTGAACTCCTTGCGCATTTCGGCAAGCCCCTGCATGAAGACGGTCGCCCGGTGGCGTTCTCCTTCCGGCATCGCCTTGATGAGATCGATCGCGCGATCGAAATCTCTTTCGATCGTCGCGCGGGTGGTCTTGAAGTAGAGGCGACGAATTGCTTCGAGTTGGTCGGCGGTCATTCGAGCTTTAACCTTCTACGTTTTAACTTGTGCCTGCCGGTGGCGTCTCAGCATCGCCCGGAAGCTCTCGAGCGGCCTGGTGTTGAGGATATCCTCGGGCTGCAGCCACGCCCGGCGTGCGACCGATACGCCCCAGCGCAAGCCGCCGAGCGCCGCGGGCGAGTGCGCATCGGAATCGATGACGATATTCACGCCACGCTCTCGTGCGGTGCGTGCGAGCACGTCGTCCAGATCGAGGCGATCGACCTGGCTGTTGATTTCAATCGCAACGCCAGCGGCAGCCGCCGCGCTGAACACTCGCTCGACGTCGAACCGGTACGGTTCCCGCTTCAGGATCAATCGTCCCGTCGGGTGGGCGAGAACGTCGACCCACGGACACGAAATCGCGCGCAACAGCCGGTCGGTCATTCGATCCGCCTCGAGACCGAATGCCGAGTGGACCGAGGCGATCACAATATCCAGCTCGGCGAGGCAGTCGTCGGCGAGATCCATCGATCCATCGGGTTTGATATCGCATTCGATCCCCGCCAGCACAGTGATTCCTTCGAGGCGATCGTTCAGCTGCCGCACCGCCCGCGCGTGCTCGAGCGCGGCGGTCTCGTCCAGGCCGTTGGCCATCGCGACCGCGCGGCTGTGATCGGTGATCGCGATGTACTCCAGCCCGGACTTTCGGGCCGCTGCAGCCATCGTTTCTGCGTCGGCGCGGCCGTCGGTGGTTGTCGTGTGCATGTGCAGATCGCCACGCAGGTCCTCGAGGGTAACGAGCCGCGGTAAGTGTCGGGCTTCCGCCGCTGCAATTTCTCCGCGATTTTCCCGTAGCTCCGGCGGCACGAACGACAGTCCAAGCTCTTGGTAGATGCTCTCTTCCGTATCGCCGGCGATCCGCGCATCATCGTCGACGCGGAACAATCCGTACTCGTTCAGTTTCAGGCCACGCTGGATGGCACGATCGCGAAGCGCGATGTTGTGTGCCTTCGACCCCGTGAAGTACTGCTGCGCAGCGCCGAGGCTCTGACGCGGCACCAGGCGTAAGTCCGCTTGAAATCCATCCCACAACAGGATGCTGGACTTCGTCTCGCCATGCGCCAGCACTCGTTGCACGAGCCGATAGCCGGTAAATGCCTCCATCAGCGATGGAGGGGCGCCAGCCGCCAGGATGTCCAGGTCGCCGCAGGTCTCGCACCCGCGCCGGAGGCTGCCGACGATGGAAATCTCGGCGTCTGGGGCGTGCGAACGGAGGTCGGCCACGAGCATGGCGGCGGTATCGTGCGCTTCGGGCATCAGGCGGCGCCCGGTAAAGCGCTGACGATCTTCGAGCGCTTTCAGAATGAGAGTTTCCTTCTTCGCGCCCATGCCCTTGAGGGCGCGAATTCGGCCATCCCGCGCGGCGCGCTCGAGATCGTCGAGTGACTTGATGTCGAGCATGTGGTAGAGGAGCGCGACGGTTTTCGGGCCGACACCCTGGAGCCTGAGGAGATCGAGAATCGTCGGCGGAAATTCGTCCAGGAGGTCGCGATGGAATCGACAGACTCCGGTGTCGACGAGTTCGGCGAGCTTCGCCGCGAGATCCTTTCCGATGCCCGGAATGCGCAGACGATCCGCGGCGGAGAGCGACGCGACCGGATCCGGCAGGTGAACGATCGTTTCGGCCGCGTTGCGATACGCACGGATCTTGA
>JBPYFA010000493.1:0-8242 GCA_051986585.1 Vicinamibacterales bacterium | reverse complement strand
GGTATAGCTGGGACAAGGGAGCGTGTCAAGGCACCGTATCAAGGATTTCCCAGACGATGGCTAGAATTTTCGCGACCACTCTTTTGGCCAGCGCTCGACGACCACCTTCTCCTGGGTGAAGAACTCGATCGCGTCTCGCCCCTGCGCATGCAGGTCGCCAAAGAAGCTCTCGCGCGCTCCGCTGAATGGAAAGAACGCCATCGGTGCCGCAACACCGACATTGACGCCGACATTACCGACTTCGGCCTCGTACCGGAATTTGCGCGCCGAGGCGCCGCTGGTGGTGAAGATGCTCGCCTGGTTTCCGTAGCCGCCGCTGTTGACGACCGCAATGGCGGCGTCGATATCGTCGACGTGGTGGATCGACAGCACGGGCCCGAAGATTTCGGTCCGCGCGATCGGGCTCTCGAACGGAAGTCCGTCGAGCACGGTGGGCCTCACGAAATTGCCGGCCGGGTGGTTCGGGATCGACGGATTTCGGCCGTCGACGATCGCCCGGGCGCCATCACGCAGCGCCTGATCGATCAGTGCTTCGATCCGAGTACGGCTTTGAGGGGTGATCACCGGTCCCATCTGGACGCCGGCCTCGAGACCGTTTCCGGTCACCCGTGCGGCGGCCCTCTGCGACATGGCGTCGACGAATGGAGCCTTTGCTTCGCCGACCGCGATGGCAAACGATGCCGCCAGACAACGCTGGCCGGCGCAGCCGAAGGCGCTGTCGGCGACAATTTCCGTCGTCGACTCGATGTTGGCGTCGGGAAGCACGACGACGGGATTTTTCGCGCCGCCCTGGCACTGCAGGCGCTTGCCGGCGGCCGCGCCCTTCGCATAGACGTGCCGAGCGACGGTGCTCGACCCGACGAAGCTGACCGCGCGGATCATCGGATGCTCGAGGATCGCGTCGACGACCTCGCGTCCGCCGTTCACGAGGTTGACGACGCCCGCAGGAAGGCCCAGCGTTTCCAGCAACCCAAACACTTTCTGCATCGTCAACGGCACGCGTTCGGACGGCTTCATGATCACCGTATTGCCGCAGGCGACAGCGTAGGGGAAGAACCAGAACGGAATCATGCCCGGGAAGTTGAAGGGCGAGATGATCGCGCAAACGCCGATCGGCTGACGAATCATGATTTCGTCGATACCGGCAGCGATGTCTTCAGAGTTGTATCCCTGAATCAGCGTCGGCGTTCCGCACGCGACTTCGACATTCTCGATCGCGCGACGCATTTCGCCGCGCGATTCGGCGAGCGTCTTGCCGCATTCCATCGTGATGGTTCGCGACAGTTCTTCGAACTGCTCTTCGAGCAGCATTTTCAGTTTGAACAGGAACTGGACGCGTTCGGTCACTGGCACCCGTCGCCACGCAGGAAACGCGCGCGATGCAGCCTGTGCCGCCTGATCGAGTTCGGAGGCGGTGGAGAGCGGCGTCCGATCGAGCTCCTCGCCAGTTGCCGGATTGATCACGGGCAGCGTGTCGGCCGCTGAAGACGGCTGCCACTGCCCTTGGATGTAGTTGTGCACGGGAAACCTCGTGGGAAGGACCGGGAGGCTGAAACCTCGCCTGAATGTGAGTTAGCACATCGTATAACGATTCAAGCTGTCGCTGAGAGAGCCCGCGACGGACGTTGCCGTGCTACTCGTGGGGGTCAAGGACGGAGCTGCTTAACTGTGCGAGCTGTTCTGGCCCAAACACGGGGGCAGTCATTTCGGAGTTTCTTCCGACCCAGACGGCGACGGGGCCCGCTCTTCACGAATCACAACGACGCCATCGAAGATGCGATCCCACGGGGCAGCGACGAACACGGTCCCCATGAGGCGCGACGGAACGGCACCCAGCTCGCTGAGATCATGCTGCGGCAAGTAGCGCAGATCGTCGTGCGCTCGGGCGAAAGCCTTCGCTTCGAGCGACGCCGCCGGCGGATCGGGGAGCTTTGCAGGCGGTTGGCCGGTCCGCGCGAAATTCCCGGAGTGCGCGGATATCCCGAGGGAAAACAGATGGTTGCCGTACTCGCGGGCAATGAGGGAACCGAGCGAGCGCGAATCCTCCCGTCCGGGAACGCGGCTCAGATCACGCGCCGAGTGCACGGTCGCGGTCCAGACCACGACCTTGCTGCGGGTCGGGAGCCGTGCCATTAGAAACTGGAAATTGTCGAACATCGACGCATCGCGTGCGCTGAACTGCTGCGCGTCGATGGCAGTGCGGGCGCTGGCAGGAAAATCACGCGCTAGCCACCGGGCCAGGCTGTCGATCATCGCGAAATCCGTCGTGTCGGTGCGCCACAACTTCGACCGGATCAGATCGAGGCAGTGGAGCATACGCGACCGATCGTTCGGGCTATACGGCGCGTCGGCGGTGTACTGCCACTCCGTATGTTTACGGAGCGTCGCCAGGCACTGTGTTCTTCCATCGCCGTCGAGCGGCCGCACGAGATCGGCCGCCATCGAATGCTGAGCGTACGTCCCTCTGCCGATTTGATCGTCAAGACCGCCGAGCACGAGGTGCCCGTGATTCGCGCGGTCGGCCAGGAACGAGGCCAGGGGCGCAACATCGCCGTTGTTCCAGAGCAATCCGACCGCCGCCATCAGTGTCGCTGGAACGACGCGCCGTCCGGCGCTGAGGTCGGTCTCAAGCTTGAGGAAATCGTAGACGCCGCTCTCGAAGAACACCGCGTCGACGTGACACCGTTCGACGAGCGTTCGCACCAGTTCCGCCTTGAGCCGCATCGACACACCGAAGCCGTGCGTCGGCGACTCGCCGAGCAAGACAATCTGCCGACCACAGGTGTCGTCCAGAAGTCGTGGTGGTAACTGCGTGTCGGCCTTGGCACGCACTCGCCATTCGGCCGAGAGGATCGTCGTGGCGCAGAGCACAGACGCTGCGGCGGCGACCGCGAACGCGAGCAAGCGCTTCCTGTGAGTGCGTGGATGCACCCTTGGACTATATCGAACAGGCGCGGACGTATGCGACAGGTCGCGGATCAGCACGCCTCGGGACTATGATAGGCGCGCTCCCCGTATCCGCTTTTGCAAGAGAGGCTGTAATGCGACGCATCGCCCTCGTTTTCGCGATCACCATCGGTGGGCTGGCTGGCATGTCGGCCGACTCGCTTCCTCCGCTGTTACTGCAGAAACCGACGCTCAGCCGGACGCACATTGCGTTTGTGTACGCGGGCGATCTCTGGACCGTGCCGCGCGAGGGGGGCTCGGCGCAGCGGCTCACGAGCGGCGCCGGCGTTGAAACCAACCCGGTGTTCTCGCCCGATGGATCGACGATCGCATTCACCGGCGAGTACGACGGCAACACGGACGTGTACACCGTGCCGGCTGGCGGCGGCGTGCCGAAGCGGCTGACATGGCATCCCGCGCCGGACACGGTGCTGTCGTGGACGCCGGACGGGAAGAAGATCCTCTTCGCGTCCAATCGCGACGGCTACGCGCCGGTGCAACAGCTCTACACGATGGACATCAACGGCAGCTTCCCCGAACGGTTGTCGCTGCCATGGGGCTGGGAAGGGTCGTATTCGCCCGACGGCAGCCGCCTCGCCTACGTGCCGATGCGGCGTGCCTTCAACGTCTGGAAGCGATACCGGGGCGGCGACACCACGCCCATCTGGCTCGCGACGCTCGCCGACTCGAAGATTGAAAGAGTTCCCCGGGACAACTCGAACGACTACAACCCGCTCTGGATCGGCGGCAAGGTCTATTTCCTGAGCGATCGCAACGGCACCGTCACACTCTTCTCTTACGACACGCGAACACGGCAGGTGAAGGAAGAGGTGAAGAACGACAGCCTCGACTTCAAATCGATTGGTGCAGGTCCCGGCGGCGACGCGATCGTCATCGAGCAGTTCGGCGGCCTCGCAATGTTCGACCTTCGGACGAGCCAGCTCAAGCCGGTGCCGGTGCAAATCGCTGGAGATCTGCCCGAAGTGCGTCCGCGGATGGTGAACGTGGGCAGCCGGTTGACAGGGGCGCACCTGTCGCCGAACGCCACCCGCGCGCTGTTCGAGGCGCGCGGCGAGATCATCACGGTGCCGGCGGAGAAGGGGGATGCACGCAACATCACCAACTCGCAGAGCGTGATGGAACGATCGCCGGCATGGTCGCCCGACGGAAGAACGATCGCGTACTTCTCGGACGCGTCAGGTGAATACGCGCTGCACCTCGCGCCGCAGAGCGGCACCGGCGACGTCGTGAAGATCGCGATGCCCGAGCCTGGCTACTACCGCGCTGCCAGATGGTCGCCCGACTCGAAGAAGATCGCCTTCACCGATTCGCACATGCGTATCTGGTACGTCGACGTCGAGTCGAAAAAACCGGTGCAGGTCGCGAAACAGCGCTACTGGAATCCGCTCGGCGACGACTGGGCGCCGGTCTGGTCGCCCGACTCGAAGTGGCTTGCGTACGCGTCGAGCCTGCCGAACTACCTCGGCGCGATTCACATCTACTCAATTGCAACCGGGAAGGTGGTGCAGATTACCGACGGCATGAGCGACGCCGGGAATCCCGTCTTCGACAAGGACGGAAAGTACCTGTACTTCACGGCGTCTACCGATTCGGGTCCGTCCCTCCAGCCTGACGTCGGCAGCTTCTCGCGCCCGCTGACGCAGAGCATCTATCTCGTGGTGCTGTCGAAAGCCGATCCCTCGCCGTTCGCGCCGGAGAGCGATGAGGAGAAGATATCCGATGCGCCGAAGACCGATGCGCCGAAGACCGACGAGCCGCGGTCCGACGCCCGCTCCGTGCCCGCGCCGCCGAAGTCGGTGGAGGTCACGATCGACTTCGAGAACATCGGCCAGCGGATCCTGAGTATGCCGCTGCCGCCGCGGCGCTACACGAGCCTGCAGGTCGGTAAGGCCGGCGTGCTGTTCGCGCTCGAATCGCCGGCCCCGAGCCCGGGCGAACCGGCGACGATCACCGTCCATCGCCATGACCTCAAGACGCGGAAGAGCGACATCGCGGCCAACGGCGTCCGGTTCTTCGAGGTATCGGCGAGCGGCGAGAAGATGCTGACGCGGCAGGCCGACAACTGGTTCATCCGCAATCTTCCGCCGCCGCCGCCCGCCAGCGGCGCCGCGCCGGGCCCGCCGCCACAGCCCACGGGCGGTCAGCTGAACACGTCGACGATCGAAGTCAAGATCGCGCCGCGCGAGGAATGGCGTCAGATGTTCAAGGAGGCATGGCGCATCGAGCGCGACTTCTTCTACGATCCCGGATTTCACGGACTGAACCTGGCGCGCGCGGAGGAGCGGTATCAGCGGTTCGTCGAAGGCATCGGCTCGCGCGCTGATCTCAACTATCTGTTCTCCGAGATGCTGGGCAATCTGGTCGTCGGGCACTTATCCGTCATCGGCGGCGAGACGCCCGACGTCAAACGCGTGCAGACCGGATTGCTCGGGTGCGACTACCACATCGAGAACGGCCGCTACCGCTTCGCGCGGGTGTTCAACGGCGAGAACTGGAATCCGCAGGCCACGGCCCCGCTCACCCAGCCAGGCGTGAACGTCGCGGCCGGCGAGTACCTGCTCGGCGTCAACGGCCGGAATCTCACGGCTGCCGACAACGTGTACAGCTTCTTCGAGGGGACAGCGGGCAAGCAGGTCCAGATTCGCGTCGGAACGGATCCGAATGGCGCCGGCGCGCGCACGGTCACCGTCGTCCCGATCCCGAACGAGAACCGCCTGCGCAATCTCGCCTGGATCGAGGACAACCGCCGCAAGGTGGATCAGATGACGGGTGGTCGCGTGGCATACGTCTATCTCCCCGACACGGCCTTCGGCGGCTTCACCAATTTCACGCGCTACTTCTTCGCGCAGGTCGACAAGCAGGCGGTGATCGTCGACGAGCGCTTCAACGGCGGCGGCGCGCTCGCGACCGACATCGTCGAGTTCCTCACGCGGAAGCTGTTTTCGAGCGTGGCGACGCGCGACGGCGGCGACGAGGTCGAGCCGCAGGGGGCGATTTTCGGGCCGAAGGTGATGTTGATCAACGAATTCGCCGGCTCCGGCGGCGACGCGATGCCGTGGTACTTCCGAAAGGCCGGCGTCGGCAAGCTGATCGGCAAGCGAACATGGGGCGGCCTCGTCGGGCGCGCCGCGTCGCCGCCGCTCATGGACGGTGGCGTGGTCACGGCGCCGTCGTCGGCGGTGTGGGATCCGGAGGAGAGCGAGTGGATCGCCGAGAACGTCGGTGTCAGTCCCGATATCGAAGTCGAGCACGATCCCGAGGCGGTGCGCGACGGACACGATCCGCAGCTCGAGCGAGCGGTGCAGGAGATTTTGGCGGAGCTGGCGAAGAATCCGCCCAAGAAGCTCACGCGTCCGGCGTTTCCGAAGTACCAGACCGTGAAATAAGGAGCGGCAGGTGCGTAGGTTGAAGGTGAAGCGTCGCCACGCCTACGCCGCGACAGCCTGAAAAATTCGCCAACCAAGACGATCCTGCGGCAGTCCATACAGAAAGGAGAGGGCTCGGGGAGTTGGCGCGCTCGTGCGGGGCCACACCCGTCATCGAGAAGCTGCCATGGGTCACTTGAGCGAACACGCCGCTTTCATCCTCGAAAGCATGGAACCGCATCGCCTGTACAAACCAGTAGATCTTCGCGCGCTTCTTCCAGACGCGAGCATGGAAGTTCTACGCGAGATCATGCACGAGCTGTGGATCGACCGCCAAGTGGAGCGAGATGGGTATTCTGGCTGGCGGCGGCATCTCTCCGTGTCTCGTCAGCGTCCTCAACCGGGTTCCGTCGAGGTCCAGGTCGTCAAACCGGAAGACCTGTTCGATCACGATCCGTTCGCGGACTTCTTCAAGTAGTTCGGCTAGGAAAATGCCGTTTCATGAAGGCGCGCCCTGAGCATGCGTTCTCTGTGACACCCAGGGTTCGCACGATCACCAATGCCAGGAGCGGGATGGCGATCGCATAGACGTACTGCGTCCGCGACACGCCGATGCCGAACGGAAACCAGATGCCCGCGACGCCGATCGGATCGAGCAACTCGCTGCCGAAAATCCCGGCCATTACGGCGGCCAGCGTGACGAGCGAGAGGATCCGCATGGGTCCGCTCCGGACGATGCGCACACCGATCACGACAAACAACGCGATCGATCCGAGCCGGCTGGCACGCGTCGCGTTCGCCGAATGGATCACGATGCCGATCGTCGCCACGACCGCGAGCATCAGGGCTGCCGCGTCGATGCTTCGCCACTGAGGCGGGGACCAGCGGTTCCAGGCCAGCGTCCACGCGGCCACTACCGGCACCCACATCACTGACGCCAGCCACGCGTAGGTCGCGAGATCCATGAGATCGGTCCATGCGGTGATCGCATTGTTCAGGCGCCTGACTGCCGTCAGTGCAAGCGCGATGCTGGCAAAGATCAAGAACCCCCTGCGGCTGCTGGCAGACCTGGACACGAACGCCAAGCCGATCAATGCCAACATCGCGATCGGCTCGATCGCATCGACGATGTAACCGGCGATGGTTCGCTCCCATTGCACGCGGTGGAGTTGGTCGCTCATGGGTTGCGGAGCCAGTATGGGCGCGCTGTGCATGCCGCCGCCCTCTGCGCTGACGCCGGCACTGGGCCGCATGTATGCGCGGACGGCGAGCACCCCACGGGTACCCGGCGCATCAGCCGGAAGAGCGAACCGCATCGGCCGCGTGCCGACGACGCGCGGGGCCGGGCCGAGCCTGCCCGACCCACCGAGCCGTTGGCCGTTCCAATAGAGTTCGTACCCGTCCTCCACAAGCGTCGGCCCGAGGATGTCCCACGACGCGGGTCCGGCCGGCACGTCCACCTCGCGCCGGTACCATGCGTAGCCGTGATACTCGGGATGCCCGTGGGCCATCCAGCCGCCCACGTAATCGGGCAGACCCACGTCGCCGTCGTGGCTGCCCGGCACCGCGGTCAGATCGATCGTCTCCCAACCGGTCTCATCGCTATTCGCATTCGCCCAGCGTAGGTCATCGCCGGTACGGAATCGCCAGGCACCATCGAGCACGGTCGCCGCGGCGCGCAGCGTTGGCGGATCAGGGCGACCGCCGCTCGCCAAGTCGGCGATCACGATAGCGAAGGCCGCCAGCGTCGCGATGACGATGGCGACGATCCGTTTGCGTTGTGTTGCGTCGATCGCGGTCACCGATTGGCCATGATACGACGATGTCACGTTGAGGACGTCGCCAGATCCTGACAGACAGCGCTGAAGATCGGATGCGTGCGTCAGGCGCTTGGCGCTGACGAGTGCCGG
>JBPYFA010000492.1:0-8515 GCA_051986585.1 Vicinamibacterales bacterium | reverse complement strand
CCTTGAGCACCTGCGCGTTCACCGGGTCGAGCCCGGAGAATGGTTCGTCGAGGATGAGCAGTGCGGGATTGGAGACGACCGCGGCAATGAACTGCACCTTTTGCGACATGCCCTTCGAGAGCGTTTCGATCTGCCGATCGAGGAGCCCGGGCAGCTCCATCCGCCGCACCCACTCGTCGATCGCCGCGTCGATTCGCGATGTGGTTTCACCTTTCAGGCGGGCGTAGTAGCGGAGCAGGCGCCGGATCGTCATCTTCTTATAGAGGCCGCGTTCTTCCGGCAGGTAGCC
Organism: Vicinamibacterales bacterium; assembly: GCA_051986585.1. GTDB lineage: Bacteria > Acidobacteriota > Vicinamibacteria > Vicinamibacterales > 2-12-FULL-66-21 > JALZOC01. The sequence continues at coordinate 8,226 of JBPYFA010000492.1, read as the reverse complement.
GACCTTGTCACGGGCGGCGGCCGTGTCGCGTGATCCAAGCACTTCGATATCGCCGCTGTCGGGCAACAGGATGTGCATGATCATGCGCAGCGTCGTCGTCTTGCCCGATCCGTTCGGGCCGATGAAGCCGTAAATCGAGCCGGATGGCACCGACAACGACAGGTCGTCGACCGCGCAGGTGCCGTTGAAGCGCTTGGTGACGTTGGTTAACGAGATGGCGTGATCGGACAAAATCAGTTTCCAGTTCCCAGCTTCCGGCTTCCAGCTCTTTGGTTGTCAGTGACGGACAAGGGATGATCCGCGAGAGCTTACCAGCGCGGAAGTACGCGTGCACTCGATATTGACGTTGCCGTCGAAACCCTGACTGACAACGGACAACTGGAACTGGCAACTGGAACCTGGAACTGGGAACTGGCAGCTGGGAACTGGGAACTGGAAGCTGGGAACTGGAAGCTGGGAACTGGCAGCTGGCAGCTGGAAGCCGGAAGCTGGCAGCTGGGAGCCCGTTCAACAAAAACCGGCAACTGACAATTTGACAACCTTGTGAAAAGTTTCACATTATATGGACGGCTTTTGCCGGCGGCCGTGGCGTCGCTGTCCTTCTGCGCGCACGGCGCGTACTACTTCTGTAAACGCCCCGGTTTCGAGTAGGCTCTTGGGAGTACGAACGGGCGGGCTTCGACACGATGAGTCAGATCTTTCATCGCACTACCAATATCTACTCCCGACTGAGCATCCTGGTCGTCGTCGTGCTCGCCCTGACTCTTGGCGGCGTCGTCGCCATGCTGCACCTGTCCGGGTACAACACGAACCAGAACATGTTCGTCGAGCAGCCGATTCAGTTCAGCCATGCGCACCATGTTGGTGGTGAAGGCATCGATTGCCGGTACTGCCATACCTCGGTCGAGGAGTCGGCCTTTGCCAATATTCCGCCGACCAAGACGTGCATGAACTGCCATTCGCAGCTCTGGACCAACGCGCCGATCCTGGAGCCGGTTCGCGCCAGCTTCCGCGATAACAAGCCGCTTCATTGGACGCGGGTTCATGACCTGCCCGACTTCGTCTACTTCAATCACAGTATTCACGTGAGAAAAGGCGTCGGCTGCGCGACCTGCCACGGTCGCGTCGACAAGATGCCGCTCATGTATCAGCACGCGAATCTCCAGATGAACTGGTGCATCAACTGCCACCGGAACCCGGCCCCAAATCTCCGGCCGCGCGATCAGGTTTACAACATGGCCTGGGAACCGCCGGCAGACGATCCGGGTCTCGGAGAGCGCCTGTTCAAGGAATACAAGATTGCGGAACCCCGGCAGTTGACGAGCTGTTCGACGTGCCATCGGTAAGCTGCCAGCTTCCGGCTGCCAGCTACCAGCTAAAGCATTGGTGAAGAAGAAGTTGAAAAAATACGACGCTCGAGAGCCGCGCCCGGCGGACAGCAACTTGGAAGTCGATCAAGGATCCCGAGCTGGAAGCTGGACGCTGGAAACTGGACGCTAACGAATGGACTCTCCTGTCAAATCCCGTCTCGCCGGCTCGCACGGGCGCATGTATTGGCGCAGCCTTGGTGAGCTCGCCGACACGCTCGAGTTCCGCGAGTACCTGCATCGTGAATTTCCCGAGCAGGCCTCCGTGTGGAACGACCCGAAAGGCCGCCGTCAATTTCTGAAGTTGATGAGCGCGTCGCTCGCACTGGCGGGCGTTGGCGCATGCACCAAGCAACCGCAGGAACAGATCGTCCCCTACGTGCGGCAGCCTGAAGATCTGGTTCCGGGCCGCCCCCTCTTTTTCGCCAGTGCGATTCCGTTTTCGGGCGTGGCAAATCCCGTTCTGGTCGAGAGCCACATGGGGCGTCCGACCAAAATTGAAGGGAATCCAGAGCATCCGGCAAGCCTCGGAGCCACCGATACCTTCACGCAGGCCGCGATCCTGGGCCTGTACGATCCCGATCGCGCCAAAACCGTGACCTTGCGCGGCCAGATTGGGACGTGGGGAGCGTTTCTCGGTGCGATGCAGTCGGTCGTCTCCAGCCAGAAGGCACGACAAGGCGCAGGACTCCATTTTCTCTCCGGACCAATCACGTCGCCGTCCACGTCGGAAGTGATGGCGTCAATCCTGGCTGCACTCCCGCAGGCCAAGTGGCATCAGTACGACCCGATCTCGCGCGACGGCGCACGCAGCGCCGCGATGGCTGCGGGTGCTGCATCCGAGGCCATCTACCACTTCGACAAGGCCGATGTGGTGGTTTCGCTCGATGCCGACTTCCTGGCGTGTGGGCCCGGCACTGTTCGGTATCAGAAGGATTTCGCGGCCCATCGCCGCGTGACCGAAGAACGCAAAGAGATGAATCGTCTCTATGCGATCGAGAGCACGCCGTCGTTGACCGGCGTCAAGGCCGATCACCGCCTCGCGCTCAAAGCCGGAGAGATCGAGGGTTTTGCCCGCCTGCTGGCTGGCGCTCTCGGATCGCCGGCCGCCGGCGCTTCCGCATCACCGGTCTCGAATCTCGCCAACGCCGACGCGCCCAAGTGGGCGACGGCCATCGCGAAGGATCTTCAGGCCCATCGTGGACGATGCCTGGTGGTGGCCGGCGACTATCAGCCGGCAGCCGTGCACACGATGGCCCGCGCGATGAACGAGACCCTTGGCAATGCTGGCACAACCGTGACTTACGGCGGGTCGATCGAGGCGTCGCCAACCGATAACGCGGCATCCCTGAACGATCTCGTCAAGGCGATGGACGCCGGACAGGTCCAGGTCCTCGTGATGGTCGGCGGTCTGAATCCGGTCTTCACCGCGCCGGCCGATCTCAAGTTTCAGGAGAAGCTGGCCAAGGTCAACCTGAGCGTCTATCACGGCCTGTATGTCGACGAGACCGCGTATCTGTGCCACTGGAACATTCCAGATACGCATCCGCTCGAGAGCTGGGGAGACGCCCGTGCGTACGACGGCACCGTCACCATCGGCCAGCCGCTGATCGCACCCCTCTATGAAGGCCGGTCGGCGGCTGAGGTGCTCGCGACCTTCAGCGGGCAGCCGGATCGTCGCAGCTATGCCATCGTCAAGGATTATTGGACGCGCGCGTTTGCCGGCGGCGCCTGGACGATTCGCTCGAGCGATGGTCAGCCGTTCAAAAACGCTGATGCGTTCTGGCGCCGTGTCGTTCACGACGGGTTCATCAACGGAACCGCGATCGCTGACGGCGGGCCAGCGACGCCATTTAGCGCCGCAACGCCGCAACCGGCAACGCCAACACCGGTCCCAATTGCAACCGCCGTCGGCGGCATGCGGTCCAGCACAGCGGCCGCGAACGCTCCGACTGCACAAGCACCCGCTGCAGCACCCGTTGCCACGCCAACGCCCGCCGCGCCGGCTCCGGTGCCGTCAACTGCGGCGCAGGGTGGCGGCCTTGAATTGATCTTCCGCCCGGATCCGACGGTGTGGGACGGCAGATTCGCGAACAACGGATGGCTGCAGGAACTGCCGAAGCCGCTCACGAAAGTCACCTGGGATGCCACTGCCTGGATCAGCCCACAGCTCGCGCGCGAACGCAGCCTGGACGACGGAGACGTCATCGAGCTGAAGTACCGCGGCAACACGGCGCGCATGCCGGTATACCGCGTTCCCGGCCATCCACAGCAGTCGGTCACGGTCTTCTTTGGCTACGGCCGTCGCATGGCGGGCCACGTCGGGAATGCGACGAGTGACGCACAGCTCTTCAACGCGTTCCAGCTGAGAACGTCTGACGCGCCGTGGTTCGGCAACGGACTCGAAATCGCAAAGACCGGGGAGCGATACCCGCTCGCAAGCACGCAGGAACATCACCTGATGGAGGGGCGCGCGCCCGTGCGCACCGCCACGCTCGAGCAATACAAGAACGAGCCGAAAGTGATCGAGGAGCAGGGTGGTGAAACCCCGCCCAGAACCCTCACGATGTATCCCGACTTCAAGTTCGATGGATACAAGTGGGGCATGGCGATCGACATCAACTCCTGCACGGGATGCAGCGCGTGCACGATGGCGTGCGTCGCCGAAAACAACATTCCGGTCGTCGGGAAGGAACAGGTCGCCGCGGGACGCGAGATGCATTGGATCCGCGTCGATCACTACTTTGCCGGCAACGACTTCGACAACGCGGTGGAGGCGTTCCACCAGCCCGTTCCCTGCATGCAGTGCGAGAACGCTCCCTGCGAGCTCGTGTGCCCGGTCGGCGCGACCACGCACAGTGCCGAAGGCCTCAACGACATGGTCTACAACCGGTGCGTCGGCACCCGCTACTGCTCGAACAACTGTCCCTACAAGGTGCGACGTTTCAATTTCCTGCTCTATCAGGATTGGGATACACCGAGCCTCTATCCGATGCGCAATCCAGACGTCAGCGTACGCAGCCGCGGCGTGATGGAGAAGTGCACGTACTGCGTGCAGCGGATCAATCAGGCGCGAATCGATGCGAAGCGCGAGGATCGCGACATTCGCGACGGCGAGATCCTGACCGCCTGCCAGCAGGTGTGCCCCTCGGAGGCCATCGTGTTTGGCAACCTGAACGATCCCAACAGTCAGGTCTCGAAGCTCAAGACGCAGGAACGGAACTACGGCGTGCTCGAGTATCTGAACACGCGGCCCCGCACCACTTATCTCGCGGCGCTGCGTAATCCGAACCCGGAACTGGAGTCCGCGGCTTCGCATACGGCTGAACACTGATGGACGCACAACCCGTTTACGCGCCGCCACCGGTCATCGAACCGGGCCACACGTTTGGCACGGTCACCGAGCAGATTGCCGGGATCGTCCTGACGCGCCGGCACCCCTACAGCTGGTTTTTCGGCCTCTTCGTCGGCTTCATGGGCGCGATGATGCTGCTGTTGGCGATCACCTGGCTGCTCCTCAAAGGCACCGGCATCTGGGGCGTCAACATTCCGGTCGGCTGGGGCTTCGCGATCATCAACTTCGTCTGGTGGATCGGTATCGGCCATGCCGGGACGCTCATCTCGGCGATCCTGCTTCTCCTCAAGCAGGACTGGCGAACCTCGATCAACCGCTTTGCCGAAGCGATGACGCTGTTCGCGGTCGTCTGCGCCGGCCTGTTTCCGCTGATCCACACCGGCCGGCCGTGGCTCGCGGCGTATTGGCTGATCCCCTATCCGAACACGATGGGGGTGTGGCCGCAGTTCCGCAGCCCGCTGATCTGGGACGTGTTCGCGGTCTCGACCTATTTGACGGTGTCGCTGATGTTCTGGTACGTGGGCCTCATTCCGGACCTTGCGACGCTTCGCGATCGCGCGAAGAACATCTACATCCGCAGGCTGTTCGGAGTGCTTTCACTCGGCTGGCGTGGTGCCGCGCGGCATTGGGAACGCTACGAAGAGGCCTATCTCCTTCTGGCCGGCCTGTCGACCCCGCTGGTGCTCTCGGTGCACACGGTTGTGAGCTTCGACTTCACGATCGGCATCATTCCCGGCTGGCATTCGACGATCTTCCCGCCGTACTTCGTTGCCGGCGCCATCTACGCCGGTTTCGCGATGGTGCTGACGCTCGCGATACCGCTGCGCGTCCTCTACCACCTCGAAGACTTCCTGACGATGCGCCACCTCGAGAACATGGGCAAGGTGATGCTCGTCACTGGCCTGATCGTCGGCTACGGCTACGTGTTCGAGGCGTTCTTCGCTTGGTACAGCTCGAACCAGTACGAGCAGTTCATGATCTACAACCGGATGTTCGGCCCCTACTGGCCGTTCTACTGGTCGCTCATCCTCTGCAACATCGTGATGCCACAGTTCCTCTGGGCGAAGGGCATCCGCACCAGCCCGGCGATGCTGTTCATCATTTCGATGTTCGTCAACGTCGGCATGTGGCTCGAGCGTTTCGAAATCGTCGTCACCAGCCTTCATCGGGATTTCCTGCCCTCGTCGTGGGGGATGTACTGGCCAACGCGCTGGGACCTGATGACGTTTTTCGGCACCATCGGCCTGTTCGTGATGCTCTTTTTCCTGTTCATTCGCGTGCTGCCGATGATTTCCATCTTTGAGATGCGCACGATGGTGCCGGCGGCAAAGGTGAAGGGAGCCAAGGCGCACTGAGCGCGAGGGACCATGAGCAGCCCCACATTTACCGCTCCGGCGCTCTACGGAGTGATGGCCGAGTTCGACGATACGACCGCGCTGGTCAATGCGGCGCGGCGTACCTACGATGAGGGCTACCGCAAGTTCGATGCGTATTCGCCGTTTCCGATTCACGACGTGTTCGAGGCGATGCACCTTCGCGACCGGCGCATCGATCTGATCGTGCTTTGCGGCGGCATCATCGGCATGGTGACCGGCCTCGGTCTGCAAATCTGGGTATCGGCGATCGCGTATCCGCTGAACATCGGCGGCCGCCCCTATATCAGCTGGCCGATGTTCATTCCCGTGACGTTCGAGTTGACGATCCTGTTTGCGGCGTTTTCAGCGGTGTTCGGCATGATCGGATTGAACGGCCTGCCGATGCCCTATCATCCGGTCTTCAACGTCGAGCGCTTCACCCAGCATGCAAGCCAGGATCGTTTCTTTCTGGCGATCGAGTCCTCCGACACGAAATTCGACCGCGACCGCACGCGAGCGTTCCTGCAAAGCCTCGGCGCGAAGGAAGTCAATGATGTCGAGGAGTAACTCGCTGTTCGCGGCTTGCGGTTCCCGGTTCGCAGTTCGCCGTTCGCGTTTCGCCGTTCGCCGTCCGATCGAATCGCGAATCACGAATCGCGAATCGCGACTGGCGCCAAGGGCTGCCCTGCTTTTTGCCCTGTGCGCACTGCTCGGCGCGTGCCGGCAGGACATGCACAACCAGCCGAAGTACCGCGGCCTGAGGCCGAGCACGTTCTTCGCTGACGGCTCGAGCGCACGTCCGCTGGTCGAAGGGACCATCGCGCGCGGCACGCTTCAGGACGACGAGGCGTTCTTCACCGGGAAAATCGACAAGGTGACGGTCAAGGAGTTCCCGTTCCCGATTGACGAGAAGGTTCTCGATCGAGGTCAGGAGCGCTACAACATCTACTGCAGCCCGTGCCACGATCGGACCGGCGGCGGCAACGGCATGGTCGTGCAGCGCGGCTACAAACAGCCGCCGTCGTATCACATCGATCGGCTCCGTCAGGCGGACGTCGGCTACTTCTTCGACGTGATCACCAACGGGTTCGGCGCCATGCCCGACTATCGCGCACAGGTCGCGCCGCGCGACCGTTGGGCGATCATCGCGTACATCCGCGCCCTGCAGTACAGCCAGCACACGCCGGCCTCCGAAGTACCCGGCGGGGATCCCACGAAGATTCCGCAGCAATCGAGCGGCGGCGAACGCGCCCCGGAGAAACACTGATCGCATGGATACACACGCCGTGACCACTGACGTGCCGGCGCTCGCACGGCTTCAGCGCTGGGGGCTCGTCGCCGGCTTCTGGGGCTTGTTGCTGGGCGTCATCGGCGCGTTTCTCAACGTCGATCAGTTCCTGCGCTCCTGGTTGATCGGCTTCTTGTTCTGCCTCGGCCTGACGATGGGTTCGCTCGGGCTGCTGATGCTGCAGCACATGTCGGGAGGACAGTGGGGGCTGGTTTCGCGCCGGGTATTCGAGGCGGCGAGCCGCAATATGCCGTTCGTGGCGCTCCTCTTCGTGCCGGTGATTGTCGGGCTGCCGCGCCTCTATATCTGGGCACAGCCTGCCGTCCGCGCGACCGATCACATCGTGCAGGCGAAGGCACCGTATCTGAACGTGCCCTTCTTCATCGGCCGCGCCGTGCTGTTCTTCGCGCTCTGGGCGGGAGCGTCATGGCTGCTGAATAACTGGTCGGTCGGTCAGGACCGCGGCGAGGTGGCGGTACATCCGGGCGACACCAGGCGGTTCCGGGTGGTCAGCGCGCCAGGACTTCTGATCTACGTGATCACGATGACGCTGGCGTCGGTGGACTGGATCATGTCCCTCGATCCGCACTGGTACTCGACCATCTTCGGGTTCATTCTCGTCGCCGGTCAGGGGCTGGCTGGATTTGCGCTCGTGATTCTCGTCCTCGCCGCGCTCAGCGATGTCGAGCCGCTCAATCGCTACCTGAAGCCGGGACTGCACTTTCTCGACCTCGGGAAACTGCTGCTCGCGTTCGTCATGTTGTGGGCGTACTTCTCGTTCTCGCAGCTCCTGATCATCTGGGCGGGCAATCTCCCGGAAGAGATTCCCTTCTTCTTTGTCAGGTTCCGCGGCGGGTGGCA
>JBPYFA010000491.1:0-8945 GCA_051986585.1 Vicinamibacterales bacterium | reverse complement strand
CCCACCCGCGCGCGCGCGGCTCTCCAGCCGATTCGGTTGCGTCTGCTGCAGCTGCTCGAGCGACCACAATCGGCGCCGCAACTCGCCAAAGCCATGGGGATGCCGCGGCAGCGGGTGCTGTACCACCTGCGGAAGCTCGAGGTGCAGCGGCTGGTGGAAGCGCACGAACACGGAAGTGTTGGCCGGCGGATCGATCGCTCCTACATCCGCACCGCGACCTCGTACGCGATCGCGCCGAACACGTTGGGGAGAGTTGCGGTCGATCCGCGGACCGTCGCCGATGCCTTCTCTTCTGCCTACCTTTCGGCCGTGGCGGGCCGAGCCTTGAACGACCTTGCCGCGCTCGGTCGCGCCGCCGCGGCTCGCGGCAAGCGCGTGCCGACGTTCACACTGGAAACCGCCGTACGATTTGCGACACCGGCGGATCAGCGCCGTTTCGCCGAAGAGCTCGCTACTGCACTCACCACACTGGCCGGCAAGTATCACCAACCCGACGCACCGCAGGGCCGCACGTTTCGAGTGTTCGCGTGCGGCTACCCGGCCGTTCCGCCGCGTGCGGCCGCACCTGAAAGCTGCCGCCAGGCCGGCATGGAGACGACATGAGCAACGACCGCACGCGCACCGACCGTGTCCTCGATCTCACCATCGATATTGACGCCACACTCGACGAGGTGTGGCAGGCGCTGACGACCGGCGAAGGGATCGCCCGCTGGTTCGCTCCCTACGCCGCAGTGACGCCGGGCGAAGGCGGCAGCGTCAGTGTCGGCTGGGACCCCAAGGAGATGTGGGACGCGCCGATTACGGTATGGGAGCCGTTGCGACGGATGCAGACCGCGAGCGAGATGCCGTCGAAGGACGGCCGCACGGTACGGCTGACCGTCGACTATTACCTCGAGGCTCAAGGCAACCGAGTGCGGGTGCGGCTGGTGCACTCCGGCTTCGACGACAGCTGCGCATGGGACGACTACATTGACGGGCTCGACGCCGGCTGGACCTATTTCCTGCTCAATCTCAAGCACGCGCTCGAACGTCACCGCGGCGTCGATCGCCAACAGCTGTCAGCACGCTTCCGCACCACCGCGCGCCCCGGCGAGGACCATCCGGTCTTCGGCGCGAAAGGGTTGCGCGTGCGCCCCGCGGTCGGCGGGCTACGGCCCGGCGACACCTGTCGGCTCTCGCTCGGCGGCGTCGAGGTCGACGCCACCGTCGTCGCGCGCCACGCACCGCGCACCATCGCCTTCCTCGTCCCCGGGTGGAACGACGCGTTGCTGTTCGTCGAACGCGAAGGGTTGAAGGAAGCGCACGGGTTGGGCGTCTGGCTGTCGCTCTATGGCGTGCCCGAGGCAACCGCGGCGCCGTTAGGGCAGGGCCTGGCCGAGCTGCAGTCGGCGCTCAGCGTGCCTCAAGCGTGAAATCTCGACCATCGGCATCACCGAGCGCGAGCGGGCCACATTTCTTCTCGTGCCGACGCGGTAACACTGGATCCGATCCTGTGGGAGGCCCCGCCCGCGGGCGAAGGAGCGTAATGGCTATGTAGTATACGTTTCATGTAGTAAACTGCCCGCATGGGTGACGGGTATCTTTCAATGTCGGCGACCGCTGTTCTACAAGCGGTCGCGAATGGCTATGGCTACGGCTTCGACGTCATGGACATCACCGGCCTGCCGAGCGGCACCGTGTATCCGGCGCTGCGGCGGATGGAGGCGTCGGGCTTCGTACGATCGAAGTGGGAAAGCGCGGCGATCGCGCAGCGAGAGCAACGGCCGCCACGAAAGTATTACGACATTACCCGCTCGGGGCAGCTCGCACTCGCCGAGGCGGTCGAGCGTTACCGGCTTGGAGGCCGCCCGGCGGCGCAGCCCGGAAAGCCCTCGATCGCGAAGTCATAACCCATGCGGCTGCATCGCTGGATTGTCGCGGCGGCCAGCAGACTCGTGCCCCGTGTGGCGCGCCAGGAGTGGCGCGACGAGTGGGAGGCGGAGCTGCATTACCGCGAAGACGCCGGCGAGCGGTGGACCGGCCGCGCTCGAGGGCATCGCCTCGAGTTGCTGCGCCAGAGCACCGGCGCGGTCTGGGATGCCCTCTGGCTGCAATCGCATCGCTGGTATGCGCTGCGCCTGTTCGGCCGCCACTGGCGGTTGGCCACAACGGCCATCCTTTCGCTCGCCGTTGGCATCGCCGCCACCACCATCGGCCTCTCGGCTTACAACGCGCTGATGGTGCGCCCTCCCGCCGTGGCTCAGCCACGCTCGCTGAGACTGATTCACATCCGCACCGCGGACAATCCGTTCGACGCCGCGTCGCTTCCGGAATTCACCACCTACCGGACGGCGACACGTGCGTTCTCGGACATCGCCGCGTTTCCGTACTCGATCTCTTCTCTCTCGCTGACCGCCGGCAATCAGACGCGGCAGGTGGTGACCACCCAGGTGTCAACCAACTATTTCAGCGTGCTCGGCATCGTGCCGCGGGTGGGCTCCCTGACCCTTCGCACGTCGCCGGCACGCGACCTGGTCGACGTCGTGATCAGCGAAAAGTTGTGGCGAACGCTCGGCAGCGACCCCCATATCGCCGGCACTACAATCCGGCTGAACGATGAGCCGGTCACGGTCGCCGGTGTGATTGCCGGAACGTTCGGCGGCATGACGTGGGGATTCGAACCAGAACTCTGGATGTCATTCGACACCTCGATAAAGGTTCTGGGCAGTCCGCCAACCCAGCTCACGGACCGGACGCAGCGCTGGCTCCACATGATCGGCCGCCTGCGGCCTGACGTGACCGACGCGCAGGCCGCCGGCGACGTCGCCGCGATCGCCGCAGGCATCGCACACGAGTATCCAGCCGTCAGCCGGGAACACACGGCGATCCTCACCGCAGCGACCGTGACGCCACCAGGCGAGCGTGTCTGGGCCGCAACGGTGCTCGCCTCCTTGCTCCTGATCGTGTTGCTGATTCTGATTGTCGCCGCCACCAACGTCGTCAACCTGCTGCTCGGCCTGGCCTCGTCACGGCGGCACGAGATGCTGGTGCGCGCAGCACTGGGCGCGTCGCGGATCCAGATCGTCGCGCCGATGGTTCGGGAAGCGGTGGTTCTGGTCCTGATCTCCGCATGCCTCGGTTACGCCATGAGCTGGGCGCTTCTCCTCAAGCTGTCGACGCTCAAGCTTTCGCTCGGATCTTTCCTGCCACCGCTCTCACTCGATCTCCGCCCCGACGGCCTCGTCTTCGCAGCGACGATGGCGATTGCGCTCGTGGCCGGCATCATCATCGGACTGCCACCGGCGCTTCGCGGTGCAGCGGAGGGATTGTCGGGCACGCTCACCCGCGAGAAGGGGACTGGCGATCCTCGCAAGTCGCGCCTGCGAGGCGTGTTGATCCTGGTTCAGATGGCGGTCGCAACGGTGGTGCTCGGAAGCGTGGGCGTGTCGCTGCACAGTCTCTTCGAGCTTCGCCACCTGCCGCTGGGATTCACGGCTCGCCACCTCGTCTACGGCGGCGTCGATCTGCAGCGCAGCGGCTACGATGTCGCACACGCGCCGGCATTTATGGACAGGATGCGTGAGCACATCGCGGCACTACCCGGTGTGGATGGCGTCACGCTCGCGAGCGACCCGCCGATGGCGGGCTATTCGATGGACCACATGACCATCGACGGCGCGCCCTCGGTCGCCGGCCGCGGCAGCGAGATGCCCTACCTCGTGGTCGACGAACACTACTTCTTCATTGTTGGTATCACGCCGTTACGAGGGCGGACGTTCGATTCGCGAGACCGCGCCGGTCGGAGCGATGTCGCCGTCGTCAGTCGCACGTTCGCGCGCCGCTACTTCTCCGAGCAGGATCCGATCGGCCGTCGCATTCGGCGTGACAGCAACGGGCATCCCGTCGAAATCGTCGGCATCGTTGCCGACGCCAAGTACAACGAGATCGACGAGGCTCCCGTGCCCATCGTCTATCTGCCGCTCGCGCAAAATGATGTTCCGATTGTGACCGTGATCGCGAAGACCGCCGGGCCGCGTGACACGATCGTGCGCGCGTTGGGAGAGATGGAGCCGCGGATTATTTTCGGCGGCGTTGGCGCGATGACGCTCGACGATGCGCTGCGACTGTCGTTGACGATGCCGTTGACGATCGTGTGGATTGCACTCGCGTTTGGAGTGATCGCCATCGCGATGTCGGTTTTCGGTCTCTACAGCACCGTCTTCTACGCGGTGAGCCAGCGCCGGACGGAGATCGGCATCAGGACCACGCTCGGAGCATCGCCGCGCGACCTCTTTGCCTTGGTGTTGCGCCAGACTGGATGGCTGGCTGCGAGCGGGGCGCTTGGCGGCCTCGCGTCAGCCTTCGCCGTCATGCCGCTCGCCGCGTCGGTGTTCTTCGGCGTCGCGAGCGTGGAACCTCTGGCGATGACCGGCGCGGCGTGCGGAGCAGCCGCAATCGTCCTCGTGACGACCTACGGCGTGGTGAGGCCATGGACTCGGATGCCCGCCATGGATCTGCTGCGACAGTGACCATGTGATCGAGTTTGTTACCGCGACCAGACCTCAACGTTATCGAAGCTTGCCGGCGATCCCCAACTTCGCACCCCGATCTTCCCCGCGGCGAATTCGGTATCGGTGCCCCGGCCGAGCCACTGAAAGGTCGTGCCCCAGTCGGTCGAGACGAACGCGTCGATCGAGGAACCTGTGAACGACAGCCGAAGCAGGTAGTACTCTCCGGCGTTGTAAGTGAAGAATCCGGAGTTCAGATACGTCCACGTCCCTCCGGAGTTTTTCCAGAGGAACCACATTTTGTTGCCGCTCTCGTCATGTCGCAATTCGGCCTGGTAGAAGTGGGTCGCGTCCTGAACACGGCCGAGAATGGCGACACCGCTGTTGGATTCGTCGTTCAGAAGCACGTACGATTGAACGTCGTAGTCGCGCCACGACGACGAGCCCGCCAGCGAGATGTTCTCCCAGGCGCTGCTTCCACAATATTCCCAGCTGGCGTTCTGGAATGGCTTGCACACGACCCAGTTGCCGGCCGCTGGCGTCCAGTTGTTGCTGTTGCGATCTTCGAAGGTCTCAAACAGCACTCTTCCCGTCGGCGAGCCGTCAGGCGCGGGCTCGATATCAAAGCTCGATACGTTGAACGAGTCAGCGTCGGCCACGAACTTGAGCACCTGTGTTCCTGCATTCAGGCGGACGCCGCTGATCGTCACCGTCGACCAGCGATCCCATCCTTGCGTATTCGGCACGACGATCGAGCCGGTCACATTCCTTCCGTCCATTTCCAGATGAAACGACTTTCCCGAGTAGATGCTCGCGACCTTTGCCGCGATGGAATACGCGCGGCTGCTTGCCACCCGAACGGAGTACGACAACCACTCCCCGGTGTCGATCCACCCGACCGTGTCGTTCCCTGCACCGGGCGAGGTCTGCAGGTCCACATTGGTATCCCGGTACGCGCCGCCGTAGTTTCCGGCGGTGGTGTCGTGGTAACTCACGCCCTCGCCGCCGTTGTCGAAGTCCCTGGCATTGATCAGTCCCGGTATGGAGAGCGGAGTACCGAGATACGCCGCGCTGCCCACTCTCTGCGGGTACAGCTGGAGTACGGTGACCGACACCGGATCCAGCGCCACCGACAGATGACTGCCGTCCCCGGCGATCGCGTCGGCGTGGGCGACAACCGGGGCGGTGTCGTCTGCCCCTGACCCCTTGAAGATCCATCGGTTCACAGCCGACTGCCCGGTGAAGTTCGCGATCGAGATCTCCGCGGTCCTTGGCCCCGTATCCTTGTTAATCACGAATACGTTGAGAGCGCCGTCGCGGGCGTGGCTCGCGAATGCGGCGACCATGCCGGTACTCGATGTCGCGACCATCTCGTCGAGCAGAAACCGTCCCCAGACCGACATCGCCAGGCCGCTCGCCTGGAGATTGTTGTCTTTGTTGAGCGCATCCCACAACGACGGTGAGGTTTGCGAGTCGCCCGTGACCCAGCGGGTGTTCCATACCTGTGAAAAGGCAATGCCGGGATCGGCCAACTGCTGGCCGATCGCGTCGAACAGCACCACTGCGTGGCCCATGTTATTGTCCGGCGCCCACGCGCCTGACCAATCGGCTGAATTCATCTCGGTCACGGCAATCTTGATCCGATCGGCGTCGTCTGGAGCCGCGTATGCCTGAATCGCCTGTTCGGCTACATGCACCGCCGACATGAGATCGACGTTGTGTGTCCGGTAGTACTCGTAGCTGCCCCAGCCGTAGGGTGGGTAGTTGTGAACGGATAGCAGGTCGATCGCCGGCCCCGCTTCACTGAGGACAGTGCGCCACCATTCCGAATCGTTGCCGTTCGCGAGAATCTTGATCGACGGATCGACCGACTTCATCACGTGCGAGAACTCGATGACGTCCTGCGCGTAGGTATGGGGCGAGATGTAATTGCTGTTGTAACCGGGCAGATAACTCTCGTTGCCGATCTCCCAATATCTGACGTTGTAGCCTTTGATGACGTTCGCGTACCTGACCCACTCCCTGGCGTTCTCCAGCAGTTGTGCACGCGACGGAGCGACGCCGTTGGCTTGCGCTGGCTTGTACATGGAGTCGTAGGCGACGACGAGGACGGGCTCGCCGTTGACCGTGCGGGCCAGCTGCATGAACTCGTCGAAGTCGAGAGGCTCCTTGACGAGCGTGTGGCCGTCACTCGTCACCAGCGACCGATCGTATGATGGCCATTCCTGATTCTGTGGCCAGTCCCCAGTCGCCCACCGAGCGAGTGTCGGCTGCGGCCGATCGTATGGAGGAACTGACCAGAGATACCCGTCGGATTTCTCGCCGCCCGGGTAACGCAGATACTTGACGCCCATCTGAGTGAGCGCTTCGCCGAGCGTCTGTTGCGGCGTCCGGTTGGCGTCGTCGTCTACGAAGAAATCGGTATTGACGCCAAGCGGCTTCGACGAAACGTCGGCGAGAACATGGTTCACGTCGATGCTGACCTGGTCCGGTGGAGCGATCAGAGGCAACGAGGCCAACAGCGCAAATACAAGGGTCTCCATTCGGCGCGTTCCTGTTCCGTGCGGTTCGGTGGACCGTGACCATTCCGTAATTACAATCGTCAGTTTCGTAATCGGCGAGCAACACTCCACCCAGCGCACGATCGTGTGGCGATCGTGGCTTCCAGTTCATTACTGATGGAACTCAACGGACGTCGCAGAATGCGAACGTCGATGTCGGTGCGAATCGCGCCGACAGGTATTCCAGGGATACGCTCGCCCGATTCCGGATCAGGAAAACAGGAAAGAGCTCGTCTCGGAGATCGTTTCCTGTGCGCTGATCCTGTCTCGGTTCGTCTCGACCCATTGCAACAACTCGGCCCGCACTGCTACCGGTGACACGGATCGCCTGACGGCGTCACAATGCGACTGTCGACGCTTCAGCCGAGGGCGACCGGGGCGCACGACAGCCGACGGGCTGCTCGTTCAATCAGTCAGTTGCTGGATCCGATTCTCGGAGCGCTTTAGAAGATTGGCTGCAGGACCATACGGCCGTATGCGATGAATGCCATCATCAGGCCCAGCGTGCCGCTCATGATGATGGATCCGATCTCGCGGTACTTGATGTGCACCCCGATGAAGACGAGGCTCTCGATCGCGAGGATTATGGCGGCTGCCACCGTGAGCGTCGGCCGCCACGGGATCGCGCCGGGGACGATCAGGCCGACCGTGCACACGAGTTCGACGATGCCGAGAGCCATCCAGGCGTCTCGTGGCAACGCACCAAAGGACGGGACGTCGTGACTGATCTTGTCGAACATGAACACTTTCATGACGCCCGACGCCCCGTACATCAGCGCCGCGAGCACCTGCAGGCTCCACAACAGGGTGTTCACTTGGACCGCTCCTTTCGACGACACCTGGCTTGTCGTTAGCGAGGATCGCGGGCGAAGCTTGCCATATCCAGCGAACGGATATAAAGGGTGTCAAGAACGACGTGGGAGGCCGTTCGAACGGCCTCCCACGTGTACCTGTTAGGGCGTGATCTGTGCTTGCGTCTTGCGTTGCCAGCTAAACGGCCCCCACGAAGTCGGTGTCGAGGCGTTCTCCCACGCCGCCCGCGGGTCGATGCTCAGCTTCAGCCACTCCAACGGGAACGTCGATCCGTGCACGACAATCCGGTGGAAGTTCGGCACATCGTAATACGGGTGCTGGACCCAGGCGTCCTGGGTGCACGGATTCGTCTCGGTGACGCAGGTTGAGTTCCGCTGCAGCGGGTTGTCCGAACGGTAGATGTGTGAATCACCATTGAAGTACAGGACCGGCTTCGCATACGTCATCGCATTGGATGCCATCGCGGAGATGATGGGCTCGTAGTTCGTCTGGTGCGAGGGGGCATCGGTCGTGTCCCACATGTCAGCCTGGGCGATGATCACGACGCTGTGCGCGTTGTCAGCCTCCGCCAGTTTGAACGCGGCGTCCAGCCACCGGACGTCCGCCGCCGTGCGTGCAGCCCGCTCGGCATCCTCGGCCGCCTGGTTCTTCGCGGGGCCGTTCCACGTATCTGTGTCGTTGTTCGAGCCGCCCGGGACGTTGATCGTAACGAAGAGCGCCTTCGATTGCTCCCACATGACGTTCTCGACGTACTGGGCGTCCGTCGGATATTGCGGGTCGTGCGCGAGCGCCTGAGAGATCACCTGCATGGGATTCTGACCAAGCGTCCAGCCCGGGTTCGGGAAGAAGGTATTGCGGATGATGCCCAGATGGATCAGCGGATCGCCGTTGAAGTCGGGACCGTGGCCGAAGACATCCTTGCCGTTGAACTCCTTTGTCTTTGTGCAGTCGCTCCACTCGTTATCGCCCGGGGTGTAGATCACGGGCTTTTGAAAGGCGGTCCACAAGTTAAAGACTGCCTGGTCGTACGCGAGGGTGCACGCCTCGCTGCCGGAGTGGATGTCGCCGACGTGGACGACGGCCT
>JBPYFA010000490.1:0-7036 GCA_051986585.1 Vicinamibacterales bacterium | reverse complement strand
GCGGTTTCGCAGCGCAACCCGTGACCCCTCCGTCGGCTTGCCGTGTCAGGTCTTCAAGCGCAATTCGTCTCCAACTTCAAAGAGCGGTCGAAAGAAACCGGACGGCTTTGCCTACAGAGGTAGGACGTCGAGTCAGCGGCGACGTCCTCCCGTCCGTTCTTCCACGGAGGTGAAACTAGCTGTATTCGAAATGAGGAAAATCGCATGAACATTCGCAACACCGGACACCACATCGCCCGCCGGATCAGGCTCGCCGCCGGCATTGGCGCCCTCGGAACGTCGTTCGTTGTCGCGCTCCCGCAAGTCGGTCACGCGCAGACGCTGACGCCGCCATCAGTACCAGGCACGCTTCAAGTGCCGGAGGGAAACGAAGCATTCCTGATCGGCCACGCTTTCGGCAGCCAGGATTACGTGTGCGCGGCATCGGCTACTGGCGTCGCTTTCGTGTTAACGACCCCGGAGGCCGTGTTGTTCGACAACCCAGGGCGGCGCGTCATCAATCATTTCTTCAGCCCGAGTCCGCTCGAGGGCGGCACTATACGCGCGACCTGGCAGAGCACACGGAACTCGAGCGTCTTCTGGGGCAAGCTGGTCCATGCGGCAACGTTCGCCACGGATCCTGAGTTCGTCGCCCAGGACGCGATCGCATGGCTCCTGTTGAGTCGGGCTGGCGTTCTCGAAGGATCAGGAACCGGCGACAATCTCGCAGACACGACGTTCGTTCAACGAGTGAATACCGTCGGGGGACTCGCGCCGGCAACCGGTTGCAGTTCACCGACCGACATTGGGAAGACCGCGATTGTCCCTTACGAAGCCGATTACGTGTTCTATAGAGATTCCACTGCAGCAACCGCTGCGCCCGAACGCAATTAGCACGGCGGCGCGAACGACTCTCGTTCGCGCCGTTCTTCCCGTCAGGTCCGTCATGTGCAGTACTGACACCGCATGCGGACCTGCACGGCTCACGGAAATCTAGCGCGGTTTCGAGTTCATCACGAGCGTGATCGGTCGCGGGTTGGACTCGGGTTCGACGTTGATTAGGAACCGGCCATCCGGCGCGACGTCGTACTGGTGCCCGTAACCGATCACATTCACGCCGCCACCCACGCGTCGCGTCTTGAACAGGGCGACTGGCGCGTCGCCCGAAAGCGTCGTCGGCATATGTCGAATCGGAACCGCCATCATCGTCGCGTCGGGTGCCAGGTAATAATTCGATACGGTCCGAGTCCGAGACCCGGCCCTAATGCGGCACCGGAACTTGTGCGAGCAGACGCCCTCGCGTCGGCGAATGCGATCGCCGGCCAGCTCGGGCATGATCGCGATCGCAGTTGTTGCGATTATCGCGGGGCACATCTTCGCGCTTGGTGCTCTCTCCCCTCTCGGGTCTCCCGATGATATTCATCGTCAATTTGTTGGGGCTGATCGTGTTCAAGCATCTCTGGTCGAGACTTCGGCGCTAAGGTGCCGACTTTTCGGCGTCCTCCGCGAAATCCTCCGCGTCGGCCACGCTGCCGGCAGTCTGCTCCTCAAGAAACCGCCTATTTCCGTGCGACTTCTTCTTTGCTGGCGATGGCGCAGCTCTTGCCTTTCGTATGTCGAGATCGAAACGTGGTCCGAGCTGCTGCCCTCTCGATCGTGCTGATGCTAACGGTTGGGCAAAACGCCACCTTGCTATGTAACGTGTGGTGCCACCCGATTGAGGGGACGCCTGCTGCCGGATGCGGGCATCCGAACACGTCTCCACGCGTCACCAGTAATGAAGACTGCAGGGATACAACGCTCGCCCCGATCGCCGTCGTACGCGAAGAGGGCCGACGCGGACCCTCGGCGCCGCACGCGCAGCCGCAAGGCGTGGTTTCGTGGCTCTCGTTCGCTCGCGTTACTCCCGCCGCACGCTCGGACCACCCACCCGATCAGCGGTTGCTGCCCGCAGCACGGCCTCTCGTCCTAGCACTTCGAGTCTGAGTCACCTCATCGCAGCCGGTCGATCTGACCGGCGACCTCGTCGCGACCGAAAGCTACTGCGCGGCTATTGCGCAGGTTGAAAACGCAGATTCGGGGTGACCGTGCGTCACCAGAGAGGGAGTCCGTCATGTCCGTACATCTCCGCACATTCGTGATTGCAGCCCTTGCCGTCGTGACCGCGGCGGGCACGTCTGCAGCACAAGAGAAGTCCACCAGGCTGTTGAACAGCCTTGAAGTCCGCCAACTGGTCGCGCGCGGTGAGCCCGACGACAACGCGCGTCTTGCGGCGCACTTCTACGCGCTCGCCGATCAGTACGTCGCTGAGGCGGCGAGACATCAGTCGATGGCGCAGAGCGCGGTCGGAAATCCGAGCCGCAACCTGGCCAGCGGCATGAGTGCTCATTGCAAGCGTCTTGCTGAATTGAATACCCAGGAGTCGGCGACTCTGCGAGAGCTTGCGGCGTACCACAACAAGCTCGCCGGCGGCGAATCCGCCACTCCACCGCCAAACACAGCTCGATTCCACAGTGGCGCCGGGGCGCCCGCGCCTACCGATAAGCAACTGGCTGAACTCGCCGCGAAGGCGCGCACGCCGGCAGATCATCACGCGCTCGAGGAGTATTTCCGGACGCTGGCCGGCCGGTATGCCGCCGATGCGAAGGAACATGACGCCTTCGGAGCGTCACTCAAGGGCACTCGGATCGAACAGGCAGCCCCTATCTACAGCCATCTCGCGGAGCTATCGCGCGACGCGGCGAAGGAGGCGAACGCTGCGGCGGACATGCACAAGCAGCTCGCCAACGTCGCGCAGTGACAGCCATGGAAACCGGAGGGCCGGCCAGCAGCCGGCCCTCCCGCTCGACGTCCGTTCATTATCAGTGCGTCCCATGAACCTGGACTCGTCACGTTTGCCGGTGTATTCGTGCACACCTTCGGCATGTGGGACAGGCATCGCCTTGAAGCAGAGACGCCGGCAGCGAGCGGTCCAGCAGTCACGGCGCTGTATTGGGCGTGCTGGCTGCTGTTGGCGGGAGTTCTCGTGTTCTTGATGGTCTGACCCGGAGGGATTCAATGGCCGCGACCTCCGACGATTCTCATCGCCATCCTGCTCCGCGCGGAGCGCTAACGGATCGACGCGAGTCGCTCGGACTTGTTTGCGGTGGAGAATTAGCTGAACGTGCGGGTCGGGAGCCGCGCCCAGCAGCGTGTCTCGATCTGGACGCCCGCCGCCTCCTGAGTTCACCTGAGGGATGAACGATGACAAGGGATCTGCGCGGCTTTCCGACGACGAGTGCCGTCGCAAGCGTTGTTGTTTTCGCACTCGGGTGTGCGACTTCATCGTCGTCAAAGGTTGCGAAAACGTCTGTCGCTGCCAGTAGGGCCGCCACCGTCCCGAATCTCTACGATGCAGAGCGTCTCGTCGAGCAGTACATGGTTGGAGGCCGCTACGATGAGGACTTCGGAAACGTTTGACCGCTCCTTTGAGCATACGATCCTGCGTCCGCTTCTACTCCATTCGTGCAAAGATTCTGCGGGTCTCACGGACCGGCTGTCCCGGAGCTGACTTCGTGATCTCCACCAACGTATTGCCACCATCTTCGATCCGGATTTCGCGGATCCTCTCGATTGGCATGCCATCCTTATTGACGATCTGACGTTGGATTAGTGTGCTTCCTTTCAGCTCGTAGGTGCCTGCGTCCGCGACTACCGGCGTCCAGAATTCGTAGCGGGCAATTTTCTCCGCATCCGTCGGTTTGCCGGGTGTCTGCAGAGGCGGCGGCACCTCTCGCGGTATTTGTCGTCCATCGCCGTCCTGCGCGAGGACGCTGTAATGCCGCTTTGTATAGATGATCATCATGGGTAGCCGGTTGGGAATCGTGTACGGATTGGCGCCAGTGACGACGACGCTGACGCCTTTCCACACGCCTTCGACTGACAGCGCCGTCGCTGGTCTGGACTGACTGAGCGCAACGGTCGTCGTGGATGCGAGAACTCCCACCGACGCCGCCACCGCGGCGAGGAACGTACGCATTGGGCACCTGCTTAGCACTAATACCGACTTGGATTATGAACTCCAGAGAAGCTTCGCGGACTTTTCTTCGTCGGTGCATCATCCGTCAGCAAACCGAGGAGATCGTGTAAAACCGTGTAAGGTGAATCGAAACCCTCTGACGAATGCCGGCGCTCACCGAGTTAGATCAAGCAGCATGCTACAGCGGTAAATCGTCGAACGGGTTGTGCGTTGAGGTAATCAGCTATCAATCGGGTCGACTCCCCAGAATGCTTTCCAAGCGTGTTCCTTCAAAGGGTCGCCCAATCTGGGTCATGGGTAATCAGGATACTGAACCCGCATCGTTAATGCTCAACCTCGTGTCCTGTCCGCGTGGTTCGGACATAACTCCCGGGCGGGGCATCCCGGCTGGCGGCGTTGCTCCTCCCTTAAATACTCCTGGTATTCGCGGTCGTCGCGCCTTGCCATCCGGGCGCCGCGCTCCGGGACTTATGCCGCGATCCACGCGGACAGGACACTAGATTGACATCCAGCGGTTCAAAGAACCGTTACCTTCGGAAGGAAGCTGTTGCGCTCTGTGTGCGACGCGAGTCGTTGCTTCGCAAGTAGCGTCACTGCGACGGTCTGATCCAGCTCAGGCCGGCAATCATCGATGCGTCAGCACCTTGCGGCGATGTCGGATTGAGAAAAAAACCGTTGCCGTCCTGTATCCGGTGTCAAGCCAAAGTGGCGGTAGTTCTCAACGCATTCCGAGCCAGGGCGGCCACACGTCTAGGGACAATCGTGGGGACAACGCGGCTCTCGTAAACCGTGATCTTGTATATACGTAGCATTCTCGCGCGGTGAGGTGGCCGAGAGGCTGAAGGCTGCGGTTTGCTGAGGCTGCCGAGAGTTCGAGAACGCGCCTGAGATCGTTGATTTCAGGCCCGTTTTCTTTTCAGAGCTTGGTTGCCGTTGGCTACCGTTTGATGGACTTCGGACCGAGTTCGGGCACACTGGCGGGCACAGCGGGCACGATGCCAGTGTGTGCCTATCAAGCACACATCGTGATATCCTGAATGTCGTTGAAGTACTTCGACTGGGACGACGCGAAGAACGCGAAGCTCAGGGCGGAGCGCGGCATTGGGTTTGAGGACATCGTCTTCCACATGGAGCGGGGGGACTTGCTCGATATCCTCGAACATCCGAACCCCGACCGCTACGCCGGCCAGCGTATCTTCGTCGTCCGTCGCGAGGACTACGTGTACCTTGTGCCGTTCGTCGAAGACGAGGACATGGTCTTCCTGAAGACGATCATTCCGAGTCGGAAGGCGACGAAGCAATACCTCGGTGAGGAGGACGACGATGAAGATCGACGCTGACGAAAAGGAGCTGCTCGAATCTGTCGAGCGCGGCGAATGGAAGTCCGCCAAGGGCGGTAAGCGCGAACGAGGGCGCTACTCCCGTTATGCGAAGGCCACATTCCGCAAGGACCGGCGGCTCAACATTCGACTCTCAAGCAAGGATCTGGAGGCGATCCAGAAGCGGGCGCTCGCGGAAGGACTACCGTACCAGACGCTGATCTCGAGTCTGTTGCACAAGTACGCCTCGGGGCGGCTCAAGGAGATCTGATCTCCGAATCTACCGGCGATCGTCTCGTCGAACGGCACCGTGGTTGATCGCGGCTTCATCGCGCCGGATGAGCGACCGGCGCTGCTCGCGTATCTGCGAAAACTGTAGCTCGCGTCATGTCGCGGTCGTCGCATATCCTGTTCGTGCTCCGAGGCACGTTGCTCTGACGGTCAGTCGATTGCCGACTGATGATTGGTGATTGCCGATTTCATCGATGGTCGATTGTCGATTGAGCGCCAATCCTCAATCGGCAGTCTCAATCCTCAATCGGCAGTCTCAATCCTCAATCGACAGTCTCAATCCTCAGTCGGCAATCAACAAATCGGCAATCTTCAGTCCGAAATCCGCAATCATAGGTCTAGCTGCACCGGTTGATCCGGAAGCTCGTCGTCGAACATGAGCGGGTGTTTCCTCCCATTGAGCGAATCGCTTGCGCCGCAGCACTACGGCGAGACCTCGTCGACGCCGGACGCCTGCCGGTTCCGCCTGGCAGTGACGACGATAGCGAACCGGCCGAGGGGTGCGAGGCGTTCGTGCATTTGCGTGATTGCAGGCACGTGGAGATCTCTCGTAGACTCGGCCGCACGTCACAACTTTCAGCCGACAACGACACGCGAACGGAGTGGCCATGAGCGAACGGCAGGTGCTTGCGAATCAGGCGAGGGTTCTACGCAACCAGACCAAGCTGTTGAGGAATCAACAGAAGCTCGATCAAGTGCTTCAGAACCAAAGGGAAATCAAGGCCAATCAGCGCACCATCATCGCTAATCAGCGGAAGTTGGATCAGGTGCTCCGGAACCAGCAGCGGATTGAGGCCAACCAGGGAAAGATCCTGGCGAATCAACGGAAAATCCTCGCAAAGTAACCGCGCTCCGGGCCTTCGCAATACTCCTCGAAGAAATCGCCGAGAATCGAATCACGATCGCGTCGCTTCAGGAGCAGCCGCAGGACACGCTGCAACCAGCGCGGGGGCATCTCGCTCGTCGGAATCCGCATCTTCAGGTCTTGCCTTTCAGCGGCCATCGCAGGCCGTGCCAGATGTTGTTGACGGCGCCCCTGGATTCGTTCAAGGCACGAATGCCCGTGTTCTCGATCACGTAATAGCGGCGGGCGCGACCGTCTCGCGACGCCGTCCCGGCTTTGAGCTGGGACGAGATCAACCGTTTTCGCTCCAGTCGATCGAGCGTGGTGTAAACCGCGCCCGGCTGCGACGTCGCGCTCGTGACGGCGGCGCTGAATGTGCCCAAGAATGTGCCCAAACCACTGTGCCCTACCAGCGAGCACGACCAACAACACAAAGCGTTTCCGTTGTTTCATTTACCGGCAAAGGCCGCGGTTTCAACGCGAATCGCCCTCGCCGATTCACCGCTTCAAGTTTCCGGGTAAGTGTCGTTTTCTCGTATACTTGCAGACGTGCGGTGAGGTGGCCGAGAGGCTGAAGGCGGCGGT
>JBPYFA010000489.1:0-13032 GCA_051986585.1 Vicinamibacterales bacterium | reverse complement strand
GATGGCGGCCGCCTGAATCCTGTAGACCTCGGTGGTCGACGTCTTCAGCGACAATCGAAAGCGGGGAAGCGGGCCCGGCCCATCCGGGTCGCGGAACCCCGCGGCATCGAGGAGCCGTTCGGCCTCGGCCGGGTCGTGAGAGAAGTCGAAGACTTTCCGTTCGAACGCCCACGACATCGGCGGGACGATTCCAACCGCCGTCGACGCAAACCCGCGCCGCAGATATTTGACAATCGCCTCCCGGTCAATCGCATAGCCGATCGCCTTGCGGACCTCGACGTGGCTGAGGATCGGGTCGTTGAGGTTCAACCCGATGTAGGCGTAATCGGTCCCCGCCGCAGTCCGTACCTGCACTCGACCTTCGCGCTGAAGCTGCCACACGACATCTGGCGACAAGTCGTCGACGATGAGGTCGACCGATCCCTTGCGGAGCTCGAGGCCGCGCATCGTGTCGTCGGGGACCACTTTCAGGAGAATGCCGTCGTTGCGCGGGCGGCCAGCGTAGTAGTGATCGAACGCGGTCAGTGAAACATGATCGTCTGGCACGAACTCCGTCAGCCGATACGGTCCGGTGCCGATCGGTTGACGTGCGTTCGCACTGCCGGAACCGTCTTGGACGATGCCCATCACCAGATTGACGGGAAATGAATTGAGCGGGTTCTTCAGCTTGAACTCGACCGTGTAGGCGTCGATCGGGTTGACCGCCGCGAGCACGCGGTAGGCACCCGATCGTCCCTTGAAGTTCGGATTGAGAAAGCTCCTGAACGTGTAGACGACATCGGCGGAGGTCAGCTCGCGGCCGTTGTGAAAGAGCACACCCTTGCGAAGCCGCGCAACATAGGTCAGCGGATCCGGGTGATCGATCGATTCGGCCAGCTCGGGAACGATCCGAAGCTGTGAATCGATGTGGACGAGAGTGTTGAAGACGAGCTGATGGATTTTCTGGGAGGCTTCATCGGTGCCGACGCGGGGATCGAGATTGGTCGCCGAATTCGTGGTGCCGACGACAATGATGTCGCCCGGCGGACGCTTTTCCCGACACGCGCCCGTGACGCACGCGATCGCGACCACGATCGCCGACGGCCATGTCACTCGCCGTCGGATCACTCGTTCACCGCGCCTTTGAGTTCGGCCAGCAGCGTCAGCGCCTGCATCGGCGTGATCTCGTTGATGTCGAGGCTTCGCAGTCGCCGGTGCACCTCGTCAACCTCGGTCGGCGACTGAAACAGTCCCATCTGTCCGCTGGGAGCGTCGCCCGCGGCGCTCATCGACGGCCGCCCACCGCGCGACAGCTCGTCGCGTTCCAGCCCGTTCAGAATTTCGCGGGCACGCGCGACGACGTTCGGCGGCAGGCCGGCCAGCCGTGCGACGTGAATCCCGTAGCTGCGATCGGAGCGCCCGGGCACGACTTTGCGGAGAAAGACGATATCGTCCTTCCACTCGCGAACGACGACGTGAAGGTTGACGACGGTCGGCAGGGCGTCGGCGAGATCGGTGAGCTCGTGGTAGTGAGTGGCAAATATCGTTTTCGGCCGGGCCCGGGAATTGGACGCGAGATGCTCGGCGACGGCCCACGCGAGGCTGAGACCATCGAAGGTAGCGGTACCACGGCCGATCTCATCGAGGATCACGAGGCTTCGCGACGTCGCACAGTGCAGGATGTTGGCCGTCTCCTGCATTTCGACCATGAACGTCGATTGGCCGCGGGCAATGTTGTCGGCGGCACCTACCCGTGCAAACAGGCGATCGACGACCGGAAGCTTTGCCGTCCGCGCCGGCACGAACGAGCCGGCCTGAGCCATCAGACACAGCAGCGCCGTTTGCCGAAGGTAGGTGGATTTGCCGCCCATGTTCGGGCCGGTCAAGATGATCAACTGGTGCGCGTCGCCATCGAGCGTGATGTCGTTCGGTACGAACGCGCCAGCAGCGAAACGCTCGACCACGGCGTGGCGCACATCGGTCGCAACCAGTTCGTCGCCGTCGTGGATCAGCGGCTTCGTGTAGTTCTGGAGCGCGGCGGTTTCCGCGAGCGCGCTCAGCGCGTCAAAAGTCGCCAGCCCCCGAGCCGTGTCCTGCACCCGCGGCGCTTCCGCCGCGACGCGGCGACGCAGCGCCTCGAAGATCTCGACCTCACGCTCCAGAATGCGTTCGTCGGCGCCGAGAACCTTTTCCTCGTAAGCCTTCAGGTCCGGCGTGATGAACCGTTCGCCGCCGGCAATCGTCTGCTTGCGGTGATAGTCGGACGGCACGCTTGCGAGGTTTGACCGCGAGACTTCGATGTAATACCCGAACACGCGATTGAACCGGATCTTGAGTGAGCCGATTCCGGTCCGGGCGCGCTCGGCTTCCTCCATCTCGGCGATCCGTTGCTTGCCCGAGCGGCTGATCGTCCGCAGATCGTCGAGCTCCGAATCGACCCCGTCGCGGACCACGCCGCCATCACGGGCGTTCACCGGTGGCTCGTCGAGCAGCACCCGATCGAGCTCGCTGCGCACATCGGCCAGATCGTCGAGCTCGGCGCCAAGACTGCGGACGAGGGGAGCCTGGAACGGCTCGACCAGCATCCGAACACGCGGAATCGCCTCGAGCGATTGCCGCAGCGAAACCAGATCGCGCGGACCGGCGGTACCGAGGGCGGCCCGGGCGACGAGCCGCTCGATATCGTGCACGCCCTTTAACGTTTCCCGCACTTTCGCGCGCTCGGTACTGCGGAACGCAAATTCTTCCACACCGTCGAGCCGATCCTGTATCCGTTCCAGGGCCACGAGCGGTCGCAACACCCAGTTGCGGATCAGACGGCCGCCCATCGCGGTGATGGTCCGATCGATTTCGTTCAGGAGCGACCCGTTCCTGCCGCCGCCGGCGGCTTCGATCACCTCGAGGTTCGCCAGCGTCGTCGGATCGATGAGCATGGCATCGGCACCGGTCCGAAACGCCACGTCGCGCACGTGCGCGAGATCCGCCTTCTGCGTCTCACGAAGATACTGAACCAGTGCGCCGGCGGCACAGGTCGCCGCTCGATGTGCTTCGAGGCCAAACCCATGGAGCGACTGCGCGCGAGTCTGCGCGAGGAGTGCCGACCGAGCCGCCTCGAACTCGAACGTCCAGGCGTCGGCTGTCGTGACGCGGGTGTCGAGACGCAACTCGTTGACCAGCGCGGTCACATCGTCGGCGCCAGCGGGTGTCAGGACTTCTCGGGGGCGCAGAACAGCGAGTTCATCGGCGAGCGCCTGGCGCGCATCGCTGCCGCTGTACTCTGTCGTCGTGAACTCACCGGTTGAGACGTCGAGCAGCGCAACCCCGTACTCCGACCCGGTCAAGGCCGGAACGATGCCCATCAGAAACGCAGGCTCGCGCGCCTCCAGATAGCCGGCGTCGGTGAGTGTGCCGGGTGAAACAACCCGGACGACTTCGCGGCGGACGAGCCCCTTGGCCTTCTTGGGATCCTCCATCTGCTCGCAGACGGCGACGCGGAACCCTTTTCTGACGAGGCGCGCGATGTAACCATCGGCAGCATGATGTGGCACACCGCACATCGGGATTGCGCCACCGGCCGAGTCCTTCGATCGCGAGGTGAGGGTCAACTCGAGAGCGCGCGCGGCGGTCAGCGCGTCCTCGTAGAACATCTCGTAAAAATCGCCCATGCGAAAGAAGACGATTGCATCTCGGAACTGGCGCTTGGCTTCGAAATACTGACGCATCGCCGGCGTCGCGCCGGCTGGTTCAGAAGACACAGGAGGGGAGGCCATTTCGGGGAGCGTCTGGGGCGTCAGTATAACATCTGGTTCTACGGGGTTCTGCGGGGTTCTAGTGGGTTCTAGTGGGTTCTGCTGGGTTCTGCGGGGTTCTACTGGGTTCTGCAGGGTTCCGTGGTTCTACTGGGTTCTGCAGGGTTCCGTGGTTCTACAAGGTTCCGTGGGTTCTACAAGGTTCGCCAGAGTTCACCGGTTCAACAAGGTCCACTGGTTCGCCGAGGCTCAATGGTTCGACAAGGTTCATTGTGATCGTTCTCTCGCTCGATACGACAACCAGAGATGGCAGCATTGCCGTACTCCACGATTCAACAGTTCGCGTGGAGCGTGCGGGAGATCCGACGATCACTCATGGGCAACGGCTGCCAAGCGAGATCGCCGAGGTCCTCTCGGCAGCGGACACTCGCATCGAGGCCGTGGATCTCTTTGCCGTGGCAGCGGGCCCAGGCTCTTTCACCGGTTTGCGCGTTGGCATTGCGACGATTCAAGGCATGGCGATGGCGCACGGCAAGCGCGTGGTCGCGGTGTCCACGCTTGACGCGTTGGCACGAAGCGCCGTCGATCCAGGCGATGCAGTGGCGGCGTGGATGGACGCCCAGCGCGGAGAAGTGTTCGCGGCGCTGTACGGGCCGGAGGGCAAGACGATCCTCATTCCGCCCGTGTCGGCCGATCCCTCCGTCGTCCTGAAGACGTGGTCGGCGCATACGGATCTGGCACGTGTCACGTTCGTTGGCGACGGCGCGGTTCGCCATGCCGACGTGCTGCGTCGTGAAACGGATGGCCGGGCATCCATTCAGGCCCCGCCTCTTCTCGCCGCGCCGATCGCCCGCATCGCGCTGGAGAACGCCGCCAGCGCCGTGCTGCCGCATGCGATCGTGCCGATCTACGTGCGGCGATCGGATGCGGAACTCGCGCGCGCGCGGCGCGCATCGTCGTGATGTCCAGCGATCAAACGGCGGACTTCTCGATCACGCGGCTGCGGGACAGCGACGATCTGACGGACGTGATCGCGCTCGAAGCGGCAGCGTTCACCAATCCCTGGTCGCGTGAAGTGCTCGAGCGCGACCTGCGGAACACGGACATCGTCCGCGTCTACACGCTGCGCGACACCGGCGGTCGCTTGCTTGGGTTCTGTGGCTGCTGGTTTGTCTCCGACGAATTGCATATCAACACGCTGGCGGTCACTGACACCGTTCGACGACGGGGCCACGCGACACGCCTCCTGCGATTCGTGCTCGCCGAGGCGGTCGCCGCGGGCCTGACCCGCGCCACGCTCGAGGTCCGGCGCTCCAATGACGCCGCACTCAGGTTGTATCAACGGTTTGGGTTTGCGATCGAAGGAATACGGCCGGATTACTACACCCAGCCAGTTGAGGACGCCCTGGTCCTCTGGAACCGCAAACTCGACTTTTTGGATTCGAATACGGAACCTTGAAGCGAGTCGCTGCTTATGATAGGTTCGCCTTATGAATGTCCATGACTAACCTCTTCTCCAGGAGGCGGAAATGCCGAACGACTTCGAAGAGCTGAAGCGTCAACTGTTGCAGAGCGACGAAGAGTACCGCCAACTTGCCAGCCGTCATCACGCCCTCGACGAACAGATCCACAACCTCACCGATCGCACATATCTGACGCAGCCCGAACAGCTCGAAGAAGTCCGATTGAAAAAGGTCAAGCTCCAGGTGAAAGACCAAATGGAGAGCATCCTGCGCCGTCATCGCATGGAAGGCCGACCGTCGCACGCCGCTCACCGCTGACACGGCGTCGAGCGCGCCATCGCTCCCTTTTTTTGATCGAAGGGCCAGCAACCGGTCGAGCCCGATCGCCGACCGATTCCTGGCCCTCGTGACTTTCTGCCCGGTTCCGGGCATCATCGCAATCAATGAGAATCGATCGCGCGGGGTTCCCGTTCATTGCCGCAGCCGCCGTCCCGGCCGCACTTCTCGTGGCGATGCGGCGTTTTGCCCTCGCCGCACCGTTTGCCGCGCTCGGCGGCTTCATGGCCTACTTCTTCCGCGATCCCGAGCGGCAGGTCCCCCGGGAGCCTGGATTGGTGGTTGCGCCAGCGGACGGCCGCGTGATGATCGCAGGGCCGAGCGACGACCGCTGGTCGCCGCCGGGCTCGTGGAAACAGATCACGATTTTTCTATCGCCGATGGACGTGCACATCAACCGCACGCCGGTCGCCGGGCGAGTCACACGCGTGGACTATCGGCCGGGAAAGTTCCTCCCGGCGTACAATGAAGCGTCGAACGAGAACGAGCTCAACGAGGTCTGGGTCGAGCACGACGGCCGTCCGGTCGTGTTCCGGCAGGTTGTTGGCATCCTCGCACGGCGGATCGTTTGCCGCGTTCGGGAAGGACAGGTGCTCGACCGCGGCGAGCGCGTGGGGCTGATGAAGTTCGGATCGCGCATGGATGTGTTCCTTCCGACCGATGCCACCGTCCGAGTCGCGGTCGGCGATCGCGTGATTGCCGGTGAGACGGTTCTTGCCACTCTCGGGAGCGGCCGTGCTGGATAATCCACCACTGCCGCGCCGCCGCCGTGAAGATCGGCCGAATCGTTTTCGCCGCGGCGTGTTCCTGCTACCGTCGCTGCTTACCGTCGCGAACCTGTTTTGCGGGTACGCCTGCGTCGTCTACTCGACCCGATCCGACTTCGATACGGCTGCGCTGTTCATCGGGATCGCGATGATTCTCGATACCCTCGACGGGTTCTTCGCACGCCTCACACACTCGTCGTCGGCCTTCGGCGTTGAGCTCGATTCGCTGGCCGATGTCGTGTCGTTTGGGTTGGCGCCGGCGATTCTGGCGTTCACATGGGGGCTCTGGCCGCTGGAACGACTGGGTTGGGCTGCCGGATTCCTTTATGTGAGCGCGGCGGCGATGCGGTTGGCCCGCTTCAACGTGCAGTCCACGACCACCACGGCGTCGACAGATAAACGATATTTCGTCGGCATGCCGAGTCCGGCGGCGGCATCGGTGATTGCGTCAACCGTTTACCTGTATCCCTATGGACTGCAGGAGCGCGAGGCGGCGTTTCCGGCACTGGCCATGGTGCTCGTGCCTGCGTTCCTGATGGTGAGCACGATTCGGTTCCGCAGCGTCAAAGCGATCGATGTCGGGCATACGCGTTCCTATTTCCCGCTGTTCCTCGCGATCATCGCGCTCGCGCTGGTGGCAACGCATCCGCGCATTGCTCTCGTCGTGCTGTCTTATACCTATACCGCTGCCGCACTGATCATGTGGGGCTACACGCGGCTGCGACGTCACGCCAGCGGCGATGCGCGCCTGCCGGATTCGAGCGAGCATCCGTACTAATTCGGCAACCTTCACTCTGGCGCTGAGACGTACCGACTGTTTTGCGTCGAAGGTTCGAAGAATCGAAAAATCGAAGTTTTGCTGTTCTTCGAATCTTCGCTTCTTCGATGTGACCGTCGGTTCGTGCGCCTCGACAGTGAATGCCGCTCGCATTCAGCTCACCGCCACAGGCAAGCGCACGATCACCGTCGTTCCCCGTCCCTTGCCGCTGTCTAAGTCGATCGAGCCGCCACTCAATTCGATGTTTCGTCGCGCGATTGGCAGGCCGAGGCCGGTGCCTGTGGTCTTGGTGGAGAAATATGGCTCGAATACCCGGGCCAGCGCTTCGTCGTCCATGCCAACGCCGTTGTCGTGAATTCGAAGCGTGACGTGATGGTCGTCCGCCGACGCGTCAACCGTGAGCCGACCCTCGCCGGTCATCGCGTGCAGGGCGTTTTCGACGATGTTCGCCAGGCTGCGCGCGACGAGCGTGCGATCGACGAAGACGCGCGGGAGGGGACCCTGCACTCGATTGATGATCTCGATCCGCCCAGACAGCCCGGCACGATACGGATCGAGGACGTCCGCGACGAGCTCGGGGACGTCGACCAGCGCTGGCCTGGCGGTCGGGGAGGAGGCGAAACTCGAGAACTCCGCAGAAATCTGCCGGAGCAGCTTCACCTGGCCGAGGATTGTGTTGACGCACCCTTCCAGCACTTCGCCCATCGGTTCGCCCCGATCGGCATGCACACGCCGCAGGTGCTCGGCCGACAACTGAATCGGTGTCAGCGGATTCTTGATCTCGTGCGCCACCTGGCGAGCCATTTCCGCCCACGCTTCGAGGCGGTGGGTACGTTCGAGTTGCGTGCGCTGCGCTTTCAGTTCCGCCGCCATGCTATTGAACGCTTCCACCAAGCGCCGCAATTCATCTGACGATCGAACAGCGATTTGCGCGTCGAAGTCTCCTCGAGCAATGCGGCGGGTGGCGCGTGTCAACCGGCTGATTGGATCGGCGATCCGTTCGGCCATCGACAGCCCGATCGCCGCACCGAGGAGCACGAACAGCAGCGATGCGAGATGCACGCCGCGATCGAGATCGTCGATCTCACGGTCGATATCGCGCTGGCGCGTCGCCAGCGGAACCGTCAAGATCGCTTTGCGGCCGGCGGCGTGAACCGGGGCCGCGGCAATCGTGTACGGCACCGTCCCGATCAGGTCTTCGCCGACAAAGCTCGGAAGACGCTGCAACGCGATGGCTCGATACACCGCATCCGGCGTGCGGGTGGCAAGCAATCCGGATGCAAACAGATCCCGCTTGCTGGTGGCGACGAGTTGCGCTCCCTCAAAAATGTTCACGTCCTGGTCGATCACTTGACTGATCCAGATCATGACGTCGTCGAGCGAGGCGAACGCGAGCCCTTCGGTGCGCTGCGTCAGCGCGTTCGATTGTTCGATCACGCGCTGCGCCACGGCGGCGGTGCGAGCGGCCTCCAGTGCCACGTCAGCCGTCAGCAGATTGGCAAAATACCAGCGGATCGCCACGGCAAGAATCAGAAC
The DNA here is from genome assembly GCA_051986585.1 of Vicinamibacterales bacterium. GTDB lineage: Bacteria > Acidobacteriota > Vicinamibacteria > Vicinamibacterales > 2-12-FULL-66-21 > JALZOC01. The sequence continues at coordinate 4,424 of JBPYFA010000489.1, read as the reverse complement.
CGGGATGATCGATGCGAGCACGAAGGCGAGAAAGAGCTTTCGATAGAAGCTCGCGCGTATTTCACGCAAGAGAGCGCGTCCGAGGCGCGGGTGCGCCCGCGCCAGCCGGGTGAATATCGCGGTCGCGATCAGCACCACGACGTAGAGGACGCCAGAGAGCGTCGTCAATTCGGCCAGGTGCACCAGATGATCGAACAGGGTCAGCGTGCGATAGCCGATGGCGTAAATGAACACGCGATCGTTCGAGAAGAATACGCGATAGCGCCCGTCGTTGGTCCGCACCGTTGTCCAGAACGGCCCCCGTGCCGGATCGTAGATGCGGGCAAACAGCTGATCGTCGATCGACCATGCCGCGTGCGGCGAGTTGTAGACCGCGGCAAGGCTCCACCCGTAGATGGCAACTTCCACCTCGCTCCCGGTCGTGCCTTCACTCGCGGCCTCGACCGGACGGAACACTTCGAAGTACGGATTCTGCGAGGTGATGAACGGAAGCGTCCGGTAATCGAAAACCAAGACATGGACGACGATCGTTCCGACGACCCGCTGTGGCCCTCCAGGGGTGTCCGTCGTACATATCTGTTTGGCCGCGTGCAGCATGCGGCGTTCCTCGGCACCAAACGGCGCGGCTTCGCCAAACACGTCCCATTGGCAGGGAGACGCGGCCTCAATTTGTGGCGCCTGTGCGGCGCCGGAGTATTCGGGCAGGTTGAGCGCAAAGCGGCTGACACAAACTCCGTCGGCGTTGTAGAGCTCAACCGCAGAGGTCAGTCGCGCCGCTGCGAGCGCCGTTCGACTCCACACGAAATAGGCGCTCTGGGTGCTCTCGCAAGACGAGGCCGACGTCGGGGCCTCAGTCACGAGCGCCGGCAATCCGGTCAAGGCGTCGATTTCCGCCCGCGCGTCGTTCAAGCGCTCCTGCAGTGTCTCCGCATGGCGTTGCGCCTGGACAGCGTATTGCGAGGCGATCACTCGTCGCAGCGCTGCTTCCGCGAAATAGTCGACCGACGGATACAACAGAAGCGCCGGCACGAGGAACGCCGCGAACAACGCGAGAATCCGCGCGGCCACCGTCGTATGGCGGTACCAGACCACGACGCGTGCTGCGGTCATCGCGGCGACGGCACAGGCCGACGAGGAAAGAACGAGCCCGATCGTTGGCAGCGCCCACTGTCGAAATTCGGCGAGGAACGCCGTCACCACGGAGGGGGCAATCCATATCAGAACGACGCGCAGCCGCCATGCGGCTGACCGGCTGACTCGCCACGACGCGAGCGCAGCGCTCAGGATCAGCGTGCACGTCCACAACGCGGCTGCATGGCAGGCGAGAAGTCCTGTCAGGAGCGCCAGGCGAGTGGCGTTCCAGGGATGCAGCGAGAAATGCCGCAGGTCGATGCTGAAGGGGTCGACCGCCGTCGGCAACAGCCGGGCAAATGTCACCAGAATGATTGCGACGGCCACGCCGGCGAGCGCTTGACGCAGCATGAAAATCGCGGGCGCGAGATCCGTGTTCTGGCGACGTGCGCGCAATGCAATACGCAGCCTGACCATCGGGCCCGCAACCAGCGCGATCGCGCCGGCCGTCGTGACGCCACCAATCAGCAGGAGCGCGCTTGACGGTGGCCGTCGACCGAGTTCGATCGCGAGTGCGGCCGTCAGGATCGCCGCTGCGGCGATGAGCAGCAACAGACCGGCACCTGTCGTTCGAGCAAACTCGGACGATGTGGTCGCTCCGGCGCGACGATCGAGCACCGGTCCCATGAGCAGGAGCACGGTGATTCCGGCAATCGCCAACACCGCCGCGATCACGTGACGACGCCACGCACTCCTCGCCGCGTCGAGAACCTTCGGGTCCATCGACACTTCGACCAGCGGTTCGCCGCCCGGCGCATGCAGCAGAAACGCATTTGCGCGCGGCGTGTCGCCCGCACCCTGCCACCGCATGCGCAACGACGCCGGACCGAGCGGGGTATCGAGCACGAAGTCGCTGGCCGCGATCGTGGCGGCCGGCGGCGACGGCGACAGGACGTGTTCTGCCGCCACCGAACCGACGCGGTGTTGGTCGCCGTCAAGAATCGGCAGGACGTGGACGAGCCGAAGCCCCAGCGGCGTCTGCGTCACGAAGAAAGCCGACGGTCCGTTCAGCCGTGCCGAGACGCCAACATCTGACGGACGCCCGACCCAGGCGAGCGCAACACCTGCGCGATCGTAAACGGTGACTGCGACCGAGTCCGGCACCTCGTCCACGTTAGCGAGGCGACGATCGAGCAGCTCGAACAGATCCCGCGCTGGTTCGGATCCACCGGAGAGCGCGCGAGATGCCTCCGGATCCATCGCAACACCGACCGCGACTTGCGTCAGCACTGTCGTCATGCGGTCGAAGTCGCGACGTACGTGCCGCTCGAGACGCGCCGCCGCGGCGGATTGGGTGAATCCAAAACGCCAGAGTTCGACGAAGGCGCCCGCGAGCGCCGCTACCACCGCAATCGCAGAGCCAGCCGCAATGAGCCGGCGGACGCTGACACGCCGCTCGCGAAGACCCGGCGCTAAAGGGGAGGACACTGAAGCAGCAGAATACCGCAAAGGGTACAATCAATTAGTTCGATGCCCCACCCCCCTGCCTTGAAGGCTTCGCTCAAGCGGGGCGCCTTTGTGGCCGCCGCCAACTGGCCGCTGATTGCCGTGCAATTCATCGCCGAAGGCACGCAGCAATTACTGTTGGCTGTCCCGGTGGTCGGAGGCATTGCCCTCGTCGTCCTGTTGCTCGGCGCCGATATCGAAGACGTGATGGCGGGGGACATGAAGGACAGCATTCCCAGCGTCATCGCCGTGCTCCGTGCAAATCCGCTCGCGCTGGCATGTTTCGCCGCATCGTTTCTGATCGTGCTCCTCGGCGCCTCGATCTTGACGTTCATCGTGAAAGGCGGAGCGGTATCGATTCTGGCGACGGCTGAATCCCAGGCCGGGCCGATCGAACGCCCGCCGCTCCGGCTGGCGGTATTGCGCCGGGCGAATATCACGAACATCGAACCCTTCCTCGACGGATGCCGCAAGTTTGCCGCTCGGTTCATCAAGCTCGGACTCTGCCTGCTGGTGGTCTACGCAATCACTGGCGCGGCGTGCCTGGCGGTGGTGATGGGTGGGTACGGGCTGACCGGGAATCTGGGAGCCTGGCTTCGCTGGACCTTTGGGACGTTCCTCGCCGTGCTGGGGATCGGTGCCGTGCTCGTGTGGCTGGCGATCGTTAACTTCCTTTACCTTCTCACGCAGATGGCAATCACGGTCGAAGACGTGGGCGTGCGGGAAGGGATGCGGAAGGTCGCGCAGTTCATCCGCGGCAGCCTGCGTGAAGTCGCCGGCATTTTCGGCATCGTGTTGCTGTTCGTGTTGATCGCCACCGCCGCGTCCTGGCTGGCGACGGCAGGGCTCGCGCTCATTGCCGTTGTCCCGTTCGTCGGGCTGGCGATGGTGCCGCTGCAATTGGGCGCGTGGCTGCTGCGAGGAATCGCCTTCGAGTATCTCGCGCTGACGGCGCTCGGTGCCTATCTGACTCAATACCGGTACTATCTGCATAGTGTTGCCGCCGTGCGCGTGCCGGACGCCGCGACGGATGTCACCGGTCCACATCTCGCATGATGAATTACGACGAATTTCTCTCACAGGCGGCCGTCGGCATGCAGGAATCGGCGATTCGCCGGATGGGCACCATCCTTGCGCAGAACCGCGACCTGATTTCGTTTGCACCGGGATATCCGGCCCCGGAAACCTTTCCGTGGGCCGACTTTTCCGAGATCGCGCGCGAGCTGCTCTCCGGCTCCCACGGGAGCGCCCTCCAGTACGGTGCCACCCGGGGGTTCAGACCTCTGCTCGAGGTGATTGCCGGGGTCATGCAGGAACGCAGCGTGGCCACGTCGATGGAACGTCTCCTGGTGACCACGGGATCGCAGCAGGGGCTCGATCTCGTCGCCAGGGTTCTCCTTGATCCCGGTGATATCGCCCTTGTCGAACTGCCCGCCTACACCGGGGCTATCACGGCATTCCGAAACGTGCGGGCACAGATGGAAGGTGTGCCGCAGGAGCCCGACGGCATCGATCTGCGCGCGCTCGACGACATCCACCAGCGGCTGGTGAAGAGCGGGCGCCGGGTTCCGTTCCTCTACGTAGTGCCGAATTTTCAGAATCCCACAGGTCTTCTGTGGAGTCTCCGGAAACGGGTGCAGTTGATCGAGTGGGCCGCGACCCGCAATGTCCTCATCGTTGAAGACGACCCGTATCGTGACTTGTATTTCGAGGATTCAGCGACGCAAGCGGACGTCCGGCCGATCAAGGCGGACGACCATGACGGCCGAGTCATCTACTTGAGCAGCTTTTCGAAAACGCTCGCGCCGGGGTTCCGGGTTGCCTGGATCGATGCTCCGGCACCGATC
>JBPYFA010000488.1:0-5055 GCA_051986585.1 Vicinamibacterales bacterium | reverse complement strand
ACGCCGACCCGCCAGTCGCACGATTACGACGATGCCGGCAACCGCCGCGAGCGCGAACATCGCCGCCCATGTCATACGCATATACTTGACCCCCATTACTGCAGCAGGCGCACGCTCGCTGACGACGCTGTCGCTGTGCCGCTCAACCCGCGGTGGCAAGATGGACCGCCAGGTCCGACGATATCCGCTCGTACCGGGCACGAATCGTCTGGTCAATATTCAGCACAACGTCTTGGACGGCTTCGTTGTCACGATCCGACTCGAGGACGCGGACTCGGCCTGCGAGGACGCCGCCTCTGAACACACTATCAACCCACCGTGAGAAATCGTGGCGGGCCAGATGCCTCATCACGACGCTCCCGGGGAGCGTCATGATGAGTCTAACGAATTCTTTGGGTGGCTGGGCGCGGTCAGGCGCTGAGCATTCTCGAAACGCATCGCGATACCGGCATCGCGCCTCGCCGATCGCTGTGCGCACTGCCGGATCCATCGTGTCGTTGACCGCGATCGTTCCGTCGTAGTCGATCCGAATAGCGGCCACCCTCATGGTCGGACACTCGACGCAACAGCCGGAGGGGCGGACTCGCCAAGCCACCGCGACGGCCTCGGCGCACGGAGGGCGAACCGATCGATCGCGTTGCGCTCGAGATGGCCGATCGCCTCGTCGACGTTGTCGGTGACCAGCAACAGGTCGAGATCGCGCGGTCCAATCGCCCCATCGATGGCCATGCGTTGGAGCAGATCGGTGAGCGGGCGCCAGTAGGCGGTTCCCATCAGGATCATGGGGAACTGCTTGATCTTTCCGCTTTGAATCAGAGTGAACGCTTCGAACAATTCGTCGATCGTGCCGACGCCACCCGGCAGCGCGACAAAGGCGTAGGAGTACTTGAACAGCAGCACTTTGCGGACGAAGAAGTATCGGCACGTCACCCATCGGTCCAGGAACGCATTCGGCGCTTGCTCGTGTGGCAAGGCGATATTGCAGCCAACCGAACGCCCACCCGCCTCCCGCGCGCCGCGGTTGGCCGCTTCCATGAGTCCAGGACCGCCGCCCGTCATGACCGTAAAACCCAGGTCGGCGAGCCGGTGTCCGACCTGCCGGCCCAGTGCATAGTACGGATGGTCGCTGCCAAATCGGGCCGAGCCGAAAACGGTGACGCAGGGGCCGACAAGGTGCAGCACGCGAAAGCCGCGGAGGAAGTCGCTGACCGCACGAAGTAGCAGAAGCAGCTCGCGTATCCGCGAGTGCGGTCCCTGCAGCAGCGCGGGATCCGCTGATGCGAGTGACGACGTGGTGTAAGTGGTCGCCTCCATTGCCGCTTCAGAACCGCAATGAACATGCCGTCGTTCTGCCGCGTTATCCGGGCGACTCGCGCGTGTGAAGGCGTCGTCGTGGGTCGGCGAGTGCCGGAATCCCGGCAGATTGTGGCAATGAGCAATCGCGGCGGTACATCGGTGCCGCGGAAAAGACCCGGCATCGAATGCCTGCTTGCGGCCTCAGTTATGCGTCTGAACGCTGCGAGTGAATCCGATGTCTCGAATCATCCTGACTGCGGCGCTCGCTGGCGTTATCGCCAGCGTCGACTTGTCCGACCCGCCGATCCAGGCCTCACATCGCATAGCGGGCACGGTCATCGAGTACAACGTCGCGCCTGGAGAGACCCTTGGAAGCATCGGTGCCAGAGTCGGCGTCGATGTCGCGACAATCGCCTCGATCAATCATCTGCGACGCGAGTCGAGGCTCAGAGTAGGTCAAGTGCTGCGCGTAGATAGTCGGCACATCGTGCCAGCCGTTGACGGCGTGTCGGTGGTCATCAACATTCCGCAGCGCATGCTCTTTTTGTTTCAAGACGGCAGGTTCGCTCAGGCGTTCCCGGTCGCGCTCGGTCGTCGAACCTGGCCTACTCCAATCGGATCCTTTTCTATCCTGACCAAGGAAATCGATCCGACGTGGGACGTGCCGGTTTCTATTCAGCGCGAAATGGAACGCGAAGGGAAAACACCCCTGGCGAAGGTGGCGCCCGGGCCCGACAACCCGCTCGGCGATCGATGGTTCGGTTTGAGCCTGCCTGGAGTCGGCATTCACGGAACGAATGCTCCGGCAAGCATCTATCACCTTCAGACACACGGCTGCATCCGCCTCCATCCCGAGGACATTCGAACACTGTTCGATCGAGTGCCTGTCGGCGCGCCAGGCGAGATCATTTATGAGCCGGTTCTGCTCGCGGTGGTCAACGGCCGCGTCTACGTCGAGAGCCACCGGGACGTCTACGGGCGGTTCTCGAAGCCCCTGGAAAGACTTCGCGTCAGTGCCGAGCAATTGCACCTGACCGATACGATCGACTGGGGCCTCGCGGCTACGGCGATTCGCGAAAATGCCGGGATCGCTCGCGACGTAACGGCCATGCCCTGTGCTGCCAATTGATTTCCCGACCACCGGACTTCCCTGGTGGTACAGCCGATGCTCCTCCCGAGGTGGTGCTCACAAGTGAGCCGAACCGAGCGGCATGGTGTAGGCTCTCGCCGCCTCTGTGCTGTGCTTATGCCGCAGGAATGATGACGGCACGTCCCTCGATCTCGCCGCGCTTGAGCCGTCCGTAAACCTGATTGATACGCTCGAGCGGCGCGCGTTCAATTGGGATCGGCGTGAGCCGGCCGCTCTCGGCCAACGCAATCACTTCCCGCAGCTCCTTAATCGTGCCCCACAGCGTCGCCTCGAACTGCACTTCGAAGCGAGTGTTCTCGAGCACTTTCATTCGAGCTGCACCGCCGGCGAGTCCGATCTGGCTGACCTTTCCAAGTGAGCGAGTCGCACTGATCGCGAGCGCGAGCGTCGTGTCGTTGCCGACGAAGTCGAAGCTGGCGTTGACGCCATGTCCCTTCGTCGCATCGCGAATCTTCTCGGCGAGGTCCCCGTCCATCGCGTTGAACGTGTGCGCCGCGCCAAGCTCGCGGGCGAGTCTCAGTTTCTGCTCGTGGACATCGACGACGATGATCGGGCACCCGGCGAGCAGTGTCAGGAGCTTGACGCCGTACTGGCCCAGTCCGCCAAGGCCGATGACCAGAGCGTAGTGATCCGGTTCGAGAAGCGGCAGCGCCTTCTTGATCGCCCGATACGGCGTCAGGGCAGCATCGGTCAGCGGCGCGGCTTCCGTGGTCGGGAGTGTCGTCAGTTTGACCAGGTAGCGCTCATGCGGCACGAGCAGATACTCCGCATACCCGCCGTCGTAAATTGAAAGGCCCGGCCATTGGGGCGATTCACAGAGCTGCTCATGCCCGGTTACGCAGTAGTCGCACTGGCCGCATCCCCACCCGCCGAAGATGGCGACCGGATCGCCTTCACGCACGCTCGTGACACCGCCTTCAACTGCGGCGACCACTCCGGCGTTCTCGTGTCCGAGCGTGAGCGGCATGCGCGGCAGAATCTTGATCTCTCCGTCGATCACATGAATATCGCTATGACAGAATCCTGCCCCCTCGACGCGGACGAGAACCTGCCCAAATCCCGGCGCCGGCGTCGGAATCTCGTCGATCACCAGCTCGTGTCCGTACTCGTGTAGTCGTGCTGCTTTCATGGCTCTGCTCCCCCTCCGTCAGGTTTGTTGGCAAGAGTAGTACCGGAGAAATCGCGGCCGCTCGACCCGAAATGCCCGACTCTGTGGCACGGCCCGTGCTCTGTGAGAGACAGCCGAGCACGACTCGCGAACCTTGCCGGTGTCTTCATGAATGCAAGACTGGTTGTATGCGCATCGCTCGCAGGATTGTTAGCGGCCACACTCGTGAGTTGCGGGAAGTCATCACCAACCGAGCCTGCTCAAGTCTGTTCGTTCACGATCTCGCCTGCAAGCGCCACAATCGACAGCGGCGGCGGCACTGGCACGGTAACGGTGACGGTTGCGTCAGGTTGCGCATGGACGGCGACGGCCAGCGCCGCGTGGATTGGGATCAGTGCGGGCGCCAGCGGCAGTGGGGCTGGCACGGTGACGTATACGATCGGAGCGAATGCGTCGACGACGCCGCGCACCGGCGGCGTGACGGTCGCTGGACAGACGCACTCGATCACTCAGCCAGGGCGGGCGCCGGTGGTCTGCAGCTACGAGATTTCGCCAGCCAGCGCCGAATTCAGCAAGGACGGGGGCTCGGGGACTGTTTCGGTCAACGCGCCAGCCGAGTGCGCCTGGACAGCGACCAGTGACTCATCATGGTTGACGGTCAGCGGTGGCGCCCAGGGATCCGGGACGAATACTGTTTCGTACACAGTGGCGCGGTCAACTCAGATCCCCGATCGAACTGGGATCATCACCGTCGCCGATCGCCGCTTTGCCGTCAAACAGGCGGGCGATGTCGGCGGTTGTCAGTACTCCGTTGCGCCGGTCTTGTTCAACACCTGTATGGCCGGCGCGACCGTCACCGCCACACTTACGACCCAGGACAGTTGTCCGTGGACTGCCACACCCAACGTTGAGTGGCTGAATCTTCCGAACGGCACTTCTGGAAGCGGGTCGGCAACGATCTCGATCAGTTACACCGACAACTACGATCCCCCGCGTGAGGGCATCGTCATGGTGCGGTGGCCCACACCAACGGCGGGGCAGAACGTTCGCGTCGCGCAGGCGGGCTGCCGTTACGCCGTGAGTCAGTCTGGATTCAGCTTCGCCGCCGCTGGTGGCACGGGCACCTTCAGTGTGATTCAGCAGAGCGATCCAACCGAATGCGGTGGCGCGACACAGGATCGCTGCGTCTGGAGCGCTCAGTCCCAGGTGCCATGGATCACGATCACCAGCAGCATGCCTCGATCGGGCGACAACCCCGTCGCATTCTCAGTCGCCGCCAACGACAGCGCGTCGTCGCGCACCGGCACGATCGTCGTGCGCGACAAAGTCGTCACCATCACTCAGACGGGACGATGAGGCAGCCTGGGCTGTCTCCTCTTCCGGCGTCCGCTGCTGTTACTTACCGCCTCCGCGCTGCCAGCCAAGGCCCATCGACACGGTCAGCGTCGGCACGTACCGATGCGACACGCTGCTTTGATAGCCGTACGGCGTCACGTTCGCG
>JBPYFA010000487.1:0-7950 GCA_051986585.1 Vicinamibacterales bacterium | reverse complement strand
GTCGCTGACGCTGGCGTTGGCGATGTACCTGGTCATCGAAGGCGTGCTGGAGTTCGTGCTGTCGTTTCAGCTGCGGCCGCTCCCGGGTACCGGGTGGCTCCTGTTCGACGGCATCGTCACGCTGCTGCTTGCGGTGATGATTGCGAGCGCTTGGCCGGTCAGTGCGGGCTGGGCGGTTGGCACGCTCGTGGGCCTCAGCATGTTGTTCAGCGGCGTCACACGACTGATGCTCTCGGTCGCCGTGCGCCAGACGGTGGCGTAACGAAGGGGACGACCCTTGCGTGGACGGTTCAAACACCGCGAGCCGTCCACGCTGCGACATCGTCGCGTTCCTTCCGGATGGCGCCGATCGGCAGCCCTAAAGGGGTGTTCGCCACATCGTGCAGAACAGCAACCAATCGCTGACCCGACAAAAGGAAGTCGAGGCATGTCATGAACGCAACAGCAACCGTGCTCATTGACAACCCCAAGAGGTCGATTAAGCCGTTCCATGTCAGGCCGCTTCGATCCGCTCACGGCGAACCGGAGAACGGCGCCGTGCTCCTCGGCGATCCCGCCTCTGAAGACGCGATCAACGATGGTATCGTCGGGCGAAGCCGCGCGCTGCGAAGCGTGCTCGACGAGATCCAGATGGTGGCGCCAACCGACTCGACGGTCCTGATCTGCGGCGAGACCGGCACCGGCAAAGAGTTGATCGCACGTGCCGTACACAATCGGAGCGCCCGCACCAGGCATCCGTTCGTCAAAGTGAACTGCGCGGCGATTCCCACCGGCCTTCTCGAGAGCGAGCTGTTCGGACATGAGAAGGGCGCGTTTACTGGCGCGATCGCACAGCGCGTCGGTCGGTTCGAGCTTGCCAACCGCGGAACGATCTTCCTCGACGAGATCGGTGAGGCGCCGCTCGAGCTGCAGCCAAAACTGCTGCGGGTGCTACAGGAGCGGGAATTCGAGCGCCTCGGCAGCTCGCGAACCATCCACACGGACGCGCGACTCGTGACGGCGACCAACGTGCAGCTTCCCGAGCTCGTGGAGGCGAAACGTTTCCGGTCCGATCTCTACTATCGTCTCAACGTGTTTCCCATCCAGGTGCCGGCCCTGCGTGAACGCCCGGAAGACATCCCGCTCCTGGTCCGCTACTTTGCGCGACAGTTCGCGTCGCGGCTGGGGCGCCGCATCAAATGGATGACGGCAAGCGCGATGGACATGCTGATCCAGTACTCTTGGCCGGGGAACATCCGCGAGCTGCAAAACCTGATCGAACGCGCGGTGATCCGATCCAGCGGTGAACGACTGGACGTTCCTGAGATCGAGGACGGCGCCGGCACGCGAAAGAAGCCCGATTCGCAACGGACGCTGGAAGAGGCGGAGCGGGAGCACATTCTGGCCGTTTTGAAGGAGACCCGGTGGGTTCTTTCCGGTGCGCGCGGCGCCGCGGAACGGCTGGGAATCAATCGCAGCACGCTGCAGTTTCGCATGAGAAAACTGGGGATTGAGAGGCGACGACCGACGGCCGAGCGCTCCGCAAACGATGCGCGGATTTGACCATTCACGACGAGTGACCAGGTTGAGTTCACTCACGGTGAGTTCTGCCGTGGCCTCCTTCCGTTGTTCGGCGTCGCCCTATTTTTCTTGAGGCGTTGTCGAATGCCGCGTCACTTTGCTCTTGAGCGAATCAATCCGCGCGCGCAACGCGTGCTTCTGTTCGGCACGGCTTTCGGCGAATTCCGCTCGGATCCGATCGGCCTTCTCGTTCAACGCAGCAACATCCCGGAGGTAAGCGTCGTCCTCTACCTCCTGCAGTTCGCGCCGGAAGACACGCCCCCCAAGCGAGGCCATGCGACTGTCAATCGGCTCGGTGTCCTCTTCGTCGATTTGCGCCACTAGCGCAGTCTTTCCCGGCTCGAGGGCCTCGACGATCTCCTCGACGAAGTCACCACCGACACGCGCTCGGACAAGGTCCGCTGATGCGCCAACGAGAGCGCCGGTCACAGCGCCAACAACGAGGCCGACCGGTCCGCCAAACATGCCAATCAGGGTGCCGACCGCGGTGGCTCCCATCGTCGCTTGCGGATCGAGAGTATGGGAGTGCGCAACGGTCGTCTCGGCCCGGAGGTTCTTGGTCACAATCGCATCGGCTTCCAGTGCAATCACGCTGAGATCCTTCAACCGTTCAAGTGTGTTCGCCGCGTCGTACGCCTTATCCTCAGCGTCGAACACGACAACCAGCATGCGTTCCATTGTCGGTCTCCCCTATTAACGATGGTTACGGGCGGGCACTTGGTGCCGTCCGTTCGACGCTGTCCTTGATCATTGCCAGCCCCTTCTCCAGCGACGAGCGGGTCTTGTCCACGACGACCTTCCGCAGGATGGATCCTTTGGCGCCGGTCAACCCCGCCTGCTCCGAGCTCTTGAGCGTCAGGAGATAGAAGCCGGCCCGCTCGGCCTTCGTGTCGTTCACGCACACCGACACGTCCAGCGCGGTGTGAAAGTAATGGCTCGCATACAGCTGCTTGATCGCGACCACCGAGATCGGGCGATGTGGATCTGCGACGCGATAGACCAGACCGTGATTGACCCGGATGGTCGGCTTCATCCCGAAGTCCACTTTTTCCCAGTAGAAGTAGCTGTCCGCGCCTGGCAGATCGACGTCGGGATACTTGAGAAGGTACTCACGCACCTCGGGCAGCACGTTCGGCAGCGTTGCCGCGCGTCCGACCATCGTCTCGAACTGAACGGCGACGCGCGCTGGATCCTGCTTGTCCCGATAATCGCCGAGCGCCATGTTGCCGCCGCGGCGATATTCTCGAATCAAGTCGAGCACCATCCCTCGGGCGAGGCCGTTGGCTTGTCCCGCCGCGTCAGGCCTCCCCCAGTCGACCGCGTCTTGAAACGCGGTGATCGACGCGGTCGGGAGCTGCACGTCACACGACCCTTCGCGACATGTCTTGAGGGCCTTGAGGTCGTCGGGCTCGAGCGTCAACCCGCTCAGATCGGAGGTCATCGGATTCGATGGGAGCTCTCCAATCGCAAGGTAGCCGGGCGTTCCGGACAGGCGGGCAAGGTTGCGGGCAAGCTTCAGATAGGTCTCGGGCGAGCCAGCAATGTGCACGGCACCGAAGACGAAGACCTCCGACGGCTCTCCCCACGGCAGCACTTTCGCAACCGGACGACCGGCATCAATCGCCTCCATCTGCTGCGCGTTCAGCCCGAGCTGCGTAAACAGGGCGGACAGCTGGTTATCGGCGATGTCACCTCGCAACCCAATCGCAACCATCATTGCCATGCTCACGCTCGCCAGTGCTTTGATCATCGTCGCTCCTGTTGGTCGCTCCCCTCGGGTGTCCGAATCACCGCATGAACACGACGGATGTGTCCTTCGGCGCGCTGAACGGTTTCGCCGTTTTCGAATCGGCGGAAAACGTTGCGAACGTTGTCGGTTGTCGCGGAAGTGCCGTTTCAGCCTCACACGCAGCTCATCGCCGTCCGACGGGAGGCGCCTGGCCTGTCAGACCAGGCGCCTGTGCCGCCTTCACCGACGGCCTGGGCTGTGGTTACCGGGCCAGCGTCGCCTCGACCTTCGCACGCTGTTTCTGATCCAGCGTTGTGCGCAAAATCGTGCCGCCGTAACCTTTGAACTGAGCCGCCACGAGCTCAGGATCGAGCGTGCGAAGCAGTGCGAAGATCGCGGAGTCACCCGGTTGGACCATGGTGCCTACCCGCTGGACGAAGTCTTCGGAGATGCCGAAATCCTCTTTCCACGTGCCCGCATCGATCGCACCCGCAGCGGCACCGAGAGCGACGCCGCTCAGCGATCCAGCGGCGATCACCGCGGCGACGCTCGCGCCGCCTGTGAAGGGCGCCGCCAGCAATGCACCCATCAGGCCTCCAAACAATCCGCCCCACGCCGCGCCCTGACCGCTGGTCATCTGGTAGCTCTGATCGACGCGCAGCTTGCCGGTGTAGTCGCGATAGACGGCCACTGCATCCTGCAGATCCACGACCCAGCTCTTGTTCATGTCCTGCAGCGTGTTGAGCACCTCTGACGCGCGATAAAGGTCCTTCTTGAATCCGACCACGATCAATTCAGCCATTTGCCCTCCTTCGTTGCGCTCATTGCTCGCAACCGAGGCCGAGTTGTGGCGTAGCTCGTGTCACACTCGTCTCGTCCTGCACGGTGCAATCACCACACCGCGCGCGTTCGCAGCGCCAGCGTGGAAATCACGGCAATTGTTGCGGGGGACGCAGCCTTCCGCGAGAAAGTGCCAGCTGGTTAGCAGCCGCTGCTAACCGGTTCACACCGGGTCAGTGCGAAACAGATGGCAGATCGGATTTGTTCAGAAAGATGGAGACGATTCGGCGGGGCACCGATTTTGCCATCCGATCTGATCAAATCGGCGTGTGACCGCTACGCCGTTCGAATCCTATGGAAGTCACAATCACAAGTGGAACAGAGGCCTGGGAGGCGCAGCCGAGATCGAGCGGCAGCCAATCACTCGGGCGCCCGGCTCTCTATTCACTCATCTTCCTCGGCATCTATCTGTCGTACCGAGTGCTCAGTCCCTTCATCACGGCAATGACGTGGGCTGTGATCCTGGCGGTCGTTCTTCGCCCGCTGCAGGTCAGATTCGCCGGCCGAATCGGTGCCAAACGCGCCGCCGGTCTCTCGACCGCCATCGCCGGCCTGCTAATCGTCGTGCCGTCGATGTTTCTGATCGTCACCTTTGCCCGAGAGATCCCATCTGCGAGCCAGTACGTGACACAATCGGCAGACGCTGTCCCCGCTCAATTCGAGCGTGTCTGGAATACTCTCAAAGCGAACAGTCCCGTCCCGCTGCCGGCCGACCCTGGCGACACGGTCAGGAAATTCCGGGATCGTGCGCTTGCATTCCTGAGCTCTCGCGTCAGCAGTCTCGTCGGCGACTCGCTCGCGGCGCTTGGCACGCTCGGCGCGGTGCTTTTCACGCTGTTTTTCCTGTTGCGCGACGGCGACACGATCAGCGGTCAACTTCGCGATCGGTTGCCGTTTCCGGAAAAGGAAAGCAATCGGCTGATGAACCAGGTCGCGGACCTGATCACGGCGAGCATGGGCGCAGCAGGGATCGTTGCCGCCGCGCAAGGCGCAGTTGGCGGCCTCGCGTTCTGGCTGCTGCATCTGGGCTCGCCCGTGTTCTGGGGCGTCGTCACGACATTCTGCTCGTTGCTGCCGGTGGTTGGGGCCACGGTCGTCTGGGTTCCCGCCGGGATCGGTCTGCTGTTATCGGGAGAGGTGACGCGGGGCGTACTCATGCTCGTCATCGGCGCGTTCGGGATCAGCATGGTCGACAACATCCTGAGGCCGATTCTGCTCACCGGTAAGACGTCGCTCAGCGGCCTGGTCATGTTCTTCGGATTGATCGGCGGCGCCGCCGCGTTCGGACTCGTTGGCCTGGTCATCGGTCCGATCATTCTCGTGATCACGCCGCAGATTCTCGATAGCCTTCGCGCGGATGCTATCGAGGAGCGCGCGCCGTCCGGCGAGCAACCGGTCACGACCAGAGCCGGTTAAGGTATAGCCATCGGCGATGATCGGACCCTTCCAACGCTCGCGCAATCGTCAACAGGCCTTCGGCCAATCGCCGTCGTCCATAGATCGGGAATCGCGTGAACCAACCCTTCAGCTCTGGCAGCCGGCGACAACCCGATCGCGTGTTTTGGCAGGCGAACGCGCAGCACGCGTGGACGTGATGTGAAACGCAAAGGAGGATCGAGATCGACGATTTCGCCGTCGATACCCGCCGCAACCGAAGAACTCGATGTCAGTTCGAAGATCGGGGCGGACCAGGATTTGAACCCTTCGTATCGGTCGAGCCGACCGGACGCAAGAGCGTCCAGCGCTCGGCGCTCCGAAGCAGGATCGGGCATCGTGATTGACACGATTCCAAGCTCGCCGGTATCCAACCGCGGTCTCGTGTCAAAACCGAGGAGGTGTTTGCCGTACGGACCGTTGGAGATCAGCACGAGGTGCGCGGCGTCGCATCGCTCACCGTCCGGTCCGCTGAAGCGGAGATCGAATGGATCGGAACCCGCGCCCAGCAGCTTCGGCAGCTCTTTGTGGGTCGTATCGACCTTCGCGTTTCGATACTCAGGCCGGCGAACGATCGACGCGTACAGCCCAAGAGAGACGTTGTTCACGAACAGGCGCCCGTTCACCTCACCCAGGTCAACACGCCTTTCGATCGCGTCGCCGAATGCGTCCAGTGCCCCGAGGACGTCGTCCCGGTCGACACCGAGGTCGAGCGCAAAATGATTGAACGTGCCAGCAGGGACGACGACGAATGCCACGTCACGATCGGCGGCCACACCGGCGACAAGCGCCAGCGAACCATCCCCGCCGGCAACGCCGATGGCATCAGAGCCGGCGTCGATCTCGCGTCGTGCTAATGTGCGAATGTCGTCGCCGGCCTTGATTGTGATCGCCTTGATCCCTCGCCGTCGGCACTCGTCCTCGAGATGGAACCGTTCCGACTTCCCGCCGCCTGATTTCGCATTCAGAAACAGAACCGCTTGCCTGGCGGATCCTACGTCGATACCGCTCTTCGGCGTCGCCTTGAGCGTCCGAGTATCCCGGCGGAGAGCGTACCTGCCCAGGAAAAGCGCGAGGACAACAAGGAATGCGCGCAGTGGCAGTTGCCACCCTGACGTGGAAATCACCAGGACCGCGCCGGCCAGGGCCAGGAGAGCGACCGCGGCTGCAAAGCGCCCTTTCGATCCCGCCCAACTGATCGCGTACCAGAGTGCCACTGGCACGAGCGCGAGGAGGATGAGAACCAGAAACAGCCTAAGTGGCTGACGCACCACATCGGCGATCTGCAGCACGATGACGATGGCGAGCAGCAGCAGCGTCGCAATCGCCGACAGGCGTCGCCGAAGCCCAGACGTTCGAGGGAAGCTCATCAGGCCAGTTCCCCAGTCTGTCATGTTCCGAGCATGTGTGCGGGCGCGACGAATCCGTCGGCGTCAACCGACGACGCAGAGTCTGTGGTTTCGTCGAGGCGGGGCACGAGTCCGCACGAGAAGCATGTAGTCCCGTCTGTCGTTTGGGACGTCCAGGGACAGACGATGACTGGCGTCTCGGAGACCACGAGAAGCAACCCGATCGTGCGCTCGCGCTGACCAGCGCCCCGCCCTACGGTGTCCCCTATGAATCACTTGCGGTCTTGAACTTCGACTGAATCGCCTTCAGGGATCGGTCGAAGTCGCCGACACGCGCTTCGACATCGGCCTTGGCCTGCTGAAATGCAGCCTCGCCTGTCTGCTTCAGCTCAGCGACTTTCTCGTCGAGCGCTCGTTTCGCGGTCACGAGCTTCGCGATCGCGTGCAACTCTGCGTCAGCCTTCGCCGATTCGGCCTTCGCTTTCAGCGTCGCTAGCTGCGCCTCGAACGTGTGGATCTGAGACTCGATCTTGTCGTACGCCGCCTTCCGCGCTGCATTCATCGTGACGGTTGCCTGGCTACTCATGGCTTCACTCCTTCGTGTGTGGGTAGGTGCTGCACGCGCGATGCACGCGCGCCACGCAGGGTGATGTGGGAGCAAGAGCGATACCGTCAGACGGCAACCGAAGTATCTGTATTTGGGGACATGGGGTTAGGCCCTGTTCACCAACTGCGGCGAAGCGGGCCAGGTGACGCCCTGAAGGCACTGCGTCGTGCATGCGACAGATCGGCGTGTCCCGACCGTACCGTTGACAACGCTACCCATCGCTGGTGACCACGATTGCTGAACACGGCCTCGCGGCGCCGCGCGCTTACGCGTGCGGCACGGAGGAATCGAAATAGATCGAGTTGCCCTCGTGCAGCTCGTGGACATCCCCGCCGAGGTGCAGGGTGGGCGTCAGCATGCCGCATCTCGTTTGAGCGTCGCGACACGCAATGTCGAATTTTTTCTTCTGGTGAACACGAGATCGGCATGTG
>JBPYFA010000486.1:0-6342 GCA_051986585.1 Vicinamibacterales bacterium | reverse complement strand
TGGCTTCCGCCTTTCGAGAGGCGGAAGTTCTTCCGACTTGTGGCTTCCGCCTTTTCTAGGCGGAAGTTCGATCCTCGTTCGGTTCGGAGTCTGGTGAACAAAAATGAAATCAGTCGCGTGTGTGGTGGCAAGCGTTGTGGTCGCGTGTGTGATGTTGTCGGCCCAGACCGCCGACGTTCAGAAGGTGCTCGATGAGATCAAGGCGAAAGATAAAGGACTGCTGGCGGTCTCGGAAGAAGACGGGCGATTCCTGCGGCTGATGGTCGCGTCGAAGAAGACGCAGCATGCGCTGGAAATTGGCGGCGCCAGCGGTTACAGCGCGATCTGGATCGGCATGGGGCTGCGAGACACCGGCGGACGGCTGGTCACGATCGAATACGATCCCGAACGAGCCAAGGAGCTGGCAGCCAATATCAAGCGCACGGGGCTCTCCGACATCGTCCAGGTGATCGCCGGCGACGCGTTTCAGCAGATTCCGAAGGTGCCTGGGACGTTCGATTTCGTGTTCCTGGACGCGTGGAAGAAGGACTACAAGCGGTTCTTCGACATGGTCTATCCACGGCTCGACAAAGGGGGTCTATTCCTCGCCCACAATGTCGTCAACAAGCGCAGCGAGATGGGGGATTTTCTCGACGCGATTCACAAACCGCAGATGTGGACGACGATCGTGTCGCCGTCTGGCGAGGGGATGTCGGTGACGTTGAAACGGTGAGACTGTAGTTGCCGGTCGCCAGTCTCCAGTTGCCAGTCAGATCTTGAACGGTTGGGAACTGGACACTGGTAACGACAAATCAATCTTCCGCATTCGGGGCCGCTGCCGTCACAGCCGGCTTTTTGGGCGCCCGCTTCTTGCGGACTTTGGTGCCACGGAGACCGGCGGGCACAGGCTCGTCGCTCGGTTCGAGGCGCGACATGCTCGTCAGAAACTTCTTCACGCCGTGTTCGTCGAACTGCACGCGCGTGTAGGCATCCTCGACGGCAATGACCGATCCCAGGCCGTAGGTGGGTTCTACGACGCGGGCACCAACATCGAACCGCTTCATCACGAGCTCCTTCGCCGGCTGTCCACCAGTCGGTGCCGCCGCAAATCCTATGCTATCTGATATTTAAGGCGGCCGTCAACCGTCAGTTGCTGTGCTACAGTGCAGGCCGTTGCCTATGCGTCCGGTGCATATCATCGGTGTGTCGCTTGACCTCGGCGGTAACCGACGCGGCGTCGACATGGGGCCGTCGGCCTTTCGTATTGCGGGGCTGGGTGAACGGCTCGCGGCGCTTGGCGCCACCGTGGTTGACGACGGCGATCTCGTCGCTCCAATTCCGGAAACCAAGTCCTTCGGCGACCCGCACAAGAAGTACATCCGGGAAATCGCGCGCGTCTGCGAAAAGTTGTACAAGTCGGCGCTCACCGTGCTCGAAAAGGACGCCTTCCCGCTCGTCCTCGGCGGCGACCACAGCCTGGCGTCGGGATCGGTCGCGGCGACCGCCGAATATCTACGGCGCAGCGGACAAGCGCTGGGATTGATCTGGGTCGATGCGCATGGCGACATGAACACCCCCGCGACGAGCGCGAGCGGCAACGTTCACGGCATGCCGCTGGCCTCCCTGCTGGGCCCGGAGCCGTCCGACCTGTCGCGCATCGGCGGTTTCTCCCCCAAGGTGCTTCCCCAACACACGGTGCTCATCGGGATTCGGAATCTCGACGAGCGTGAAAAGCAGATGGTGCGAGACTCCGGCGTGCACGTCTTCACGATGAAGGACATCGATCGCTCCGGCATCGCCGCCGTCGCCGAACAGGCGCTGCACATTGCGGGGGCGGGGACCGGAGGGGTTCACGTGTCGTTCGATCTCGATGTCTGCGACCCGGCCATCGCGCCAGGCGTCGGCACGCCGGTCAAGGGAGGGCTCGACTATCGCGAAGCCCACATGGTGATGGAAATCGTCGCCGATTCCGGGCTCCTGCGCGCGCTCGATCTGGTCGAGGTCAATCCAATTCTCGACGATCGCAACATGACCGCCATCCTCGGCGCCGAACTCGCCTCCTCCGCCTTGGGACAGAAAATCATCTGAATGCGGATTGCGGATTGATGATTGCGGATTTCGCGAGTGCGGATTGACGATTGAGATTGCCGATTGACGATTGAGATTGGCGATTGAGATTGCGGGTTGTCGATTGAGATTGGCGATTGCGAAGCCGCTCAATCAACAATCGGCAGTTCAATCGTCAATTCCAATCGGCAATCGGCAATCTCAATGGTCAATCGACAATCCTCAAATCCGCAATCTTCAATCCACAATCCGCAATTGATTCTGTTAGGATGGCCGACCATGCCCAGGCTGATTGCGGTTGCTGGCCTCGTCCTTGTTGCTCTGAGTGCGCCGACTGGGTCTGGTGCGGCGGATAGCCGGCCAAACATCATCTTCATCATGTCGGACGATCATGCGGCGCACGCGATCAGCGCTTATGGATCGCGCGTCAATCAGACCCCCAACATCGACCGGCTTGCGCGCGAAGGCATGTTGTTCCGGAACGTGTTCGTCACCAACTCGATCTGCACGCCGAGCCGCGCGACCATTCTGACGGGACAGTATTCACACCTGAACGGCGTGCCGGTCTTCAATCGATTCGACAGCTCGCGCATGACCGTCGCCCGGCTGCTTCAGCAGGGTGGGTATTACACCGGCATGATTGGCAAGTGGCATCTCGGGAGCGACCCGGCGGGGTTCGATCGCTGGGAGATCCTTCCGGGGCAAGGAGCCTACTTCAATCCGATCCTTTACACCGCCACCGGCGAGAAGACCTACACCGATCGGTATGTCACCGACGTGACCACCGATCTCGCGATCGAGTTCCTCGAGCAGCGGCCGCGGCAAAAGCCGTTCTTCTTGATGCTGCACAACAAGGCGCCGCACCGGCCGTGGGAACCGGATGCCGTTCATAAGGCGCAGTTCGCCAACCGTTGGATCCCGGAAGCGGAAACGCTGTGGGACTCGTACGCGACCCGCACCGACGCGATTCACGAAAACCTGCAGCGCGTCATGGCCGACATGACGCGGCGCGATCTGAAACTCACGCCGCCACCGGGTCTCACCGGCGCGGACCTCACCGCCTGGCTCGGCGAGAAGCCGGATTCGGTCACGCTCGAGCGCGACGGAAAGCCGGTGACGCTGACCGGGGAGGCGCTCGGCCGCTGGAAGTACCAACGCTACATGCAGGACTATCTCGCAACGATTCAATCGGTCGACGACAATGTCGGCCGTCTCTTGAAATTCCTCGACACGAGCGGGCTGTCGAAGAACACGATCGTCATCTACACCAGCGACCAGGGGTTCTTTCTTGGCGACCACGGATTGTTCGACAAGCGATTCATGTACGAAGAGTCACTGCGTATGCCGTTTCTCGTCCGCTGGCCGGCCGCCATCAAGGCCGGTTCAACCGCCGACGCCATGGGACTGAACATCGATTTCGCCCCGACTTTCCTCGACCTCGCGCGGTTGCCAGTACCCGCCGATATGCAGGGGCGCAGCCTCGTCCCCGTCCTTCGCGGGCGCACGCCACCGGATTGGCGAACGTCGATGTACTACCGCTACTACCACGATCCGGGCGATCACAACACCCGCGCGCACTACGGCGTCCGGACGGCCACACACAAACTGATTTACTACTGGAAAAAGGATCAGTGGGAGCTGTTCGATCTCGTCCACGACCCGCAGGAGATGCACAATCTGTATGGCGAACCCGGTCAGGAGACGATCACCGCATCGCTGAAGGCCGAGCTCGCCCGGCTCAAGAAGGCGATGAAAGACGATGACCAGTTCGCCAACGAGCAGCCGCCGAACGGGGTCGACGGTACGGTCGCGAAACTGAGGGGCAAGTAGCGAACGCCGACCTGTCAATTCAGCTCTTGATACGGCCAGCCCGCCGATCCAGTCCACGCCACGCGACCCACACGCCGGCGCCGAAGGCCACGCCAAGAACAAAGACCGCCCCGACGGTGAACAGTGCCGCCGTAATCTGCATGAACAGAAATCTTGTCGTCTCCATGCGATTTCCTTCGGTCGTAACTGTGCGGCGAACGCGTGCCGGGCGGCGTGAAGACACCCCGCCCGGCACTAATCGACAATCACCAATCGACAATCGCCAATCTCAATCGACAATCCCCAATTCAATCGACAATCGCCAATTCAATCGACAATCCACAATCTCACAATCGGCACTCCGCAATCTGCATTCTTCAATTGCTTATTGTTTCCACGCCAGCCAGATGTCGTAGACCGGTTCGGTGCTTCCGTCGGCCCACCCGATTGATCCTTTCTGGCGGAACTCATTCCCGAACTTGTCGACGCGCTTTTTCGTGGCGTACTCGGTGCCGATCCATTGGACACCGGCATTGGCTACCGGCGTCAGCTCGTCTGGTTCCGAGATGCCGTTGTGGTTGCGATCCCGCCACAGGAGCAGCTTGGAGAACGCCGCGTCGCGTGAATCGATGCGACCTTCTGCATAGCTTGTGCCCCAGGTCGGCCCCTCGGCAAATTTCAGCGCTTCGAACCCATTCAGGCTCGTGATGTCGCTTCGATCGGCATAGACGGGCGTGTGATTCCCGAATAACTCCGACCCGTCGTCTATCCGGCCGTTGTTGTTCCTGTCGATCGCCAGAAACGCATCATCGGAATCAGGCTGTGTCCACGCTACCCGCTCGGGTATTCCGTCTCCGTTCAGATCGAAGAGCACGCCATCTTCGGCGCTGGTGAGATGGTAGCCGTCGCGTGCGGTGTCGATGATGATCGGGCTTCCCGGCGTCCAGACGCAGTCGCCGCCATTCCAGTAATAGTCGGAGCCCTGCGCCGCGCACTGGTCAGCTGCCGATTGGACGACCGGCCATACTGCGGCCGTACTCGCCGTCGACCCCGACTGGTACCACGAAACGAAGGTCCAGATGAACCAGTGCTTGCCGGTGGTGGTCCAGTTGCCCCAATTCGGCACCGGAACCTGCCTGATCACGGACGCGGTATAGAAGGCGCGATTCGACAACGCCGAATTGCCGACGCCATTGACCCATGCCTCGACCTCGACTTCTATCGGGCAGAGATTGATCGAGCGACTGGTTTCCACGATGTACTGCAGCCACGGTCCGGAACCGAACTGCCAGCTGTTGTTCGAGCGGCCGATCTCGCCGCAATCCAGAAACGGCAGCGAGTCGCTCGACGACTCCGCTCTTGCGACGGTTGGGACGCCGGCTGTCAGCAGGCATGCCAACAGCAACACCACGCTGCGAAATCGAGTCATAGTCGTTCTCCCTCCTTCGATGAATGTGGTTACCGGGGTTGGCGGAAGTGGGCGAGCTCGCGATTCGGTACGCTGATTTCAATTCCGCTCTTCAGGTTCTCGACCCACGACACGACCGCGACGCTGGTCTCTGGGCGAAGCGCACCCAGTAGACGCTCGCGGATCTCCAGCGTGCGATGGCGGCATTCGAGCTGAATCGCGCGCTGCTTCTGATTGACCTCGCTGTTCGGCGCCACGCCGACAAGCGGCCGCAGCTCTTCGATCTGCTTCTGGCAGTCCTGGTTGCTCTTGCTGTAGCGCTCCACCTCCATTTGCAGAACCCGCGTTTCACTTGTCGACAAGTTCAGTGCCGACGGGATCGTTCCGGTCTTGTGCAGTTGCCTGAGAAATGTTTCCCACACGTACCACTCCGGTACGAGCTCGGGATTCTTGCTGCCGTCGATTTCGACACGCTCCGACGGACCAGCGATCGAGAACGGACTGAGAGGCGGCTTCGGTGACGATTGCGTGACGAGGCCCGGAACACTTGACGCCAAACACGCGATGACCGTGATGGCGACGGATGCAACCATGGTTCCTCCTTTCGAAACGGCTGTTGCGCCTAATCGTCGGCCGCGCGTCTTCTTTCCGAATGTTTCGCGCGGTCCTGACGAGACAACGTGTGGAATGAACGGAAGGACTGCAACCGCCGGGCCGGACAATCAATCGCTAATCGCTAATCGCTGATCCCGAATCCATAATCTCGAATCCCTGATCGACTAATCTCTGATCGACTAATCGCTGATCGACTAATCCCTGATCGATAAATCCCTGAATCCTCGGACCGGCGAATCGCCGGACGCCCGAACGATTCAACGATTCAGGATCGGGGATTCGTAGATTCAGCGATCAGTGATTGAAGATTAGAGATTCGGGATCAGCGATTAGCGATTAGGGATTCGCGCGCAGCACGCTCGCGGGGTCGGTTCGTGAGGCGCGCGCGGCGGGAAGCCAGCCGGCGACACCGCCGACCAGAGCAAGTACGAGCGCGGCGCCCACAAACGTCGCCAGGTCGTGAG
>JBPYFA010000485.1:0-6096 GCA_051986585.1 Vicinamibacterales bacterium | reverse complement strand
CGCGCGTGAGCATCGTTGCTATCGATGAGCGTCCCGTCCACGTCCAGCAAGCAACCCCGCAATCGCGAACCCGTTCGCACGCCGAGAGTCGTTAGGCTATCACCGGCGACCATTGCCCGACGATCCCCGTCGCTTTGCCTTGCCGCCGAAACGCTTGCCAGCGCGCCGCTCCAGGACCACTTCGTTCCCGACGATCATGTACCGGATCAATCGATCCGAGGCGTCGGGAAACGCGGTCAGCCGATCACGAAATCGGTCGTTCGAGACGATGCGCGCGTCGAGCTCGCGCGCGAAGGAAAGAATGAAATAGTCCGCATCCGTTCCAGCGGGCGCCTGCCTCACGACGCCACTGTCGACGAGTTGTTCGTAGCCCGCGTGATCGTCGATCTGATGGCGTAGTGCGGCATCAACGACCACGACAGGCTCGAAACCCTCTTCGGTCATCTTCGCGCGCATGGCGAGAATGTTCGCCAGTTGCGCCTTCTCGCCCTCTGTCGAATGAGCGACGTTCGAACCGTCGACGAGGACGATCGGTTTGCTCACGGCGCCTTACGCGCCTTGGTGAGAATGCTCTCGGTCTTCGCGGCGCCGAGCTTCGTCGTATCGACCTGCTGGCCGGCCGCAGCGCCGGATTTCGTGGAGTCGAGCGCGCGAATCGTGCTGTCTCGATGAGTACTCATCGAGTCGACCGACGCCTGGAAATTGTCCTTGTTGCCGCGGCACGCGCCGACGACCGCACAGATCCCGATCAGTCCCGCACCGCGCAAGAGTGCCTGTCTCATTACCCCTCCCTTTCAAGGGCGTACCTCAACGGCGACTCTTACAAGGATTGCGCCGCGGCAGAGCTGATTCCCCGAGCGGCCACGACCGTCGAGCGACGGAACCTGCCTTGCGGCTGCGTGTACGGCATTGGACGCCCCGAATCCCGGGTGTCATTGACGAACGCATCCGGAGGCAGAGTAGTGAATCGACGTGACGTTCTGACGTTCCTCCTCGCCGGCGCTGTCGTGTTCGGCATCGGCGGCCGCCATGGCGCGGGCTTCGACTCACTGTCCAATCCGCTCTCTGAAATTGAGACGGTCGCTGAAAACGTCGCGAGCACGACGTCGACGGGCCGCCATCTCGGTTTCGACACCAGCAAATATCCGGGCGACGACGCCATGCAAGCGTGGCGCGACGACGGTTCCTATGAATGGGTCGGCTATTACCTGCCGGCGCCTTGTCACCGCGACGCGAGTTGGTCTGGCAAGCGCCAGCAGCTGACGCGAACGGGTTGGGGGCTCGCAGTCGTTTACGTCGGTCAGCAGACGTGGGGGAAGACGCCCGGCAAGGCCGAGCTGGTCACGAAGTACGTGAAGCGCCGCGTTAGGCAGGTAAGGAAGCGCAACGGTCACCACGTCATATCCTACGTGACGAAGCGAGTACCGGTGAAGGTGCTCGTGCAGCCGCGTGCGGAGCCGAACTCGAGCTGCTCCACCCACTACGTGAGCGCCGACCGGGGCCGTGCCGAAGCGAGTGACGCCATCGCGCGAACTCAGGCGGAAGGTTTTCCGGCCGGTACGGTGATCTTCCTGGATATCGAGCACATGAACGATGTGCCGAAAGCGATGCGCGATTATTACGAGGCCTGGACGGCGGGTGTGCTTGCGGATGGCCGGTATCGACCGGGCTTCTATGCTCACACCGCCAACGCCGCCCTCATCTATCGCGACGTGAAGAGTGTTTATGATTCACTCAACGTGACTGGCGAGCCGCCGTTCTGGGTCGCCGGCAACACCGCGGAGTTCGCGCCCGGAAAAGCACCTTCCGATGTCGGCCATGCCTTCGCGGCCGTCTGGCAGGGAGTTCTCGACCGGGTCGAGGAACGCAATGGCCACCGCATGCCGATCGACGTGAGCGTCGCGGCGGTCCCATCACCCTCGGCCGCCCTTACCGACTGACGCGCGACGCCGAGCGCTGCTCAGCCTGGATCGCCGTCGAGGGCTCGATGCGAGGAGCTTTGCTCGTGGGCCGCTTCCCGAAGACCCAGCGAGCAAGCTGGCTTTGCGACTCGTAAACCCGCTGCAAGCTCACGCTCGAACTGACTCGTGACGGTCGGCGGCAACGACGAGCCGCGGACCGCGATGCGTAGCGCGTCGCTCAGGAATGTGAGCTCGAACAACAACAGCTCCCACGTGCCACCCTGATGTCCGCGATAGCGCCCATGATCGATGGCGGCGGCAATGACGCCGTTTCTCGCACCGGGCTCCTGTGGATCGCGGGTGTGCCCGCTCGTCGCGACCGCGGCAGATACCAGGGCGGCAGCCAGGCGGCGCAACTCTCCATAACGATCGTCCAAGGGCATTCCAGCCCACGGCAGTGCATGGGCGGCGGAATCCCACCATTCGACCATCACCCGATCGACTAGAGCTCGTTCATCGAGATCTTGCACCGGTCCCTTCCTCGAGCCGCCGTTGCGTGCATGCGAGTGACCGCTGAGGCCGGCGTCGGCCAACAAAATCGAGCGGGGAGGAGCAACTGAGCCCCTCCCCAACTCGGTATGCCCCACACTCCCTCGCCGCGCCCCCACCTACTGCGCTACGTTGCATCGCGCGGCATCCAATTGCCTTGCATTGAGCGTGCCTATGGGCGACACGATATCCAAACGCAAAATCGAATGTGAACGTGCAGCGCGCATTCGTTTTTCCACAACGAGCGCACACTCTGCGTGCATCGTCTCGCGAATGCTGTGAGTCACGTCACGACTTGCATGAGATCGCCCGTCATTGTCATGGTCGCGCTCGCTCTTGCTGTCGCCTGCACGCCGGCGGTCAACCTGGTCCGCGTCGAGCCCGGGACCGCGTCATTCACGCCAGTGTTCGTCTTGACGGACACCACCGGTCGCGCGCCCAGCGGCGTGATCTACGGCCTGTCGGTGATACCGTGCGGGGCCGACACGGCAGTCTGGCAGCTAGCCGCGTCCGGCTCGAATCGCGTCCCGATGCGTCTCGAGTATGGGCAGACTCCTCCCGGCTTCGTCGCTCACATTGGCCCGCAGGTGCTTCGACCCGGGTGCTACAACGTGTTCGTCACCGACGGACGCCGAGCGCAATTCCGCATCGACGCGAGCGGCAAGCTAAGCGGCAGTGCCGTGCGCGACACGACTCACCGTTAGGCGGCTACTGGACTACGATCGAGCCGGACATCGAAGCGCCGTGGATGGTACAGTGATAGTTGTACATACCCGCCGCCGAGAAGGTTCGCGACCAGGTGCCCTGCGTTTGCGCCGGAACTTGCGCACCGTCGTCGAACACGATCCCATGGGAAACGCAGGTCTGGCCACCATAGCCATCACTGCCGCAGGCGTCCCACGTCCACGTCACCTTTGTGCCCACCGGGACGGTTGTCGAGGATGGGTTGAAGTAGTTGTTGGCGACGGTGATTGCGTTGCTTGTGCTCCCCTGACCGTTCTGCGGCGGGGGATTGTTGTTCCCCGTATTGATGTTGCCCCCATTAGCGGGAGCGGTGCTCGATCCGCCGCAAGCCGCGACGGCAATCAAGAGTAAGAGCGTCATCCGCGATGCGGACCGCATGATTCCTCCGTGGAGAACTGGAGCGAGAAGAGCGTTCGCCTCTCTGAATCTTCCGGTCCCACGGATCGTTCCCGCAGAGCGATCGGCTCGAGGACCCTCTCTTAGCGTCGCGGGTTTCGCAGGAGGGCGTCGATCTCCCGGGGTGGCACAGGACGACAGAACACGAATCCCTGTGCGAAGGCGCAGCCCATATCGCGAAGAAGCTTCGCCTGTTCGTTCGTCTCCACCCCTTCGGCGATGGGCTCGAGGCCAAGGTTCCGAATCAGCGTGATGATCGTCCCGACGAGCTGCGCCTGCCGAACGTCCTTGCCCATCCGACTCACGAAGCTTCGGTCCACCTTGATGCCGTCGAGTGGAAGCTGACCGAGATAGGTCAGCGACGAATACCCCGTCCCAAAGTCGTCCATGAAGACCTGCACGCCGAGGCGTCGCAGCTCGCCTAACGTACGTGTCGCGAGCTCGATGTCCTCGAGCATGATGCTTTCCGTAATCTCGAACTTGATGCGACGCGGCTCGAATCCGAGCGTCGTGAACAACTCCGCCACCTGCATCGAAAGATCCTTCTGCGCGAATTGCTTTGGCGAGACGTTGATCCACACCGACTGCGGCGCCTCGTAGCCGAACTCCCGCTCCCAACTCTTCAGCTGCTGACAGGCACGCGCGAGCACCCATTTTCCAATCTCGGTAATGAGACCCGTACGCTCGGCGATCGGAATGAATTCGAGGGGCGGAATCAGGCCGCGCTCCGGGTGTTGCCACCGGACCAGAGCCTCTACCGCAACGACGCCTCCAGTAGAAAGCGAGAAGACCGGCTGATAATGAAGAAGTAGTTGGTCTCGCTCGATCGCACGGCGGAGATCCATCTCCATTCGCAGCCGTTCCATCGCCGCGGTGTGCATCGCGGGATCGAAGACCTCGAATCGGCCACGGCCATGCTCCTTCGCTCGGTACATCGCGAGATCGGCACTACGCAGAAGGTGCTGTGGCGCTTCCACGCGCCCGGACATCGCGATGCCGATGCTGGCCGATGTGAAGACCTCCGATTCGCGGATCGTCATCGGCGTCTGCAGGGCCAGCTGCAGCCGCTCGGCAACACGGGCGGCGTCGCTCGGATCACGGACCTCTTCCAGGAGCAACGCGAACTCGTCGCCGCCCAGTCGAGCGAGAGTATCCACGGACCTCAGACAGCTCGCGAGCCGGCGAGACACCTCGATAAGGAGCTCATCGCCGGCGAGATGCCCGAACGAGTCGTTCACGACCTTGAAATGATCGAGGTCCACAAACAGGACGGCGAAGGAATCGTCCACGTGGCGTCGCGCGCGTTCTCCGGCATGTCGCAACCGCTCGACGAAGCAGGCGCGGTTAGGGAGACCAGTAAGTCCGTCATGAAGCGCATCGTGCCGAAGCTGGCGCTCGATGCGCTCGGCTTCGACCGTGCGTCGCTGCAACTCGATTTCGGTGACAGCCGAAGCGGCGATCTCGGAGAAATGCTCGATCTCGTTCGGGCGCCACTCGCGGGGCTGGGAATCAATCGCCACGACTATCGCGATTGGCTCACCGGAAGTGCCGGCCACACGAATGCCAAGGAAACCAGCGATGCCTAGCGAGTGCGGCGAATCGGGATCAGAGCTGGCGGCTGCAGCGCAGCTGTCGTTCAGTGCGACGGGTGTGTCGGTCTCCAGGACACTCGCGGCGAGCCCGTTTCGAAACAGAGCTCCCGGATCACGAGACAACCATGGATGGGCGTCTGCACCACCGGCGAAGCATCGCCGGTCCTGCCCGAGCAGGACGACCGCCGCCGAGGGGACTCGAAGGCTGGTAGCGGCGATCCGGGCCACCCGCTCGAGAGCTGCGGCAAGAGCTCCGTCCAGCCCGTGGGCGCGCTCTGCGCCCGCTCGGAGCTCCGAGCTGAGTGCCCGCGGCCTCGCTGCGGTCTCATTTCGATGGGCTGGCATTTGTCTGAGGACGGACTCCAGCCCGGTCGGTAACTGTATGTTTGCGGAACTTGATCCGGGCGCCGATCGTGTCCGCTCGCCGCGGTCAGATCGACGGACTGCAGCTCCTCAATCTCTACCATCCGCCCCGGCTCGGTCGCGGCGCACCATTACTCTTTTTCCGCGGATGGTGGTGCTCCGAAGCGCGCCAATGACGTCGTCGGCCACTTCATCCGGGACCTCGACGATCGAGAAACGGTCGGCGATCTCGATGGACCCGATACTCCTCGCGTTCACGCCAGCCTCGTTGGCGATAGCGCCGACCAGATCGGCCGGTCTGACGCCAGCTCGCCTGCCCAGGCCGATGTAGAGACGGGTGACGTCCACCTCGGAGCCGCGATCTCGCCCTCTACTCCGCCGTGCGCGCGGCTCGACCCGTTCACGCGACGAGGAGTCGCTGGCGTGGCGTCCCCGTTTGCGGTCCCGCGAACGTTCCTCGCGAGGCAGCATCGCCAGCGGAATCTCTTCCTCTGCCGTTTCAGCATTGCCGCCTGTCATCGCCTCGTGTGCGAGCTTCACCGCCGCCGTTG
>JBPYFA010000484.1:0-9337 GCA_051986585.1 Vicinamibacterales bacterium | reverse complement strand
GCGTCCGACGTCCAGCTTGGCTGTCTGTGTCACGGGACGAATACCTGAATCACGTGTGAAGGCGGTGGGTCCGTGTACAGCAGTTCCACCAGCGCCGCGCGGTTGCCGAGCACCGCCTTCTGATTGATCGAGCCCTTCTCGGTGGTCTCGTGCGCATCGATCGATGGTGGCTGCTCCATCACCATTGCACGCGCGACGACGGTCGACAAGCCCACGCTCTCTTGCGCGAGACGTTCGAGCGCTTCCGTCACACGGGATGTGACCACGGCTGTGCGGATCAGTTCTTCCGGCGGCAGCTCCCGGCCGGCCGGACCGCACAGCACGCGGCAACGCTCCAGATTTGGGAACAGCAGCACCGTCACGAAATCGCGATCAGGACCGGCAATCGCCACGTCGTGCACGAGATCGCCGAGTTCGGCGATCAGCCGGGCGCGGAGCGGCCCGACTCGGACCCAGGTTCCGGTCGAGAGCTTGAAATCCTCCGCGATGCGCCCCTGAAAAGTGAAACCCTTCGAAGGATCGTCAGGGTCGAACAAACCAAGCGCATCGCCGAGCTTGTAGTATCCATCCTCGTCAAACGATTGCCGGGTGAGATCCTCGTCGGCCCAGTAGCCAGGAGTGATGTTGGGGCCGCGAAGGCGGCCTTCCCATTGCTGGCCGACCTTCGCCAATTTCAGCTCGACACCTGGAGCCGGCACGCCAATGCGGCCGCCGGTGAAGTCGGCGTCTCCGGCGCACAAGGCGAACGGCGCGCTTTCGGTGGCCCCGAGGCCAGTGACGAACGGAATCCGAACGCCGGCTGCATTGGTCGCCATCTCGGTCAGATCGTCGGCGATCTGTTGCCGGAGCGATGCGGCGGCGCAAAACAGCATCTTCAGGCGGCTGAAGAAATGACGGCAGAATTCCGGATCGCCGCGCAGGTGTGGAACCAGCAGATCGTAACCGCGCGGCACGTTGAAGTACGACGTGGACGCAATTTCCTTGAGGTTGCGCACGGTCGTGTCGAACGCCGATGCCGTCGGCTTCCCGTCGTCGATGTACATCGTGCCGCCGTTAAAAAGCACGAGGCCGAAGTTGTGGTTGCCGCCAAAGGTGTGATTCCAGGGGAGCCAGTCGCAGAGGATGGGCGGCTCGTCGCCGAGAAGCGGCAGCACCGTGCGCAGCATTTCCTGGTTCGAACAGAGCATCTCCTGCGTGTTGATCACGCCCTTCGGTCGTCCAGTCGACCCGGACGTGTAGAGCAGCTTCGCGATCGTGGCCGGTCCGACACGCGCATTCGCGTCATCGACGGCGGTCGTCGCCGGCGTCTGCACTAGCACATCGAACGGCGTGCAGGAGATCGACGGTTCGCCGGAGCACGCCACGAGCTCGGGCGCCTGGACCGACGCTAGCGCGCGGGCGAACGGTGCGACATCCGCCGCAAACACCAGACCCGGATGCAGCGCGTCCCAGAGGGCACGAAGGGTCGTGAAATCGCGAGCCAGCAGCGAATAGGACGGCGCGATCGGTACATACATGATGCCGACGTACATCGCGGCAAGCGCCAGGACGCCATGCTCGATGCTATTGCCCGAGAGAATCACGACCGGACGATCGTTGGATAAACGACGATTCAGCAGCGCCTGACCGGCGTTGCGAACCTGCGTCAGCGCCTCTCCGTACGACAGCGTCCGCCACCCGGCGGTCGCGCGTCGGTCCGCCAGAAAGATGCGGTTCGGCGCGACGCGGGCCCAGTGCTCGAGCCGATCGGTGATCCTCGCGGGGTATGGCCCAAGCCGATGCGGTGAGCGCGCGAATAGTGTGCCGTCGTCACGGCGCTCGACGATCGTGTCGGCCGGAAGAACGCGGCTGCGACCCACCGTCGTCATCCGTCCACCTGACACAATTGCATGCAAATATCAGCCAAACGACCGGAATTCTAGGCCAATCAAACGTCAGAAACAACAAACTGCATGCAATTGACCATCCAGGCGAACTAGAATCAGCCCAATCTTATGCGTGCACGAAGTGACGTTGTCGGAAGCCTGCTCCGCCCGCCTTCCCTGATCGAGGCGCGGCAGAAGCACGAACGCGGGGAACTCTCCGCCGCGGAATTCAAGTTGATCGAGGATCGCGCGGTCCTCGATGCGGTCGCGTTACAGGAAAACGCCGGGCTCGACGTGATTACGGATGGCGAGATGCGTCGGTATGCGTTTTTCGGCCATCTCGCCGAGGCGCTCGAGGGGTTCGACAAGTTCGGCGGCTGGTCGATTACCTTCCGCGACGGTAAAGGTCACGACAGCACCGTGGCGCGGCCGGTGGTGGTCGAGAAGCTTCGATGGCGCAGGCAGATGAGCGTCGAAGAGTTCACCTATCTTCGCGGTCGAACCAAGAAGCCGGTCAAGATCACACTGGTCAGCGCGCAGCAGGCCTCCGCCTACTACGAGCCGCAGAAATCACAGGCCGCCTACGCCACGCGCGATGCCTACCTCGCTGATCTCGTCGATTTCACCCGCCGGGAAATCGCGGAACTGAAGCGGCTCGGGTGCGAGTACATCCAGATCGACGCGCCTCAGTACGCCGCGCTGCTCGATGAAACCATCCGCGAAGGCTATCGTCAGCGCGGCAGCGATCCCGACAAGATGCTCGACGCCTGCATCGAGCTCGACAACGCGATCATCGAAGGGCACCCGGGCGTGACGTTCGGCATTCACATCTGCCGCGGCAATCACAAGAGCATGTTCTACGCGTCGGGCGGCTACGATCGGATCGCCGAAAAGGTTTTTTCGCGGGCACGCTTCGACCGCTTTCTTCTCGAATACGACGATGAGCGGTCGGGCACATTTGAGCCGTTGCGCCACGTGCCCGGTGATCGCACTGTGGTGCTCGGACTGGTCAGCTCCAAGACGCCGACGCTGGAATCGCGCGACGAGCTGCGGCGCCGCATCGACGAGGCAGCGCGAATCGTTCCCCTCGAGCGGCTGGCGCTCAGTCCGCAGTGCGGATTCGCGTCCACGCACGAAGGCAATCGGCTGACCCAGGACGAACAGCGGATGAAGCTGGAACTCGTGGCTCAAACAGCGAAAGAGATATGGGGGGGCAATACCTAATCCCTAATCCCTCATCCCTGATCCCGAATCGCTAATCCTTGAATCCTTGGATCCTTGAATCCATGAATCCGTGAATCGTGCACCACGATCCGAGCCTCTGAAGGGGGCGATTGACGATTCAAGGATTCGACGATTAGAAGATGAGAGATTCGATGATCAGGGATTCGACGATCAGGGATTCGGGATGAGGGACCAGGGATGAAGGATTCATGATCGCTGACGCTCGCACGCAGACAGAACGCGTCGTGTTGACGCTGCGCGAGATGTTGCTGCGCGGGGACTTCAAGCCCGGCGAGCGGCTGGCGGAGTTGTCGCTGGTGCCGCGGCTCAGGGCGTCGCGTACGCCGGTTCGGCTGGCGCTCGATCGGCTGGCGCATGAAGGACTGCTCGAAGCGCTGGAGACGACAGGGTTCAGGGTCCGCGCCTTCGCGCTCGATGACATCTGGGATGCGATCGAGCTCCGGGGAGTGCTCGAAGGAACGGCGGCCCGCATGGCGGCCGAGCGCCTGCGAAGCGCAGAAGAACTCGGTGCGCTGAAGCTCCATTGCCGGCAAGCCGAAGAACTGCTGCCGATGACCCGCGATCGATTCGTCCGCTACATCGAGATCAACGAGGCTTTCCACGCGGGTCTGTGGCGGTTGGCGAAGAGCGCGATGCTCCGCGCCGCGATCGAACGCATCATCGCGCTGCCGTTTGCTGCGCCGGGCGCGTTAGTCTTCAGCTGGCCGGCGCCCGACGATGGCAACACCGAAGCGTTGATCGCGATCGAGCATCATCGCGCGATCGTCGAATCGATTGAGCAGCGGGAAGGCGGACGCGCGGAGGCGATCGCGCGGGAACATGCGCGCCTGACCCAGCGCGCCCTGAAACGCGCGCTCGATCATTCCGAGGCGTTCAACAGGGTTCCCGGCGCGCCGCTCATCAGGAGATCGGACTGAAAATGCTGAATTTCGAATGCTGAATGCTGAAGGTCTTGGCCCCGTTGCCAGATCGGCACCAAATTCAGCATTCAACATTCAGCATTCAGCATTTACATCATCGTCATTGAGGCGGGGCCACGAGGACCCCGCCTGCGGCGGAACCTCCGGCTAAAGCCGGAAGCCACGTTATTAATCTTGTAGCGGCCGAACCTTCCGGCTAAAGCCGGACGCTACGTTATTAATCTTGTGGCTTCCACCTTTAGGTGGAAGCACCTTACTTCTTCCCCGTCGTCGGCTTCGTGCTGCTGCCCGGCTTCACGCTCGGGCTGTCGTCGGCCTTGAGATCGCCGAGCGCGTACTGCATGCCGGCGAGCAGATGTTCGAGCAACGGCGTCACGGCGTAGTTCCGCTCGTGATGGCCGTGGGCCATGTAGAACACGCGCCCTTTCCCCTCGCGCCGGATCCAGCTCAACGCGTAATCATGATCAGTACGGGGTCCGGATTCCTTGGCCTTGTCCTCGGGCGACATCTTGTCGTAATCGATGCTGGTTAACACGTGGACGTTGGTTCGCGAAAACGAGTCCTGGTTGAACGTGTAGGTCTCGTCGTGGACGATGAACCCGGGCTTGAGCATCTGGGTGAGCGGGCTCTTCGGATCGTCGATCTTGTAGACGATCTCCTGCGGATCGACCCAGTGGAATTTAAAGTAGCCGCCGATGATCTTGTTCCACTCGGGCCAGTACGGGTTGCCGCCAGGCTGCGAGGGCGCGGCGTTGTCGGCAGACGCGGCAGCGTTCGCACGCCCACGCTGCGGTTGCGGCATCACCGTCGCGATTCGGGTCGCGAAGTCCGCCTGCGCGACGTTGCCGGTCTTCTGCGTATCCAGTTTGTCGTACCACGCGTCGGCCACCGCGGTCATCTCTGCGCGCGTCAACTTCTGATCCTTGTTGGCGTCGCCGTCGGCGAAGATCGCGGTCGAGAGCGTGCCCCCCGCGCCGCCGCCCCGTCCTCCGAATCCGCCACCGCCCGCTGGCGCCGGGCCGCCGGCGCCGGCTGCTGCCGGAGCGCCGGTTGGGCATGACGTGCCCGAGCCGTGATACGAGTCGGTCGCCGCGTGGATCCCCGCGATCCCCTTGCCGCTGCGGACGAAATCAAGCAGCGCCGCCCGTCGCGCATCGGTCGCCGCCTTGTCGGCCGGATCGTCGAGGAAGCATCCGGTGGTGCTGTCGAGGAACACGAGGTCGTATTGCTTCAAGTTCTCAGTATTGATGTCGGCGGGGTTGTAGGTAATCACCGTCGTCCAGGTTCCCAGCTTCTTGCCCATCTCGTCGACCGTGGCTGCGGCCAGCGGGATCGATGAATGGACGAATCCTGACGCGTGCCCGAGCACGAGCACCTTGTGCGGCCTGGACGGTTTCGCGGGCGCCTTGGCAGGAAGCGCCGCCTTCATCTTTTCGACATCGGCGGCGCAGGGCACTTGCGGGTTGCTGCTTCGCCCGCCGCACGGCTCCGCCTGTGCTTGTGGAGGAGGCGGCGGCGGTGGAAACGCGGCGGTGATCACGCTGGCGAGTTGCGCCTGAGTGATCGATCCCGCATTGGCCGTATCGGCAGCGGTGTACCACTTGTCAAAAGTACCTTTGAGCTCGTCGCGGGTGATGGCGCCATCCTTATTAGAGTCGGCAACGGTAAAGAGCGCCGGCCCGACGCCGCCGCGCCCGCCGCCCCGTCCGCCTCGCCCTTGCGGCGCTTGAGGGTCGGGCTGCTGGGCCGTCCCGCTAATCGTCATCGCGAGCATCGCGCCACCACACAAGACCATTGCCCGCGATGCTCTCGAACCGCTGAATTTCATGAGTGCCTCCAATTACCAGTTGCCAGTCTCCAATTACCAGTTGCCAGTCTCCAGTTACCAGTTGCCAGTCTCCAGTTACCCGTTCCCGGTTTTCAGTTCTTGGTTTTCAGTTCTTGGTTTTCAGTTCGCTGCTCGATTCCAGCCCAGTCCTCAGAAACTATAGAAACTGGAAACTGGAAACCGGTAACTGGAAACTGGTAACTGGTAACTGGAAACTGGTAACTGACGACTGGTGACTGGCAACTGCCCCATATACTCCTCAAATGTCGCGCGCCGTTTACCAAGGTACCAAACGTGTCGGCAATATCCCGAAAGACATACTCCCCCTGGGGCCAGCGTAACGGTTTACATCTAACAAAAACGACATTTTTGCATGGATTTGACCCGGTGGCGACGTTTCGTTGACAACCCCTCGCCGCCATGGTAAAACCGCCCGGCTTGCTCAAATAGAGAAGTGTCGGACGCCGCGAGCTCTCCCGGCGCCGACTGCTCCTTTGCCGGAGGTGGAGTGTGATGAAAGCGTGTGGGCGAGGAATGTTCGCGGCGCTGATTGGGCTGCTCATTGCAGCCAGTCCCGTCGCGGCCCAGATTACGACCGGTAACGTTGCCGGTACCGTAAAAGACGCACAGGGAGGGGTAGTCCCGGGCGCAACCGTCGTACTCATCAGCGAAGCGCGAGGTACCAAAACCGCGCCTGTTACTACGAACGAGGCCGGTGATTACGTTATCCCCAACGTAACGGCGGATACGTACACCGTGGAAGTCTCGATGGACGGGTTCAAGACCGTCCGCCGGCAGGGCATCAAGGTCAGCGGCGGCGACCGCGTTGGCGTGCCGACGCTCGTATTGGAAGTCGGCGGCGCCACCGAAACGGTGAACGTCACTGCCGAAGCTGCCCTCGTACAGTCGCAGAGCGCGGAGCGCTCGTTCGCGATTTCAACCGAGCAGGTTGAGAACCTGCCGATTCAGCACAGCAACTTCACGAGCCTGACGGCGCTCACCCCTGGCGTGCAGGCGGGCGGCGCGTCCGCTGGCGGAACCCGCATCGGCGGCGTCGGCCAGAACAACATCATGATGGACGGCATCTCGGCCATGGATACCGGCAACAACGGCCAGATGCTTTCGCTGAACGTCGAGTCCATCGCGGAAGTGAAGATCCTGACCCAGGGCTACCAGGCTGAATTCGGCCGTTCGAGCGGACTGCAGATCACCGCGGTCACCAAGAGCGGCACGAACCGGTTCCGCGGATCGGCCTACGATCTGCAGGGCAACTCGGACTGGTACACGAACTCGTGGGTGAACGACAAGAACGGCGACCCGAAGCCGAAGTCCTCCTTCAAGACGCTCGGGTACTCAATCGGCGGTCCCGTTGGCAAGCCGGGCGGCTCGAACAAGCTGTTCTTCTTCTATAGCCACGAATATCGTCCCACGAACAACCCAATCAATAACGGTAACCCGATCCGTCTTCGCGTACCGACCGCAGCCGAGCGCGCGGGCGATTTCTCGCAGACGCTCGACAACAACGGCGCGCTGTTCAACCTCATTCATAACCCGGCCTCGAGCTCGCCGTGCACGGCGGCCGACACGTCCGGGTGTTTCGCCGACGGCGGCGTTCTCGGCAGGATTCCGGCGAGTGCGCTCTACCAGCCGGGAATCGCGCTGCTCAACCGTTATCCGCTTCCGAACCTGACCCAGGCCGCCAACAGCAACTACAACCTGCAAATCGATCCGCCCAAGGTTGCGCAGACGGTGCAGCAGCCGGCGATCCGTTTGGATTACCAGTTGTCGTCGAAGCTGCGCGTCACCGGCAAGTACTCCGGTCAGCGTCAGGCCCCCCTCACCACGCCGGGACTCATTCCTGGATTCACCGACGTGTTGAGCCCGTATCCGTTCATCACCAACTACGCGATCACGACCAACTACACGATCAGCCCGACGACCTTCCTTGAAGGCACGTATGGCTTCATCCGCAACGAGCTCACCGGCGGCAACGAAAACGGCATTCTGGTGAACGACTCGGCCAACCGGCTCTCGAGCCTGCCCGGCTTCCCGTTGATTTACAACGACGCCGGGATCGTGCCGCAGCAGTCCTATGCCTATCAGGTCATGCA
Source organism: Vicinamibacterales bacterium (assembly GCA_051986585.1). Lineage (GTDB taxonomy): Bacteria > Acidobacteriota > Vicinamibacteria > Vicinamibacterales > 2-12-FULL-66-21 > JALZOC01. The sequence continues at coordinate 1,368 of JBPYFA010000484.1, read as the reverse complement.
GGACGTCAAGCCCGCTTTCTGGGATGGCACCAAGCTCAATCTCCCGCCGGTGTTCGGCTGGGGAGGCCGCATCGGTGGTGTGAACGCACTGCCTTCTCCTCCGAATCAGCGGTACCCGGGCTGGCTGAATATCAACCGAACCCAGGACGTCTCGATCTCGCTGACCAAGGTTGCGGGCCGGCACACGATGAAGACCGGGTTCTACAACAACCATAGCTACAAGGCGCAGAACGTCGGCGCCGGCGGCGTGGCCAACCTGTCGTTCCAGGGCTTCGTCAACTTCGGCAACGATACGAACAATGCGCTCGACACCGGCTTTGGGTTCGCCAACGCCGCGACCGGCGTGTTCCAGCAGTATCTGCAGGCCTCCAAGTTCGTCGAAGGCAGCATGCTCTACAACAACACGGAAGGCTACGTGCAGGACAACTGGAAGGTGAACAGCCGGTTGACCCTGGACTATGGCGTCCGATTGACCCACCAGCAGCCGCAGTACGACCAGTTCCAGCAGATGTCGAACTTCTTCCCGGCTCAGTGGTCGAAGAGTGCGGCCCCGGTGCTCTACGTTCCTGGCTGCAGCAACGGCGCCGTCACCTGCACGGGCAACACCCTGAACGCGATGGATCCACGCAACGGCCAGATCCTGACCGCTCCGGGCGCCTCTAACACGCAGGCGGCCATCGGCACGCCGATTCCTGGCACCGGCAACCCGCTGAACGGTATCAAGCAGGCGGGCGACGGCATTGCCAAGACTGGCTACACCTGGCCGAATCTCGTCGTCGGACCGCGGTTCGGCGCTGCCTACGACATCTCGGGCAACCAGAGCATCGTCATCCGCGGTGGCGGCGGCATCTTCTACGACCGTCCCGACGGCAACACGGTCTTCTCGATCCCCGGCAACCCGCCGATCGCCACATCGACGGACCTGCGCAACGGCCAGTTGCAGACGCTGCTCAGCGGTCTGAACCTGCAGCCGGTTCCGGCGCTCGTGACCTTCCAGTACGACGCGAAGGTTCCGGCCTCGGCGCAGTGGCAGATGGGCGTCCAGATGGCAATGCCGTGGGCGACGTCACTCGACGTCTCCTATGTCGGCAACCATGGCTACAACCGTCTCGGAGGCCTCCAGGGCGGCAACGTCGTCAACCTGAACGCCGTCGACTTCGGCACCGCGTACCTGCCGCAGTATCAGGACCAGACGAAGGGTGCGTCAGCGGTCCCGGCGCAGAACGCGCTCACCACAAATCTGCTCCGGCCGTATCAGGGCTTCAGCACGATCAACCAGAACACGACCGACTTCCACGACACGTATCACTCTCTGCAGGCGAACCTGAACCGACGCTTCCGCAACGGCTTCTCGTTCGGCTTCAACTA
>JBPYFA010000483.1:0-13375 GCA_051986585.1 Vicinamibacterales bacterium | reverse complement strand
AACCAGAACTACAAACCACAAACCAACCTAAAACCACAAACCAACCTAAAACCAAAAACCACAAACCAAAACCAAAAACCGAAAACCCAAAACCAAGAACCGACCCGCAACCCGTCCTTCACAACGTATAGTAGACGAGCGCCACGAAATCGTTCGGCGCGAGCCGCCCCTTGCCCCACTGCGCGTCGAATTGCGCGCTCGGTCTCGCCGATTGCACCTGCGCCAGCGTTTTGTGCGCGCGCTTCATGTCCAGTACCCGATCGCGAACCGTGGCAATCACGCGGCGATATCTCAGCAGGCCGGCGTGATCGGATAACGGACCGTGGCCGGGGACGATCTTCGTCCGCGCGTTGGTCATCGCCAGCGCGCGGTCGACGCCGGCAATCATTCCGTTGATGTTGCCGCCGGTTGTCGTATCGATGAACGGATAGACGCCGTTGAAGAACACATCCCCCATGTGCAGGACATTCGCGCGCGTGTAGTGTACGAACACATCGGTGTCGGTGTGCGCCGGGGGGACGTGCGCGACCGCTATCAGCTCGCCGTTCATCGAGATCGATCGCCGGTCGGTGAATGTCTCGGTCGGAAGCGCATCGGCCGGTGCGGGCTCCAAATGCATCCCAACCAGATCGTGCGGTTGCGTGAGACGCGTCCGGGTATTCACATGCGCCAGCACATCGGCGCCGGTTTCGCGAAACCGGGCATTGTTGTCGACATGGTCGATGTGCCAATGGCTGTCGATCAGCACTTTGACCGCACCGCCGCCGAGGGCGTCCAGCATCGACCGCAATCGCGACCAGGCTGGCTGCAGAAAGGAGTCGACCACGAGCTTGCCGTCCGGCCCGTGCAGAACGACGACATTTCCGCCGGGCCCTGAAAGCATGACCAGCCGCTCGCTGAGCATCGTCGTGGCGATTGGTACGCTTCCAGTCTGCGCACGCATCGTGGCCACGGCATCCTGAGCTGTGGGAGCTTGCGCGGAGGCGTGCACCGACTGGACCTGACGCAGGACGGCTGCGCCGGCGGCGACAAGCGTGGCATGCCGGAGGAAAAGTCGACGCGACGGCTCAGCCATATCCACAAAGAATATCGCAACCCTTATAATCGCGAGGCGGATGATCCCTCGAACCCCGAAGTACTCAGGACCCGAACGACGGCGACAACCTCGGTGGAGGCCGCGACCGCTGCGGGCGACGGTCGCCCTGCTGCTGATCGCCGCCATGGGATACGCCGCTGCTGTGTTGTATCTGGTAAGCCAGGAAACCCGGCTGGTCTTCCAGGCGGGACGAACGCTGAGCGGTGGCCGTCCGTTGTTTCCATACGAACAGATCGACGTTCCGCGTACCGACGGCGTGCGGCAGTTCGCGTGGGTCATGAAGGCGGCGCCGGCCAGCGTCGACGGTCCGTGGGTGCTGTTTCTGCACGGCAACGCAGCCACGATTGCGGCGAAGGTCAACATCGCGCATTACACGGAGCTCAGGAAACTCGGGCTCAACGTGATGGCTCCGGAGTATCGCGGGTTCGGAGGACTGGATGGCCTGCCGACCGAGGCGGCGCTCGCGGCTGACGCCCAGGCCGCATACGAGTACCTGCGAACCGTCCGGCGGGTGCCCGCATCACGCCTGGTGATCTATGGGTGGTCTCTCGGCTCCGCGGTCGCCGTCACGCTCGCGTCAGGTGTCGATTCGGCCGCGCTGATCCTCGAAGGCGCGCCGGCCTCGCTCGTCGACATCGGGCAGCAGCAGTATCCGTTCTTCCCGATCCGGCTGCTGATGCGAAACCCCTTCGATTCGATTCGGAGAATCGATCGCGTTCGCGCGCCGATGCTATTCCTGCATAGTCCCGAGGACGGAGTGATTCCGATCGCCGAGGGTCGGCGTCTGTACGACGCGGCTCGAGGGGACAAGACCTTCGTCGAGGTGCACGGCGGCCACGTCAATGCGACGACGATCGACACCGAACGCTTCTACGGTGCGATTCGCTCGTTTCTCGCCTCACATCGTGTGCTGCCGAGCGACGACCGTGCGAGTGCCGCGCCGCAGAAATCGCAGGCCGTCGACCGCTGACGCTGGCACGCAGCGAACCTACTCCGCTGATTTCACCAGACGGAAACCGAGATTCGACGAGCCGCTGCTGACCTCCGCTTTGCCGCGGCTGCCGACGAGGTATCGCGAGCAATATTCACCGCTACACAAGAACGATCCGCCGCGCGTCACGCGTTTGGCCGCGCCGGCCTCTTCGGGGTCGAAGCTCGATTGAGGACCCGTGGGATTTGAGGCCGGAGTGTTCGGATCGCTGAACGTGCGGTAGTAGTCGGGCCGATACCAATCGGCGCACCACTGCCAGACATTGCCGCCGACATCGTGCAGCCCGTAAGCGTTGGCAGGAAACGCGGTCACGGGAGAGGTTCTGAGGTAACCGTCCGCCTGATTGTTCACGTCGGGAAAGTGCCCCTCCCAGATATTGGCCGGAACCTTTCCACCTGGGCGCAGCTCATTGCCCCACGGATACAGATTGCGATCGAGTCCACCGCGGGCGGCAAACTCGAACTCGGCCTCCGTTGGCAGCCGTTTGCCGGACCATTTCGCGTAAGCGAGCGCGTCCTCAAACGCGATCTGGACCGCTGGATGATCCTCGCGGCCCTTCAAGTTGCTCGCCGGCCCTTCAGGGTGTCGCCAGTTCGCTCCGGCGACATAGCTCCACCATTGCGAGTAGTCGTCGAGAGCCACAGGATGGGTGGGGGGCGTGAACACGACCGAACCGGGGACGAGTTTCTCGGCCGGAACGCCGGGGAAATCCTTCGGGTCGGGAGTCCGCTCGGCGACGGTCACGTACTTGGTGGCGCGGACGAAGCGATCGAAATCCGCGTTGGTGACCGGGGTCGCATCCATCCAGAATCCGGCGACCGAGACGAGATGAACCGGGAGCGCATCAGGCATGCCGCAGTTCTCGCACCCCATCCAGAACGCGCCGCCCGGAATCCACACCATTCCAGCGGGCGCAGGCCTGGGAGCTGGTGTTTTGTTGATCGAAGGCGACGGCCGTGAGTCGTCGACGGCGGCTGGTTGCGCGTGCACGTGAGCGGCGGAACCGGATTCGACGGAGCCCTGACGGCCGTCAGTTCCCCCGCGACACGCCGCAACGGCGACGAGCCCGATCAGAATCGCAGGTGCGACGCGTCGGCTCATGGCCGCGGCCCTTTCTTCGGAACTCGAGTCGCAATCTGGTTCTTGACCGCGACGACCGTCCGCGCATGCTCATCTGCGAGCGTCCGCAATTCAGCGACGATGTCGGGATGCGTGTCGGCGAGGTCGAATCTCTCCGACGGATCCTGATCAAGGTTGTACAGCTCCGGGTTCGATTTCGATGACGCGGCTGCTGAACCCTCACCGGCCGGTAGAACGAAGAACGCTTTGTAACTATCATGCCGCACAGCGCTCAAGACACCGCTGCCCGTGCTGGCGTAGTAGAAGAGTGTATGTCGCGGGCTCGGATCGCCGCGCGTCAGCGTTCGCGACAAGTCGTAGCCATCGATGACGCGATCCGACGGGGGGACGCTTCCGGCGAGGCTGGCGATCGTCGGCAACACATCGAGCTCCGATCCAATGCCGGTCACCACACCCGCCTTGATCGTACCGGGCCACCAGAAAATCGCGGGCACGCGCATGCCCCCTTCCCACGTCGACGACTTGGCGCCGCGCAGCAGTCCGGCGGACCCTCCCTGTTCGCGATACGGAGCCCACGGACCGTTATCGCTCAAGTACACGACAAGGGTGTTGTTCTCGATGCCAAGATCCTGCAGCGTGGTCAGGATCCGTCCGACGTTCCAGTCGATTTCCTCGACCGCGTCCCCATACCGACCGCGCTGACTGTGGTTTTCGAAGTCTTTCGAACGAAACAGCGGCATGTGAGGAAGATTGTGCGCCAGGTAGAGAAAGAACGGCTGATCCCGGTGCGCCTTGATGAATGCGATTCCCTCGTCCGTGTACCGCCTGGTCAGCGTCGTCTGCTGCGCCGGCCGTTCGACGATCGAGCCGTTGCGCATGATTGGAACGTTGAAAAACTCGATCTTGGGATCCATGTAGCGACGGAAGCGCTCATCGGCGGTGAGGTCGCCACCGGTCTGATCCATGTCGTTCGAGTACGGGATCCCGAAGTACGAGTCGAAGCCCTGGTTCGTCGGCAGGTATTCGGACAACACCCCGAGGTGCCACTTCCCGACTGCGGCCGTCGAGTAGCGGCGAGTCTTGAGGAGCTCGGCGATCGTGATCTCGCTCGGCGGCAAACCGCCTGTGGAGTCCGGAAACAGCACGCCGCCAGCCAGGCCGGTTCGCACCGCGAGTCTGCCGGTCATCAGCTGCGCGCGGCTCGGCGTGCACACGGGAGCGGCGTAGAAGCTCGTCCAGCGCTGCCCTTCGGCGGCCATGCGATCGATGTTGGGCGTGCGAAGCGTCGGATGACCATAGCTGCCGAGATCCCCATACCCCTGATCGTCGGCAAGGATGATGATGAAGTTTGGCGGACGTCCCGGCTGGGCGCCGATGGAGGAAGTCGCGACTGTGGCGACCGCAGCGGCCAGAATCGCAATAATCGCGTGCGTCTTCATGTCGGCATTTTATCCGTCCTCCACACAATCTTCCGCCTAAAGGCGGAAGCCACCAAAGGCGGAAGCCACGAAAGGCGAAGCACACGAGAAGAGGCGCTCAAGGCCGAAGCCGCGGGCAAAGGCCACCCGATGGCACTCTTAGCACTCGTAGCACCCTTGGCACCCTTGGCACCCCTGGCACTCCTGGCACCCTTGGCACCCTTGGCACCCTATGAGTAGTACTGCTTGTACATCCCCCTCTTGAAAATCCACCCGCCGAGCGGGCCCAGCCACTTGAGCACGTGGTACTTGTAGCCGAGGTCCATCAGCTCAATCAGGTTGCCGTCGAAATCCTTCGCGAAGAAGAACGAGTGACCGCGCGGCGAGCGCTCCGGCTTCGTCACACACTCGACGCCGCGCGATTGCAGGTAGTCGTACCACTTCTGCAGATTGCGGACATCGAAGGAAATATGCGTCAATCCAACGCGGTTCCAGGGAATCGCCGAGGGTGGAATCTGCGGCTCGAAGGCAAAGATCTCCAGAACGGCTCCGCCGGGAACACGAATCCATCCAATCTTGCAGCTGCAGTGCTCGGCGGCGACGCCAAAGAACGTCCGCACGCGGTCGGGCGGGGTGTCCGCCACCCCGACGAGCGGACAGCCGAAAACTTCGTCGTAGAACTTCACTGCGCGGTTGAAGTTGGAGACCGTAATGCCGCTGTGACTGAACGAGCGCGCTTTCATAGTTCTGTGTCTCTGATGTGATCCGCAACCCGGAGCGCCTGTGCCGCGATGGTGAGCCCGGGATTGACCGCTGCCGACGACGGAAAAAACGAGGCATCGACGACGAAGAGGTTCTCGACGTCGTGGGCGCGGCAGAACGGATCGAGAACGGAGGTGCGGGCATCGGTGCCGAAGCACAACGTGCCGCACTGGTGCGTGGTGTTGGTACTGCCGTGCGAATGGGTGACGACAAGCCAGTAGCCGAGGCGACGCAGAATGCGCTTGGTTTCGGCAACGAGACGCTTGTGCGCCGTGACGTTATTCGGCCGATAGTGCAGCTGGATGCGGCCCTGCGGGTCGATGGTGACGCGATTCGCCGGCGAGGGCAGATCCTCCGACATCACGAGCCAGTCGACGCCCCGCGATACCCAGAAATCGTACGCCTGCACCGGAATCCACGGCACGACGGTCTGCGCCATCACACCGTGTGTACGCCCCTGCGACTGAATTTGACCGAGCGGATACGGCGTCTTCGACCCGCGGAGATAGAAATCATTGATCGCCACCGTCTTCTGAAAGACGGTCGAGTTCTTTCGCAGCGGATGGAACCCCTGCATCATCGTCGCCAGGTGGGCCATGTAGCGAGTGCCGACCAGGCCAGAAGAATTGGCGAGACCCGCCGGATGCTTGTCGCTCGTGGAGCGCAGCAGCAACGCCGCCGAGTTGACTGCGCCGCACGACACAACCACGAGCGGAGCGCGAACCCGAATCGTCTCACCGCCGCGAACGACGTCGACCGCGTCGACGCGACAGCCGGAAGGATTGGTGTGCAGTCGAGTGGCCGTCGCGTTGGTCCAGAGCGTGACGTTCGGCCGCGACAACGCCGGACGCACGCAGCAGACATCTGCTTCGCTTTTCGCGTGCAATCTGCACACGAACGAATTGCAGGTGTTGCACAGAATGCACCCGTTCTCTTCACCCACTCTGAGCAACCCGAGCGGCAGCGGCGATGGATGAAGACCCTGCTCGCGCAATTTCTCGACGATCGCCGCCATTTCGGGAGCGTGCGGAATCGCATCGTAGGGATAGGGCGACCGCGGTGGCTCCGTGGGATCGAGACCGTCAGCGCCTCTCACCTGATACAGAAGTTCGGCACGGTCGTAATAGGGAGCCAGGGTGTCGTAGTCGATCGGCCACGCGGGCGAGATGCCGTCCAGGTGCTCGATCGCCTGGAAGTCCTCGCGCCGAAGACGATAAAGCACGCTGCCCCAGAACTTCGTGTTACCGCCCACACCGTAGTGCGTGTAAGGCGTGAACTCCTGTCCACGGTCGTCCAGCCACCGCTCGCGTGTGCGGTAGCGGAGGTGCTTCCACACCGCCTCGGGATCCCAGTTTTCCGCTTCTTGGGGAACGAAGTCGCCGCGCTCGAGAATCAGAACCCGCGCGTCCGTCTGCGAAAGCGCCTGCGCGATGGTCCCGCCGCCCGCACCGGTGCCGATGATGACGATGTCGTAGAGGTCGTTCACTCGGGGATGGGTGAATTATATCGAATCGCTCATCCCTAATCGCTAATCGCGAATCGCTAATCCTTGAATCCTCGAATCACTAATCCTCGAATCCTTGAATCGTTGAATCGTTGAATCCTCGAATCCGCTCATCAGGAATGTGAGTCACGGCTGAGCGATTCGCGATGAGTGATCCGGAACCAGCGATTCATACGCGCGCTCCATCAGTGCGTGATCCTGGGCGGCGCGCTCGATGCTCATTTCAGGCTGCCGGTTGTTCCTGATGGACGCGGCGAAGTCGCGATACATGGCTTTGTAACCGCGAATATCGCGGAACCCTGGAAGGATCACGCGTGGCAATCCCGTGCCGCGCGCAATCACGAACACGCCGTTCGATTCGAAGGTGATGATGCCTCGCCGGCCGAACAGCTTCGAGAGCCGCAGGCCCTTGAAAAGCGACGGAATCTCGCGCGAGTAGAGCAGCGACCCGACGGCGCCCTCTGCATACTGAAACGCGACCATCATGCTCTTGACCCGGGTATCAGGACCACTTCGCGATGGCAGTGGCCGATAGCCGTGAATCGACGAGATCGTCGGCCCGAGACTGTTGGCGAAGTGCAGCCAGTGAATCCCTTCTTCAAAAAACGCGTCGCCGCCGGCCAGGTATTCATCATTGCGCCAGTCGTCGGCGGTCTTGAGGCGCTTGACAATCGTCGTGAAGCACGCAAACACCAGATCGCCGATCGCGCCATCGGCCAGCAACGATCGCAGCGTGACGGCGAGCGGCTTGTAGTGATCGTTTTCTCCAACCAGCACGGTGCGGCCGGTGCGATTCCGCGCATCCTGCACGGCACGGTAATCATCGAGCTCGGGAAAGGCCGGCTTCTCGACGAGCACGTGCTTGCCGTTGGCGAGCGCGGCAAGCGCGAGCTCTCGATGAAAACGGGGGGGCACGGCGATCACTACAGCGTCCACCATCGGATCGACAATCGCGCTCTCGTAGTCGCGATAGCTCGTGCGGCCGCCGAACTCGCGGCAGTAGGCCGCCGCCTTCTCCGGATCGCGGCTGGCATAGCTACAGGTGAATTCCCGCCGCAGCGGTTTCAGTTGACGGCTGTGGACGCGCGTAATGAAGCCGCAGCCGAGAAAGGCGAGGTTCAGGGGTTCAGCCATCAACCTCGTCCATCATATGTTGGCTGCGGGCTTCTCGCTGAATGCTTCTGCGGCCGGTGCGGGCTCCCTCGCGAGATCCGGGGCACGCGTGAAGACAAACGCGAGTCACCGCTTGGCGGCAAGGCGCCAGAACTGCGTCTCGTTGAGCAGCGTGATCCGGTGCCCCTTCTCTCTCAAGCGCTTGATCTCCATTAGCTTCAGGCCGCCATCGCGACCGGCCGCCTGTTGAACGTTCGGCCGGCCCCGCACGACGACGGTGGTTCGGATCGACGGCATGCCGTGGACGATGGCACCGGCCCGCTTCGCCGCGGTAATCGCGTCGCGCCGGCGCTTCGAGAGGATGCCCGTGAACGCGAGATGGACTCCCTTCAGCGTTCGCAGCACACCTGTCTTCAGCTCCGCGGGCGGATTCCGAAGGGCGTCGATCATATCGTCGGCGCTCTCGTAGCGCTTGCGGCGTTCGCCGATGCACCGATAGACGATCTCCTTCAGGTGATCGCTGCAGGGCAGGGCGCGGACGTCGGTCGGCCGGATTCGCTCCCTCGCGTTCCCTCGGATCAACATGCCCACGAGCTGCCCGACCTGATACACGTCGTCGCGCGCCTGCCATTTGGGGACGGCGCGGGCCAGAATATCGCTCGGCGCGGTCATCGCGTTCATCGTGTGGGCCGTGATCCCGCGACGATCGCTCTGTTGCCGGACGATGCCGAAGTCGCCGAGTTTGAGACGCGGGCCCTCGCACACGAAGACGTTCACCGGGGTGAGATCGCGGTGCAGCAGCTGGCCGCGATGCAGCTTGCGGAGCACGTCGAGAATGCCGGCGATTTCGCGGCGCACGGTGCGCTCCGGCCAGCCCTTTTCCTCGCGGTGCAGATAGGCGCCGAGGTCGCCATGCGCCGCATATTCGAGCACCAGGTAGTAGATGACCGTGGCATCGGCGCGCATGTGCGGAAACATGTCGAACACGCGAATCGCTCGCGGGTGATCGTCAAGCAACTGACCGAAATACGCCTCGCGCAGCCACCCGTCGATGCGCGCGCTCACCTTCAGGCACACCGTCTCGGGAACGACCGTCGAATGACCCAGCCGGGTGGCGAGATACACCTGGCCAAAGCCGCCTTCTCCAATCAGCCGTTCCGTCCGATATCGAAGCCGCGTTTCGGGACTCTCGACCAGCTGGCCTGGCTCGAGAAAGCGTCCGACGAGAGGGCGCGGCACGTGAAGGGAACGCGTGGTCCGGGTCGTGGCGGTCCAGGGATTACGCGACATTACTCACTCCGACGGGCCCTCGGACTCTCCCACACGTGCATTTGCGGGGACCCCGAAGCCCCGCTCCGCTGGCGTGAGCTCACTGCACGCTCGTTCGCCGATTTTCACGCTTGGGATTTCAGAGTTGTTGCAGTGATATCGCTTGCGACGATAGCGGGCGGGAATTGACACTGTCAACGCTTGACTTTCGCATTTTGTTCGCTCATAGTTCCGCCTTTCCGAAAGTCACCCGCCACCGGGTGAGCAAGCGCAAGGAGAGAACGATGGACGACCGAACGCTGTTTGTGCAGTTGTGGGAAAAGGAAGCCGCCGCCACCCGCAAGGTAATGTCGCGCATCCCGGAGGGATCCACCTATCGCCCCGATCCGAAGTCGCGCACCGCGCGGGAGATCGCCTGGCTGATCGCGCGGGAAGAGAAGGTCCTCGCAGATGGCCTGGCAAAAGGCACGCTCGAATGGCAAGAGATTCCTGCACCGCCGACGATGAAAGAGGTTCTGTCGGCGTACGACACGAGCCACGAAGCGGCGACGAAGACGCTGCAAGGGCTCTCGGCCGCGAACTGGGAACGCGTGGTTCCCTTCATGTATCAGGGGCAGGAAGTGATGAAGGAAAGCGCCTCGGGCAACGCGTGGGGGTTCTTCTTCGACATCATTCATCATCGCGGGCAGCTGTCGACCTATCTGCGTCCAATGGGTTCCACGGTTCCGCAGATTTACGGCCCGAGCGCGGATGAGCCGATGGGCTAGCCAGCGATGTCGTGGCGCAACCCCAGGGGCGGCGAATCACCGCTTCAGGCACGCAGCCCCTGTTCTATTCAACCATTCGCTTGCCGAGGTCAAGCCCGCAGCAGGTCGGCCGAAACTCAACCGGTGGCGGGCCGCAGTCTTGCTTCCTGGAAAGGTATGGCGCATTCGTTTTCATCTTCGATACTTGCATTACCCGTTGGCCCCGACGAACACGTGCGAGGGCAGGCAGACGCACCGATCACACTGGTCGAGTACGGTGATTACGAGGACCCTGAGTGTGCATTTGCGCACTTGATCCTGCAGCAGGTGCTGGAAGATGTCGGTGATCACGTACGGTTCGTCTTCAGACATTTTCCAACTGCTCAACAGCATCCGCACGCGCTGGCCGCCGCCGAAGCGGCCGAGTCCGTCGCCCAACGCGGCGGAGAGGATGCGTTCTGGGCGATGCATGCTCTGCTGTACCAGAACCAGGATGCACTGCAGCACGACGATCTGATCGAATACGCTGCCGCAGTCGGCGTCGATCCGATCGCGGTTGCTGACGACCTGGCATCCGGCGCGATGCGCGATCGGGTTCGGCGCGACATCGACTCCGGCCGACGAAGCCGTGTCTCTGCGACTCCGACATTCTTCGTGAACGGCCGCCGATTCGACGGCGACTGGAGCGATCCGTCCGAGCTCGCCGACGCGCTCCAGGACGGAACGCGTGGTCATACGTTTATGACGCATTGAGCGTCAGTTCTTGGTTTTGGGTTTTTGGTTATCAGTTTTCGTTTTTGGTTCGTGGTTCTCAGTCAGTTTCTAGTTTTCGGTTTTTAGTTTTCGGTTTTTAGTTTTTTGGTTTTTAGTTTTTGGTTTTTAGTTTTTGGTTTTTAGTTTTTAGTTTTCGGTTTTAGTTTTAGTTTGTCGTTTTAGCGCTTGGCTGTGTTCTACTTTTACAGTCCGCGGCCGTCCGACAACTTAAAACTGAAAACCAAACCAAAAACCGAAAACCGACGACGAACCACAAACTAAGAACCCCAACCGAGAACCCAAAACCCAAGACTAAGAACTGTTTCCTGGTTCACTCCCATTTCCATTTCCATCTCCACAACCTTCCGCCAGATCCTCGCACCGGCCGTCCACATTGACTGGTCGCAATTCGATGGGACTGCCGCGCTTCGGTGCACGGTGGGAGTGGCGATCCCGGTCGGCATCGGCCTGCTCCTTCGCCAACCATCGATCGGTGCCTTTGGCGCAATCGGTGCCGTATCGGTTGGTTTTGGATCCTTTCAGGGTGCCTATCGCAGCCGTGCCGCGGTCATGGTTTACGCGGCGGTCGGCATGGCGATCTCGATTTTTGTCGGGGCGCTGGCGGGGCATTCCGATGCTGCGGCCGTCGTGGCGGCCACGGGAGCCGCGTTTCTCAGTGGAATGGCCGTGGCGATCGGACCAGCCGCGGCGTTCGTCGGGCTCCAATGCGTCGTCGCCGTGCTGGTGGCCGGTGGCTTTCCTGCCGATGTGCCCGGCGCCGCACGGGCCGCGGCGATCGTTCTGGGCGGCGGGTTGATCCAGACGCTGCTGGTCGTGAGCATCTGGCCATTGCGGCGGTTCTCGGTCGAACGCCGCACGATCGCGTCAGCGTACCGCGCGCTTGCGAGCTACGCGTCGCGGTTGCCACGCCTGAACGATGTCCCACCCGAGCCGCATACCTTCGCCGCCATGACGCCACCGGGACACGACCCCCAGCCGTTCGCCCGTCCGGGTGACGTGTTCGTATTCCAGGCGCTGTTCGATGAAGCCGAGCGGATCAGGGCCAGCCTGGCGAGCGTCGCGACCGAGCAACAGGGCGTGTACGGCGATGTCGACGCGTCCTGCCAGGCCTCGCTCGCTGGAGCATGCGGACGGGTGCTCGCCGAGATTGCCGCGGCGCTCGAGGAAGGGCGAGACCCCGACGACGATCGGGGCAAGCTGTGGGAACCGATCGACGCCTGTCTTGCAACGCTCCATCGCTCTGCCGCCATCGACGGCCTGCTCGGCCAGATCCGGGCGGCATGGCGAACCGCGGGGATGGCGAGCGCCAAATCCACCGCAAGCGTCGCCGCGACCAGAGTGCCGCCACTTCGGGCACTCCCCCCGGTCGGCGACGCGCTCGCGACGTTCACGGCCAATCTGACGCTCGATTCAACCGCCTGCCGTCACGCACTCCGCCTCGCCGCCGCGATTGCGATCGCCGCCACCATTTATCGCGCGCAGCATTTGCCACGCGGATACTGGGTGCCGATGACCGCGCTGTTGGTGTTGAAGCCGGATTTCCATGACACGTTTGCGCGCGGTGCGGCGCGAATCGCCGGCACGATTCTCGGTGGCGGCGTCGCCGCGTTGATCGTGCGAGAACTGCATCCGCAGTCTGGCGCGGTCATCCTGCTCCTGCTGGTGTTTGTGTGGGCCTGCTACGCGCTGTTCCGGATGAACTACACGATATTCACGGTTGCGGTCACCGGCTACGTCGTGTTCATCCTGAAATTGAGCGGCGTCGGCGAGATGGCGGCGATCACGACGCGGGCGATCGACACCATCGCCGGCGGCGCAATCGCACTCGTGATCTATGCGATCTGGCCAACCTGGGCCGCGGCGAGCGCGCGAGCCGCACTCGCGCGCATGTTTACCGCACAGGCGGCGTACGTCGGAGCGCTGCTCGATGCGTATGCCGCCCCGTCGCCAACCGATGTCGCGCACCTTGGACGACTGCGCGCAGACGCGCGTCTGGCGAGATCGAACCTCGAGGCAATCATCGAGCGGATGTTGTCGGAGCCGAAACGCGAAGCGGGGATCCAGTCGCGTGTTGCCGCCGGGCTCCTTGCCGCGATTCGCAGGCACGCGCTCGGCGCGCTCGCGCTCCACGCCGGCGTCGAGCGTGGGATCAACACACCGATTCCTGCGATGTCCCCTTTCTCGGCCGAAGTGAAAATCAGCCTCTTGCGGCTGGCCGACGCGGCGCGCGAGGGGGCGACGCCAGAATCTCTACCGCCGTTGCGGCAAACCCAACTCGCGCTCGCCGATTCGGTCAGCCCCCTCGTCGCCCGCGAAACCGACCTCATCGTCGACGCCATCAACACGATGGCCGACTTACTGACGCGCGCAGCGAAGATTCGCGATTAGCAATTCGCAATTCGCGATTCGCAGTTCGCAATTCGCGATTCGCAGTTCGCAATTCGCAGTTCGTCAGTTCGTCAGTTCGTCAGTTCGCGATTCGCGATTAGGGATTCGCGATTAGCGATTAGACAATATGGAATGACCGGCCCGCTATCGTAGCGTCGTAGTGCTGTTCGCACTCGACAAGGTGGTTTGTGCCACCGAAATCGCGGGTTAACGCCTTGCGGCGCCAGAGCCGCA
>JBPYFA010000482.1:0-5846 GCA_051986585.1 Vicinamibacterales bacterium | reverse complement strand
CGACGCTGGCGAAGGCGCTCAACAACGGAACATCACATGATGATGTTCTGCTCGCCCATTGGTACGCGCAAACATATAAATCGGATCAGTTTGTAGACTTGCGAGATCTGTGTACTCAGATCAAGAGGCACGTCGCTAGCGACAGCGTTGTGGCGAAATGCAACGAGGTCATTGCCGCGCTCGACAACTGCATCATCAAGTCGGGCTGCAGCGGCTATGCCTACCAGCATTCATACGGACTCTCGATCTATTTCCCATGGGCCTTCGTGTCGCCGGACTATTCGAACTTGGCGTTCGCCAAAGACACCGGCTGGTACGCGTTTCTCCGGGCACACATCAAGGCCACTCAGCGGAAGCCGCGATTTGGTCAGAGTGAGGTGGCGGAGCCGGATCTCCAGGCCGCCTGTGAGATAAAGCGGGCCAGACTTCTGGCTCTCTTGGACAGAGCGCCAGATGCCCCTGGCGGCGAGGACGCGGTAGACAAGGGAATTGTGCGGCGGATCAAAGCACTGAAGGCTCAAGGTAAGCGTCGAAAGGGCTTGGCGCGTGCGATCGAAGCTATCGCAAAGGCTGATATTCCCGATGAGGATGTTGCGTCCGAAATGACGCGCCGGCTTATGGTCGCGAACGGATTGAGTGGAGCAAACAGCCGGTTCAGCGAGAACACGCGCTTTAGCGAGAACACCCGGTTTAGCGAAAACACTCGGTTCAGTGAAAATACGCGGTTCCCGTTTGATCGCGAGCGATCCGTCAAGAACTTGCCGCCCGTGATTGGGATGGCGTTCGTACCTCCTGAGCGAGGTGATGAACGCCTGATCCTGCATCCACCGTCGACGGACACAAAGGAAGAGAACATTCGTGTTCCGGAGCCCGAACTCGTCGGATCAGGTAAAGGCGATTGAAAATTCCACAGGACCTCGGCTAAAACCACACGAGAGGTCCTGCAACGTCCGAGACTCTGGCGAAGAGACGAAGTGTCTTGGCGACGGCCGCGCTCGCGTTGGTCGTGGTCTGGGCCGGTTGCCGGCCCAGACCGGACGCCGACAAGCTCTTCGCCGACGCGGAATCTCTGCGCGCCAGATACGAAAAAGACGCGAGTCAACAGGCGATCGCCAAATATCGGACCGCGGTTGCCGCCTGGCAGAAAAGCGGTGAGACAGGACGCGCTGCCAGGGCTGCCCAGCGCCTGGGAATGACTTACTGGCAACTGGGAGCCTTGCCCGAGTCGCGGGAGGCATACGAGACGGCGCTCCTATTCGCGCAACGGGCAGCAGATCCGGTCCTCGAGAGCGAAATCCGCAGCGACGTCGGCATTGCGCAGGCGTTCTCCGCGGATCGCGGCGAGATTCTCGAAGCCGCCGAGAAGCAATGCCAACTCGCGCTCCGACTCGCTCGACAGGCAGGCCACCGGGCGATGACGGCCAAAAGCCTCGAGTGCCTCGGTGAAGCAGCGTATTTCCGTCAAAAGCTCGAACCCGCACTCGAGTTTTTTCGCCAGGCCGGCGATCTGTGGGCGGCCGTCGCCGATCAACGAGGGCAGGCCCAGAATCAGGTGCTTCAGGGGTACGTCCACTCCGATCTGAGCAGATTCGACCAGGCAAGAACGTGTTACGAGCGGGCGCAGTCGTATTGGAGCTCGATCGGTGACCGGCGCGAACAGGCGATTACGTTGGTGGCCGACGCGCGACTCCTCCTCCGTCGCGGAAAGTATCAGGAAGCGCTAAATGAGTTTGGCGACGCCCTAACGCGCCTGGAGCCGATGGGCGATGCGGTCTGGGAAGGCGCAAGCTTGACTGGGATAGCCCAAGTCCAGCTGGATATGGCGCAGACCAGTTCAGCCCTCGCATCCTGGGAGCGAGCGCTCCAGATATTTGAAAACGCACGACTGAAAAGCATCGCCGTCGACGTACTGATGTCGCTCGGTTCCGCCTACCTGGCTTCCGGCGACGATGCTCACGCGCTGACCCGGTTCGAGCGTGCGTTGGCGCTTGCCGGCGAGCTCAGAATTGAGCGATGGAAAGCGTTCGCGCTTCGATTCATTGGTGTCGTGTATCTGTTCCGGAATTCGCCGGCGGAGGCGCGGCAGTACTTAGACCGTTCCCTCGACGTTCAGCGCACGCTGGAAGGGTCAGGCGGGCGTAGACTCGAGGCCCGCACGCTCGCCGATTTGGGTAAAGCCCACCAAATGCTCGGCGCTCACGAAGTGGCTATTCGGTACTTCAATGAAGCGGTCGTGCTCAGCCGATCTGCGCTCGACCGCGTTACAGAGGCACGGGGCCTGTTCGGTCTCGCGCGAATTTCGGCTGGCCTCAACGACCTCGAGCGCGCACGGACACAGATCGAAGACGCATTGAGAGTGGCCGAGTCACTTCGTACGGACGTGGAGAATCGCGACTTACGCGTGTCGTATTCTGCCTCGGTATATCAGTGGCACGAGCTACACGTCGACATCCTCATGCGCTTGAGACAGAGTCATCGGGCAGGCCCATTCGGTGTCCGGGCATTCGAGGCCACCGAGCAGGCACGTGCACGATCCCTGCTCGAGAGTCTGACCGAGGCCGAAGTCGATCTGCGCACGGGGATCGACCACGACTTGCTTGAACGGGAGTTGCTGGTCAACAAGGCGTTTGATGAGTGGGCAAACCGTAACAGCCAGTTCATCGCCTCGGGCGGTAAAACTCAAACCGCTGGCCTGGCCGAAGAGTACCGAGAGCTGGAGTACCGGTACAACCAAGTCGAGGCGGAGATTCGAAGTAAGAGCCCTCGGTATGCCGCGCTCGTTCGGCCGAAAGCTCTGAGTCTGCGGGACGTTCAGCGTGAGCTCGTCGACTCCGACACGCTGCTGCTCGAGTACGCCCTCGGTGACGAGCGAAGTTACTTGTGGGCGATTTCGAATCGCGACTACGTCAGTTACGTGCTGCCATCGAGGGCACAGATCGAGCAGTCGGCTCGCCGGGTCTACGAACTCTTGACGGCGCGGATTGCCGCCACGCCAACTCCTGAGGCTGGTCGTCGGCTAGTTGAAGACGCCGATCGCCAATACTGGCAGGAGGCGTCGCGACTGAGCAACATGCTGCTCGGGCCGATCGCAAAACAGATGTCGGGCAAGCGGCTTCTGCTGGTCACCGATGGCGCCCTCCAGTATCTGCCGTTCGCGGCCCTCCCAATCCCCGGCGCCCGTGACCCAACTGTGCCCATGCTCGTGCAACACGAGATTATCAATCTCCCGTCGGCCTCGGTTCTCGCCGTGCTCCGGCGGGACAGCGGAATCAAGTCCGAGCCTCGCAAGGCGGTCGCCGTCCTCGCTGATCCGATCTTCGGACACGACGATCCGCGTCTGCCGGCGTCAAATTCAGACAGTCGAGCAGCAGGCCCAGCGAATTCAGCCTCGGCGGACTCTGAAAATCTGCGCGGCAGCGCGAATCAATCGAACCGCGGCTCGGGTTCGACGCAAGACACCACGCAAAGGTTCCCTCGATTGATCGCGACCGGTGCGGAAGCAGACGACATCATCGCGGCAGCCCCCGAGGGAATGAGCCTGAAGGCGCTCGGGTTCGACGCGAGCCGGGCGACGGCGATGAGTGGGAACCTCGCGAATTATCATATCGTGCACTTCGCCACGCACAGCGTTCTTAACAACGAAGACCCGGGATTATCGGGCGTCATGCTGTCGATGTTCGATAAGCAAGGCCGGCCGCAAGACGGATTTCTGCGGCTGCACGACATCTATAGCCTGAAATTGCCCGCCGACCTGGTGGTTCTGAGTGCTTGCAACACCGCACTCGGCAAACCGGTCAGGGGGGAAGGGCTGGTCGGGATGCTGAGGGGTTTCATGTACGCCGGGGCGAAGCGGGTTCTCGCCAGCTACTGGAAGGTCGACGACGAGGCCACGGCAGAATTGATGCGGCGCTTCTATCTGGAACTGCTCAAACAACACCATTCCCCTGCTGCAGCACTCCGGCAGGCGCAGCTTGCGATGCTGCATGTTGATCGATGGCATTCTCCGTTCTACTGGGCCGCATTCGTCCTGGAGGGAGAGTGGAAATAGCGAGTCAGACCAGCGACTAGCTGAGGACGTTCGCTCGCGGTTACAGCCATGATCCACCTTGTCCAGATCCGTCGCGGTGATACACGGGCGGTTGCAATGTGCGACGAGCCAAACTTGCACGTCATCGACGGCTTTTCGTCGGTATTCGATCTCGCGCAGGCCGCAATCGCAGCGCGCCGACCGCTCGGCGACCTCGTGCGAAAGAGCGCTGTCGTGGAAACCCTCGATTACGACGCAATCTACGACGGTCGATCCGACTGGCAACTACTCACGCCGATCGATCATCCGCACGAGCCTGCCCGCTGCCTGATAAGCGGCACGGGTCTGACGCACCTCGGAAGCGCAGCCAATCGCCAGCAGATGCACGAGGCCGCTGAATCGGACCTGACCGACAGCATGAAGATGTTCCGATCCGGCCTCGTGGGGGGCAAGCCGGAACCTGGACAAATCGGCGTCGCTCCCGAATGGTTTTACAAGGGAAACGGCATGATCCTTCGCGCGCACGGCGAACCCTTAGAGGTGCCGATCTTCGCCGAAGACGGTGGCGAAGAGGCGGAGATCGCCGGCGTGTACGTGATCGGTGATGGCGGTGTGCCGCACCGTCTCGGCATGACGGTCGGCAACGAGTTCTCCGATCACGTGTTCGAGCGGAAGAATTATCTGAACCTCGCCGGATCGAAGCTGCGCACGTGTGCGATTGGACCGGAACTGGTCGTCGATCCGTCGTTCAACTCGGTCCCGGGCACGGTCACGATCGAGCGCGGCGGCACGACGCTGTGGTCGAAGAATATTGTCACCGGCGAACAGGAGATGAGCCACCATCTACGAAACATCGAGCACCACCATTTCAAGTTCGACGCCCACCGCCGTCCCGGCGACGTTCATGTTCATTACTTCGGCGCCTGCGCCTTGAGCTTTGGCGACGGTGTCCGGCTGGCTGACGGCGACGTGATGGAGGTGGCCTTCACGGGCTTCGGTCGTCCGCTCCGTAATCCTGTGCACGTCAGCCGCGACGCCAGATCGCCTATCGTCGTGAGGCCGCTCGCGTAGACCAGCGCGGGATCGTGAACCTGCGGGTGCTTTTAGCGTTCAGCCGGTTGCGAAGACGCGAGCGCAATTCGAACAAGGGAATCGTCGACTGGTGATAGCATGCCCCCCACCGGTAACGTCGTGCACTCATGGCTTCATCGCTGACGCTCGGGGGATCGATCGACGCGCTGCTCGGCCGTTTGTACACCCAGAACCACGCGCAGGACGACGCGCTCGCAACCTACTTCGCGGCCCGCGCCGCTGAAGGTTCGCTCGACTGGAACAACTTCGACGCGCGGACGAATGAATTCCTGGCCGACAAACTGATCGCGCTCGAGCGTTCGAAAGCCGAGTTCTGTTATCACGTCTGTCGTGCGCTCGGAGCCCGCCGGGTCGTCGAAGCGGGTACCTCATTCGGAGTGTCGACGCTGTTTCTCGCCTGCGCCGTCCGCGACAATTTGCGTCACGCGCCTGCCGGCGGTCCGCCTCCGGTCGTGATCGGCACCGAATTCGAGGCCACCAAAGCGCGGAAGGCCCGCATGCATTTCGCCGAAGCGGGCTTGACGGGCCTCATCGATCTCCGCGAAGGAGATCTGCGCGAAACGCTCGTCGATGTTGAAGGGCCGATTGATTTCATGCTCGTCGACATCTGGACGCCGATGGCCAGGCCCGCGCTGGCACTTATCGCTCCTCGACTGCGCGAAGGGGCTGTCGTGCTGTCAGACAACACAACGCAGTTTCGCGACGCCTACGGCGAGTACTTCGAGTT
>JBPYFA010000481.1:0-16874 GCA_051986585.1 Vicinamibacterales bacterium | reverse complement strand
GGCTTGAGGATCGCTACGCGCTGCGCGCGCTGATCGGAACCGATGCCGATGCCGTTGGCGTGCCGATCGCACGTAGCGCCGCATCGGCAACCGAAGGCGCATCAGCAATGCAGGCGTTGATCGAGACGCCGCGATACGAGTTGCCCGCGAGCAGCACCCCTGGATGCGCGCTGAGAAGTGTGTCGATCTGATGCATTCGCGCCATGTGACCCTTGACGTACTGTGGAATGCCGCGCGCATGGCGGAACACGCGCACCATCCGTGGCTGTGCCGACAGTCCCATCGTTCGAGCGAGATCCCGTCGCACCTCACCGACGAGTTGATCGTCAGACAGCGACAGCACGTCCGGATCTCTCGCGCCGCCAATCATTACTCGTAAGAGTGCCTGGCCGGCCGGCGCCCGATGCTGATAGATGCTGGTCTCCCACAGCGCTCCAAGGATCCTGACGCGTTCGCCTCTCGGAACCAGAAAGCCAAATCCATCCTGCCGGGACTGCGACTCGAGTTCGGCCGCATCGTAGCCGAGGCACACGACCGCCAGGGGTGCCGCGACCGATTGTCTGAGGAGAGCGCTCAATGCCGGATCGAACGCCTGCAGAACTGCTGCAGACTCGGTTGCCGGGCCACTCAACACCACGCCATCAGCGTCAATCGTTCCCTGCGATGTGGTGATCGCGTAACGGGGTCTTCTCGCCGAGGCAGAAAACGTTGGTACATCGTGCCTGCAAATCATTCCGACAGTCGTTGACGTCCGCACCGCAGATCCGAGCGCCCTGGCGAGCGCGTCGATCAAATCTGACATGCCACCAGTGAAGGAGGTCAACCTGCCGGACGGCGCCCCGACCGAGTCCCCCCGCTTGCGGTAGCGCCGTGTCGCAATCAACCCGCGGACGAGGCCGCCATGCGCGTCTTCGATCTGTCGCATTCTTGGAAAGCACGCCTTAAGGGACAGCGCCTCGGCGTCTCCAGCAAAGATGCCGGAGACCATCGGATCAACGAAGACCGCCGCGGCCTCGCGCCCGATGCGACGTTCCGCGAACTCGAGGATCGACTCGTCGTCGTCCTGACGTGCTTTGGCGAACGGTTCGCCCGCAATTCGCAGTTTGCCGCGCGCCGACAGGAGGGGAGTGGTGAGAAACGCCGTGATGGATGCTGGTACTTCCGAGAGCTGCCCGTTGCGAAAGATGAAGCGTCTCCGGGCCGCGTCGCTGCTCGACAGGAGCCGGGACGTCAATCCAAGCTCGCGAACGAGTTCGAGCGTGGCCGGCGCGTTGTCGAGAAAGCCGTCCGGGCCCCATTCGCAGACAAATCCGTCGACAACCTCGGTTCGAATGTTGCCGCCAGGCCGGGGCCCGCGCTCGAGGACGACGACGTCGACGCCCGGCGAGCGCTGCTTGATCGCCCAGGCGATCGAAAGTCCCGCGATGCCGGCTCCGGCGATCACGATTCTCTTTGGCTCGTTCGTCACCATCAACCTTTGAACACAAACGGCATGCCGCCGCGGCGCATCACGTTACGGGCCGAGATTCCGCCTGTTTTGGCCTGTCTAAGGCGGAACATCGGCCGCTGTTGAACGACTGCCGAAAACCCGGCAGGTCCTCAGAAGCGCGTGCAGCTGCGCATCGAGTCACAGCGCCCGCACAGCCGCCGCGATCGCGTCGGCATTGCCCTGGACCACGTAGGCGATGCGTCCGTCCGGCCCGATGACGTAGACCACGGCGGGATGAGAGAGGTCGCCAGTCTTCTCGTTTCGCACTCGCGGCACTCGCCACTTATTGAGCGTTCGCTCAACCACGGACGGGTCACCCGATAGCAGATGAGCCTCCACTCCCATGTTCCAGTCTCTCGCGATCGAGTCGAGACGGCTCGGGGTGTCGCGCCAGGGGTCGAGCGTGACGACGATGGCGGTCGTCGGCCGATCCGTCAACCGACGCTGGGCGGTGAGCACGTCGTTCACCAGGAGCGGACAGACGGTCTCGCAATGGGCGTAGGCAAAGGTGACGAGAACGGGGCGCCCGCGAAAGGCTTCGAGGGTGATTGACGCACCGTGCTGATCGACGAGCGCGAGAGCCGGCGCCTCGTCGTTCACACGGGTAAGGGCGATCGCGAGGTCGCGATCGGTTCCAGCCGAGAACGCCTGCGCCTCCCAGCCAGCAACCCGCGCGGCGGCGACCGCAAGTCCACCGACAATCGCCGCGGCGCCGAACCCCACCAGCACCTGGCCGATGACGCGGCGTGTCGCGAGTGCAAACCCCGCCCGCAGTTCGGCGCTCCACACGGCGGTCAGCACGATGAGCATCCCAAGCGGCTGGCCGACAAGGAGCAGCCATCCGCCGGTGTTGGGAAGATCGTTGAGCGTGGTGCCAAAACACACGGCGCGCGTGCGCAGCAACCAGGCCGGCGTGGCGGGCCCGACCGGCCACAACGCCAGCGACCACCAGGACGCCGTGATCGCGAGAATCGCGACAAGGGTGGAGAGCGCTGCCCAGGCACGAGCGCGCGAAGTCATCCGATCCTCCAGAGGAACGAGAGGATTTTCCAGTTCACGAAGAAGTACACGACAAACGCTGCGAGGAAGACGAACACGAGAACGACCGTGCCTGGCATCGGGCCCATGAGGCCGGCTGAGTCCGCGTGAAGCGCCGCGTTCCGCTCGTCGACATCCGCGGCGTGGATTGGCGGGTGCGTCAAGCCCGCGGGAATGCCCGCCACCGCCACACCACGCGGAATCTGTCCAACCGGGTCGCCGAGAAACACAGATTTCACCGCGATTGCCACGAAGATGAAAGCGCCGGTGGCAGCGAGGAGTCCGCCGAGCGCGACGAATGCCAGAATCACGTCGACCATTGGACTGAACTGCACGTCAAACGGCGCGGTGCTGAAACTGATGTCCCAGTGCCGTCGCGGCACGCCAAAAGTGCCTGCGAACGTCATCGCCAGCGTGAAGATCAGCATGCCGCCGGCGAACAGATACGGCTGAATCTGTGCCGCTTTCCAAAACGCCACCTTCTTCTGGAAGACGAGCGGGATTAGGTAGTAGGTGGCACCCATGAACGCCATCGCGGTGCCGCTCACCACCGTGGCGTGAAAGTGTCCGGGGACTCGAAGCGTGTTGTGCACGATGATGTTGATCTGTTCGGTCCCGATCGTCACGCCCGTGATGCCGCCAACAAAGCCGAACACGAAGACCGAGAAGATGAGCGAGCTGAAGCCGGGGTCGTGCCACGGCGCACGTCTCAGCCACTCGAACATGCCGTTGGTGTAGCCGCGCAGGCGCATGCCGAGCTCCATCCCGGCCGGTACGGTGAACCCGTGGATCATCGACGCGAGAACCGCCATATACATGAAGTAGCTCGTGTTCACGATCTTCCAGGCCGGACCCATGCCCGGATCGACGAGCAGGTGATGCGCCGAGGCCATGGAGATGAAGAGGATGTAGAGCACGAACGCCGAGCGGCTGATTTTTTCGTTCACCACGACCGAGCCGATCGTCAACGCGCCGAGCATGTACCAGATGGCGACCATCGCCGCGACGTTGATCTGCTGAGAGGAATGGCCGAGGCCCCACCAGACGACGCGATAGATCTCGGGATCGACCTTCATCAATCCCAGCGACCACAGGTAGGTCGGGATGTAGATAGCCGCGCCATGCAGCAGCGTGATGATCGCGATCACGGCCGCCGTGAAGGCGCCGTAGACCACGAGCGGCAGCGAACCCCGATACCGATCCTCCCGCTTGGCAACGACCAGATTGACGAAGAAGATCGAAACGCCGATGAGCGCGCCGACAGCGAACAGAATCACGCCGAGATAAAAGTTTGGGTCGGCGCGGAGCGGTACGTAGGACGTGAAGAGCACGTCCGCTTTCCCGGACCACATCATCGTTTCGACGATGACCGCTCCAACGACCATCAGCCCGAAGCCCACCCATGACGTCTTCGGCAGGCAGCCGCGCGCGTTGATGAGAGCGGTGCTGGTGAAATGGAGGACCGCCACCTCGAAGAAGATGATGATGACGATCAGCATGCTCATGCCGTGCACGCCGAGGACACGGTAGAACCACTCTGCAGGCAGCAGATGGACGGCTTGCCATCGCGTCAACACGATCAGCACCGCGGCGACTGCTCCGATGAGCAGCGCGACGACGGAGGCAACCGCATGCGCTTTGACGAGCTGCTCGGCTCCCAGATCGATTTGACGTCCGGTTGACTGACAGGTCCGAAACCGGCCCGTGACAGTGGCTGCGGTTTGCGATAGGACGACGGTAGACGTGCTCATTGTCCGCTCCTCGCCGCCGCCACCGCCGGCGCATCGTCTACGATCACGCGGCCGACCATCATGTGGTGACCGATGCCGCAGAACTCGTTGCACAGAATGCGGAAGTCGCCGGCCGCGTTGGGCGTGACGCGAAGTCCGTAGTCGTAGCCGGGGACGACCTGGAAGTTGACGTTGATCGGGTAGAGCGAGAATCCGTGGTTCACGTCGAGTGCGGAGAGATGCAGAGTGTATTCGACTCCTTTCTGCAGCCTCAGGATCGGCAACCACTGGAACTGCGCGGCCGCCAGGTAGACGTCAGCGCCGGGAGGCGGAGACACGATTGGAATGCCCCGGTCCTGCCCGGTCTGATATTGCGCGATGAACTCACCCAGCCGCTGGCCGTAGGCGACCGGTGTCGTGCGCCGTCGGATCCCTGACGGGTTCTGTCCTCCTTTCCAATGCCAGAGCGGCATCATCGCGAAGAGGACCATGCACCAGGCGAAGGCGATCGTGACCCAGGCCTTCTCCGCCTTGTGCGCGGGCTTCCACCAGATTCCCTGAGGGCAATCGAGTCCTGTGTGCGTGTCGAGATGCATGGCTGCAACCTCACGGAAGGCGGGCTGCCGGAATGTGCGTGATCTCCCAGAGTCCCCATCCGGTGTAGAGGACGAACATGACGAGCAGTCCCGCGCCGAGCAGCAGAAAGATGTTGTCGAACAGTCGTTGCCCGAGTGGAACCGGCACGGGGGAGGTGGATTGGCCAGGACGATCAGTCATATGGTTGCTCCGCCACGCTGAAGCGTGGCCTCCGATCGCGGCCACCATAACGCTCGCGCTGACTGAAGAGGTATGACGGGCGTCATACGGAGCCAAATGACGGGCGTTTAGGATGACGTGGGCTTCACGAACGATGCGGGCACTCGAGCGTCTGGCGCTTCGGCTGCTGGCCGCAACTGATGCGGCGGCCAATCGGCTGTACGGTGCGCGGTGGAATCCGCTCTACCAGAGCGGAACCATCGTCGTCGCGCTTTATCTGACGATCGTCGTCACCGGCCTGTGGTTGCTGCTGTTCTATCGCGTCGCCGCGCCCTGGGAGTCGGTTGCCGGCGTCACCGCGAACCTCTGGATCGGCAACTGGGTGCGCGGACTGCATCGGTATTCGAGCGACGCGGCAGTTCTGGCGACCATCGTTCATGCCTTCCGCATGTTCGCGCAAGGTCGGAGCTGGGGTGCGCGCATGCTGGCGTGGGTGAGCGGTGCGCTGCTCCTCGCCCTGCTGTTTGTCTGCGGATGGACCGGCTACGTGATGGTATGGGACACGTTCGGTGAGCATCTCGCCCGTGAAGGCGCCCGGATGCTCGACGTGTTGCCGGTTCTCTCGGAGCCGATCAGCCGCCAGTTCACCGGCGAGCGGCCGATGCCGAGCGTGTTCTTCTTCGTCAACCTGTTCGCCCACATCGGCATTCCACTCGGCATGGGGGTCGTGTTCTGGCTCCACATCAAACGGCTCGAGCGACCGGTGCTGTTGCCGCCACGCGGACTGATGTGGGCGGCTCTCGCGTCCCTGTCGATTGTGGCTGTTGCGCGGCCACTCGCCATGGCGCCTCAGGCAAACGCGTTCGTCGTACCCGGCGTCATCCCGAGCGATCTGTTCTTTGCGTTCTGGATTCCGATCGTTCGACGCCTCAACGCCGGAACTGCGTTGAGTGTGATGACCGGCCTCGCGATCGCGCTCCTCGTCGTGCCGGCGCTGACGGCGCGGCGCGGGGTCAAGCGCCCCGCCCCGTCAACGGTTGACCAGGAGATCTGCACTGGGTGCCTGCAGTGCTCGCTCGATTGCCCATACGGCGCAATCCAAATGATCAAACGGACGGACAATCGGCCGACGCTGGTCGCGAGCGTCGATCCGTCCTTGTGTGTGAGCTGTGGCATCTGTGCTGGTTCCTGTGCTCCGATGGGCGTCGGCCCGCCGGGTCGAACGGGACGCGATCAGATTGCGCAGGTCCATGCATTCCTGGCCGAACCCCGAAGGCGCGCCGGCCAGATCGTGGCGATCTGCTGCGAGCACGGAGCCGGCGCGTATCGCTCCGCAATTGCCGATCACGGCGCTGCCCTCTACACGGTTGACTGCGCCGGAAATCTTCACACTACGGTGATCGAACTGCTGTTGCGCGCCGGAGCCGGCGGCGTGCTCGTGCTCGCCTGTCAGGCGCGCGATTGCCGGAGCCGCGAAGGTCCGCGGTGGCTCGTCGAGCGCCTGTACGACGGGCGCGAGGCCGAGTTACAAGCACGCGTCGATCGCAGGCGTGTCCAGGTCGTCCACGTCGCGGCCGGCGAGCGTCAGCTCGCGATCTCTGCCCAGCGCGCATTCGCGAACGGCATTCCAACGCTGCCGCGAGTCGCCACCGAACCGAGCGGAGATTTGCACTCGGCCTGCGAACCGGTAACGACGGGGGGGCAATCGTGACGGCCTGGCTTCGTGGGATCGGGCTGGTTGTTGCCGTGGCTGGCGCCGTGGCGATCACCCAGGCGTCCGTACTGCCAATGAAGCTCAATCCATCCGATGCCGCCATCTTGCGGTTGGCGTGGATGGCTCGTCCCGAACGGGTCGAGGATTGTCGAACGCAGACGGAAGAACAGATGGCAAATCTGCCGGCCCACATGCGCCAGTCGGTGATCTGCGACGGTACCACCGCTGCGTATCGTCTGGAGGTGCAGTATCAGCACCAGGTCATCGCCGAGCAGATCGTGCGTGGGGGTGGCCTGCGACACGATCGACCGCTGTACGTCTCGCGAGCCATTGAGCTGCCTGCAGGTGATGCGGTCATCGCCGTGAAATTTGTACGCATCGACTCGCAGAAGCCGAACCCTGTGTCCGAGCACGAGCGTTCGGACGGTGCGGGTGGCGAGGCGCTCGAGGCCGGACGTCAAGCTGCCGCGATGGACGCGGATCGTCGCCGCCGTGAAGGGGAAGAGCGTCTTCACAGCCGCGAGGAGGCAGTGCCGGCCGTGCTGGTGCTCGAGCGAGGCCTGCGATTGGCGTCGCGCCAGGTCACACTGGTCACCTACGACTCGCAACGCCGAGAGTTGGTCGTCGTCGACGGTGCGCCGCGCTGATATCGATCCACATCTTCCCCTTGTCTATGCAACCACACCCGAAAGGCTCGCGCGCGCGCATCCTCCTGTCCTCGGTGTTCAAGCCGTTCGCCGAAGACGACGAATATGGCAGCCGGACGATCAATCCGGCCGAGCTCTATCACAACCAGGTGACCCGTGAGCAGGGACCGTTCTCGTTGCGGATGTTTCATCGGAGCTGGAGCCTCATGTTCCTGCAACGCAACATCACGGCCCCATGCACGGTTCTGGATTTTCCGACCCGCCAGCGCTTCATCCGTGAGCTGCGCGCGCGGAACTACGACATCGTCGGCCTCACGAGCATCATCGTGAATGTCGGCAAAGTGCGCGAGATGTGCCGTTTGATCCGGCTCCATTCGCCGCGGTCGACCATTGTGGTTGGCGGACACGTGACCGCGATCCCGAACATCGAGCAGCTGATCGACGCCGATCACATCGTCACGGGCGAGGGTGTGGTGTGGTTGCGCGGGTTTCTCGGCGAGGACACTAGCACGCCGATCGAGCATCCGATCATCCCGTCGTCATTCGGTTTCAGGTTGATGGGGCTGCCGCTGCCGCGCGGCGGCGGCAATCCGTCCGCCACGATCATCCCGTCGGTTGGCTGCCCGATGGGTTGCAACTTCTGCACGACGTCGGAGTTTTTTGGTGGAAAAGGAAAGTTCGTCAACTTCCTGGAACGTGGTCAGGACTTGTTCAAGGTGATGTGCGAGACCGAGCGGACGCTGGGCGCCAAGGCGTTCTTCATGATGGATGAGAACTTCCTGCTGTACAAGAAGCGTGCCTTGGAACTGCTGGAGCGGATGAAGGCCCACCACAAGGCCTGGTCGCTTTACGTGTTTTCGTCGGCGAATGCGGTCCGCAAGTACGACATCCGTCAGCTGGTAGAACTGGGCATCGAATGGATCTGGCTCGGCCTGGAATCGGAAGGGTCGACCTACGCGAAGCTGAAAGGCACGGACACGCTGGAGCTGGCGCGCTCGCTGCAGTCACACGGCATTCGCGTCCACGGATCCACGATCATCGGCCTGGAGCATCACACGCCGGAAAACATCGATCGCGCGATCGACTACGCCGTCGCACACGACACGGTCTTTCACCAGTTCATGCTGTATACACCGATACCGGGAACGCCGCTCTATCGCCAGGTTCAATCGGAGGGCCGAATCCTCGACGACGTCGATCTTGCCGACATCCACGGCCAGTTCAAGTTCAACTTCCAGCATCCCGCGATTTCGCGCGACGAATCGAAGGCATTTCTGGATCGAGCATTTCGCCGCGATTTCGACGTCAATGGTCCGAGCCTCTATCGACTGATGCGCAACATGTTCGATGGATGGCGGCGCTATCGCGACGACCCGGACGCCCGCGTCCGGGCGCGGGTCGCCGCCGAGGCACAACAGCTGCGTTCCGGGCATGGAGCGGCACTCTGGGCGATGGAGCGATTCTTGAAACAGTCGAACCCGGCGGTCAGCGATCGAATCCGGGAACTGCGGTTGATGATCGAGCGTGAGCTTGGCGGATGGTCGCGAACCATCAATCGCCTGGCCGGACCGGTCCTGTTGTGGAGCGCCCGGCGTGAAGCGCGTCGCGTGTCAGCCGGACACCGATTGGAACCGCGCACATTCGTCGAGCGACGGAACTGGGCCAACTGATGGCCGGTGAGGCGCTGACGGTGGAGAGTGGCACCATGAACGCCTGCGAACTCGAAATCGACCTTCTCTGCCGCGGGTTGCGGATCAGCGGCGCTTCGCTAACCGACGTGCGAAGCATTTCCCGTACTCGCGCCGGTCTGGGGTCTGGCTTGGAAATCATCATTCCAACCGGTTCGCGGATCAAATCGGAAATCTGGGTCAACGTTCCCGTTGCCGAAGCGTTTGTCAACGAATCTCCGTACTGGCTCGCCCGCGACCACGAGCTCGGTTGGTGCGTCGTCGACGATCGATCCAGCCACTCCTACGCCGTCCGGCTTCCGCCGGAGCCGGCGTGGTACGAACGCCGGACGACGAGCGGCGTGCTGATGAACCGCGTCGGGGTGTTGCAGGGGACCTGCCTCGGCATCTACATCAACCCCGTATGTGCGTTTTGGAACTACGCGCCGCCTCTGAACTGCCGCTTCTGCACGACCGGGCAGAACGTGGGACATGCCGAAGCGCTCGAGAAAAGCGTTGCGGACGTTGTCGAGACCTGTCGGGCGGCGAAGGCTGAGTCAGGCGTCACGTTCGTCCATCTGAATGGAGGATTTCAAGGGTCGCGGGGGCTGGCGTTCGCGTGGCCCTACGTCAGAGCGATCAAACAGGAGGTGGGCCTCCTCGTCGGCCTGCAGCTCGCGCCCGAACGAGACTTCACCCAGTACGACGCGCTCATCGCGGAAGGATTGGATCACATTTCGTTCTGTCTGGAGTTTCTCGATCCGCAATGGTTCGCGCGCATCTGCCCGGGAAAAGCCAGGATGCACGGACAATCATTGTTCCTCGATGCGCTCGCCTACTGCGCGTCGCGGATGCCTTCGGGCTCAGTCTCGGGGGAGATCATTGCTGGTGTGGAACCTGTAGCGCGCACCCACGAAGCGATCGATCTCATCACCGGGCTCGGCGCGTTTCCCACCGTCTGCATCTTCAGGCCCACTGTCGGATCCGACATGGAGCGCTGGCCGCCGCCGACCTACGAGGAGATGCGCGCCGTGATGGCTCACGTGTTCGAGGCGTGCCGGCGTCACTGGATGCCAATCGGACTGGCACCAGGGCTTCAGGTGAGCCTGGTCGTCACGCCCGACGAAGCGGCACTACTCGCACCGCGCGATGCGGGCTTTTATCTTTACGAGAGCTATCTTCGCCTCGCCTCGCTCGCGGCACGCCCCCTCTTCGCCCGTCGGCTGTGCGCGCGTTCAACCTAGCAGGGCCATCGATTGTTCGTCAGTCGGAACTAACGAGGGCCGAGCGCCGCTGGTTATCGAGCCTTCGACCAGACTGGCTAATGCCTCGATGAACAACGGATGGCAATTGAGCGCGGCCGGGCGATAGTAGCCGGTGATGCCGGCAGCGCGTGCGGCGTCGGCGAACAGCATGTCGACCTCGTACAGCGTCTCGATGTGATCCGATACGAACGAGAGCGGGATGACGAGCACGTCCGTGACCCCTTCCTCGCCCAGTTCAGCCAGCACTTCCTCTGTTCCAGGGCCAATCCATTTCACCGGGCCGGTTCTTGACTGAAACGCCAGCAGCTGACGATTGGGCAGATCGAGTCGCTCCAGAACACCGAACCGGGTGGCATCGATGTGCGCGACGTACGGATCCCCTTCATTGATGAACCGTTGGGGCAGCCCATGCGCGCTGAACAGCAAGACGGTGCGTGCCTGCCGGGACTCGGGAATGCTGTTCCAGGCGTCCCTTACGGTCGCGACGAGTGCGTCGAGATAGAGAGGATTGCCGGCGTACTCTTCGATGTGGGTGATGTCAAAGTTGGAGTCTCTCCACTTCGGACTTGCCAGTACACGTTCGAACTCGTTTCTCGACGAGCCCGTGGTGGCCTTCGACCAGTGCGGGAACAGCGTCAGCGTCACAATCCGTTGAATGCCCGCGGCAGCAATCGCCTCCAGCGCCTCGTCAGCCGATGGACGGGAATAGCGCATCGCGATGAAGACACGAAAGCTGTCGTCCGGGTCCCGGCCGAAATTCAGCCGATTCTCGAGCGCGGTTGCCTGTTCGCGGGTAATCCGCAGCTGAGGCGATCCGCCGCCGATCCTTCGATAGTTGTCGCGCACTGATGGCCCCCGCATCTTTGCAATCAGACGCGCCATCCAGGGCTGCAGCGCCGCCCCGCCGGGGAGCTGAATGATTTCGCGATCGCCGAACAGGTTCACGAGAAACGGTTCCACCGACGCGAGATCGTCAGGACCGCCGAGGTTGAAGAGGATGACTGCTGTTTGTGTCGTCGTCATGACTGCTTCCGTGTTTCCGCGTTAATCCGTGTTCTTCCGCGGCTCAGATGGTCCGCGAGAAGACCGGCTGCCCGTTATGCCGCGGCAAGTAGCGATCGAACTGCATGCAGATGGTCCGTACGAACAGGCGGCCCTCGTGCGTGACCTCCAACCCTTCCGGGCTGATACGCAGGAACCCATCGGACACCGGACCGCCTTCAGCCGCCAACGCATCCAGCTCGGGAGCGAAATAGTCCTCGAAGTTGATGCCGAATCTCTTTGCGGTGGCCGCACGACCGACGAAGAAGTTGCACATCAGCTCAGTAATGACGTATCGCCGTACGCGGTCGTCCTCGGTCAACACGTAGCCGCGCTCGATTGGAAACCGGCCGGCGTCGATCGCCGCGTAGTACGGCGGCAGCTTCTTCACGTTCTGGGCGAACACGCCGCACAGGTCTCCAATCGCCGAAAGGCCGACGCCGACCATATCCGCCGCGGGCCGGGTAGTATAGCCCATGAAGTTCCGATGCAGGCGCCGCTCTCGCGCCGCGATCGCCAGTTCGTCGCTGGCGAGCGCAAAGTGATCCATTCCAATCGGGATGTAACCGTTGTCGACAAACACGTCGATGGCTTCGCCAATCAGCTGCAGTTTGAGATCGCCACGCGGTAGTTCGGAGTCGTTGATCCGGCTTTGATGCGGCCGAAGCCACGGCACGTGTGCATACGAATACACCGCGATCCGATCGGGCCGCATCGAGGTGACGGCCGCGAGTGTCCGGCCGAACGCAGGGAGGGTCTGGCGCGGCAGCCCGTAAATCAAATCGATGTTGATCGCCGCAAATCCGATCGAGCGCGCGTACTCGTAGAGATCCCGTGTCAGCGCTTCCGATTGATGCCGGCCGATTGCGTCCTGCACTTCGGGGGTGAAGTCCTGGACCCCCATCGACAGGCGGTTGAAGCCGAGCGATCGCAACAGTTGCAGCTGTTCGCGGGTGGTCACCCGTGGATCGATTTCGATCGCGATCTCGGCGTCCGCGTCGATCGTGAAATGGCGGGCGACGGTAGCAAACAGCCGCTCGATCTCCGGATTGCTCAAGTACGTCGGCGTTCCGCCGCCCCAGTGATGCTGGACGATGGTGCGGCGAGCCTGCAGCCGCGATGCGAGCAGCTCGATTTCGCGCTCGAGATATTCCAGATAACGTCCCGCCACCTCGTGCTTGCGGGTGATGATGGTCATGCAGCCGCAGTATATGCACCGGGACTCGCAGAACGGCAGGTGAACGTAGAGCGAAAGCGCCTGATCGGCGGCGGCTGCGGCGGCCTGCAACCGTCCGCAGTACGCTGAGTCGTCGAATCTATCGCTGAATTCGACCGCGGTTGGATACGACGTGTATCGCGGTCCTGGCCGGTCGTAACGCTGAAGAAGCGCCGCGGCTCGGGACGGCGACTCGCGAGTGGTTGCTGCGGTTGACGTTTGCATCACGGACGACCACAGTCACAAACCTCGTACCGGCCGGTGACGGCTTTTCAGCACCCACAATCCCGAGGCAATTTCAACGTTTCGGAAAACTGCCGCAGATTGGGTCCACCGCTTGCCGGATTTCCGGCACACACTCGGCGGGTTCGACGATGGAGTGCGTTCGTATGCCAGGACAATGGCGAAACTGCTCGCGATTGGCTGAAGGCGCTCCTGTCGGCGGCGTTGGCATCGACGTTGCGGTGGGGCGACGCCGTGAACGAGATCGACGGTCTTTCAGTCGGCAGCACGTTCTCGTCGGGGCCACGCGACACGGCATTCTCGCCCGACTCAGTCGTGGTCGGGCGCAGCCGGCGAATGCGCGCCGTATTCGATTTTCTGCGAGTGATCGCCGACAGCGAGAGCAACGTGCTCGTCATCGGCGAGACCGGGACCGGCAAGGAAGTCATTGCCCGCCTGATTCACCACAACAGCCCCCGGCGGCGTGGACCGTTCGTCGCTGTGGGCTGCGCGATCCTGACCGAGTCGCTGATCGAATCCGAACTGTTCGGCCACGAGCGCGGCGCCTTTACCGGCGCCACCAACGACCGACCGGGCCGCTTCGAGATGGCCAGCGGCGGCACGATTTTCCTCGACGACATCGATGACGTGCCCCCGGCGGTGCAGGTAAAACTGCTGCGCGCCGTTCAGGAGCGGGTCGTTGAACGCGTCGGTGGCACACGCCCCGTGGCTGTGGATGTCCGCGTGATCACCGGTTCGAAACGGAGCCTTCGGCGCATGGTCGCGGACGGGAAGTTCCGCGAAGATCTCTTCTATCGATTGAACGTTCTGCCGATCTGGCTGCCGCCACTGCGCGAGCGTCGCGAAGACATTCCGGCATTGACGGATCACTTCATGGCGCGCTACTTCCGGCAGTCAGGCCAGGCGCCCGTACTGTCCGATACGGTTCGGCAGCTGTTTCAGCAGTACTCGTGGCCCGGGAACGTGCGCGAGCTCGAAAACGCGTGCGAGCGGCTGGCGCAAACCTGCACCTGCGATCGAATCCGCGCCGCGTGCATGCCGGCCAGCATTCTGTTCCAACCCGCGGCCGATCGTCCGCTGGTCCCCGATCATGGCGAGCCGGCGCACGCCGTCTCGCTCGACGATCGATTGCACGACGTCGAATCGAACCTGATTACCTGGGCGCTCAAGACGAGCCACGGCAACAAGTCGAAAGCCGCGGAACTGCTGCAGATCAAGCGCTCCACACTCGGCGATCGCATCCGACGGCTTGGACTGGACGAACAAGGAGGTCTATCGTGACTGGCAGAGCTCTCAGTGGCGCATGGCCCGCGCCAGTACCCTCGGCGCTGGATCTCCGGGTCGAAGGTCCTGATGTTCTGGGGTTGAGCGACGCGGACATTCGGCGGCTGTTTCCCGGCCGCATGACCGGCGAGCGGCTCAATCGTCTCCGCAACTGGCCACGCGTCGTCGTCCGCGTCGATGAAGTGCCGGTCGGTATCGCCACCTACACCCAGACACCAGTCGAGACACACGTGCCCGATTTCGCCGTCGCGGTTCCTTCGTCGCTCGAATACGAACATGGAGAGCTGGCGCCTCACGTGATCGATTCCCTGCTCGATGCGATCGAGATCGCCTCGCTTGCCGCCGGCTGCCACCGGGTCGTGCTGATTCCAGCAGACGGTCTCACGCAACTGGAGCGCCGCGGCTACAACGCGGTCAGCGAAGGATGCGGCGGTTCCTGGATGGAAAAGTCCCTCTCGTGATCCGTTCCGCCGCGGACGGCATCGACCTGCAGGTTCAGGCGGAGGGGTCTGCCCGCGCCGTCCGCCTGCCGGTCATGTGGTCGATGTGGATGCGATAGACCACCACTCCGTGATGATCGGTGCCGCCAGGCTTGACCGCGCCCGGCAGCCACCAGCGTGACCGCTCAGTGAAGAGGTGCAGCGCCCGCTGACGGATTTCGCCGTCCTCCGGCGCGTCGCCGAGTTCATCGTATCGCCCGAACACCACCACCGTCGTCCAATGAAAGCGATCCTCGAGGTCCTCGATCTCGAGGCACACGTTCGGGTTTTCGCGCATCCATTCCACTTTTCTGCCGACGGCCGAAAAGCCAAACAGACACGCCTGTCTTGGATCGTAGGCGAACGAGATTGGCACCACGTACGGCTGGTTCATGCGGCAACAGGCAAGCCGTGCGAGATTCGTCCGGGACAGCACGTCGGCGCAATCGGCGCCTGAGAGTTCGTGAATGATCATGACAAGAACCGGGCTTGGCCGGTGTCTGAGTATAGCAATCGGATCGCCGGGGGTTCGACCGGAGAACGCCGGCGCCTTTCCGGAAACCTGGCGCGTGATTTTCCCCACCCGCTGCCGAAAACCCGGCGGTTGAGAACCACACCAAACACCGAACCTTCGTGTCTTCAGCACTTTATCTCCGGGCACATCGCTTGCTCGACGCTTGGCGGCGCCTCGGGAGCGCGTCACAGCCATCACGAAACACGTTCGCCAGGCTCGGTCCCGAAGACGTGGAAGGAGGAGACATGGGTCGCTTGCAGACCCCCGGTCCGCGCGCGACGCTCATTGGAGCGGTGCTCATGTGGCTAGCAGTTGTCATTGTCGTCGGCGCGCACGCGCCGTCCCGACAGGACAATCAGATCGCCCCGAGCAAGGCCGCGCCGGTGGCGGTGAAAGGCACGTCTCCCACGCCTGCCGGCCAGTCGAGCGCGACGAGCGGCGAGTACGTGGGTGAAGAAAAGTGCCTCGAGTGTCACGAGGACCAGGGAAAGGGGTATCACGAGACGCCGCATGGCCGGGCCAAGAACCTGCGCACGCCGGCGGCGAAAAACACGTGTGAATCGTGTCATGGGCCAGGGAAGGCGCACGTCGACGCCGACGGAGACGGCCACATCAACAACTTCAAGACGATGACGCCGCGGCAGGTTGGAGAGACCTGCACGACGTGCCATGCCCGAAGTGAACACAACAACTGGGCCGGCAGCAAACACGATTCACGCAACATGTCGTGCACGACCTGCCATAGCGTGCACGAGTCGAAGTCGACCGAAGCGCAGCTCAAGAAAGAGACGGTGACTGAAACGTGCGTCCAGTGCCACAAGAAAGAAGTGGCCAAGGTGCACCGTTCGTCGCACATGCCGGTTCGTGAAGGCAAGCTGGAATGCACGACCTGCCACAACCCGCACGGGTCGCAGAACGTGAAGATGCTGCGCGAGGGCAATTCCATCAACGAGGCATGCGCAACCTGCCACGCCGAAAAGCGCGGCCCGTTCCTGTGGGAGCATGCGGCCGGCCGCGAAAACTGCGTGACCTGCCACGACCCGCATGGTTCGAATAACGAGCGGATGCTGGTGGCAAAGCTGCCGATGCTGTGCCAACGCTGCCATGTCTCGAGCCGGCATCCGGCGACGATCTACGACAACACGCAGGTCAACGTCAGCAAGAGCAATCGCGCGGTTGGCCGGTCGTGCGTGAACTGCCACGCGATGATTCACGGGTCGAATCATCCGTCGGGCGCGGTCTTCTTCAGGTAAGGCAGGAGGATGGGATGCGCACCAGAATATTCGTTCTGATCGGAGCGCTTCTGCTGGCCTCCGCCTTCTCTGCGGCGGCGCAGGAGGCCGTGCAGACGGCCTCGACGCCCGCGTCGCAGGCCAATGCGGCGACCAAGCCGGCAGACGTGCCAACCGCGGTGGCCCCGAAGCTCGGCACCGTCGACTTCGGGTTCCGCGGCACCAACATCGACGGTGATTCCGCTCGCTACTACCGATTCAAGGACTGGAGGGACGGCGGCTTCGTCGAGCGCTTCCGGTTCGAGAAGGTGACTGATGATTCGCTTTGGCACGCCGAGGCGAATAACGTCGGCTATCGCGATCAGCGGTTCTTCGGCGAGTATCAATCGATCGGGAAGATCAAGGCGAACGCCGAGTGGAACCAGATCCCTCTCTACATCAGCAAGGACACCGAGACGCTGTACACGGTGTCGAAAAACGGCCTGTTCACGATCGACGACAACATCCAGAAAAGCATCGAGGCCGGCACGAGCACGATTGCCAATGCCATCAATCAGGT
>JBPYFA010000480.1:0-10919 GCA_051986585.1 Vicinamibacterales bacterium | reverse complement strand
CCAGGCCGAGCAACGGTTCGAGTGCCGCGCGCGCGTGCGGTGAGGCGATTGCCGCCAATCGCTCGAAGACGCCTCGATCGCCGGCCAGATATCGGAGGTCGAGCAGGCTGAGCAGGAATTCCGGATTCGAGAGATCGGGCTCGGCCAGATCGTCCAGCTCGCGGACGTGCTGCCCCAGTTCGAGACCGAGGTCCCACAGGGGCTGCAGCACCGACTTGACGAACGCTTCCTCCTGGTGGCCGATCGTGCCATCGAAGACCAGGAGCAAATCGACGTCGGAGTGGAGGCACTGTGCGCGGCGGCCGTAGCCACCAACCGCGCAAACGGCGAATAGCTTCGTCGTCCGCCCGTCGGCCGCGCCGACCACCGCCTGCACGACGCCGTCCATACGATCGGCGTAGCGTGCGGCAGCATCCCGGCCAGCGCGACCGCGGCGCGCCTGCTGGACGTACTCCTCCCGCGCCGCCGCCAATCGTGCAGCGGCGCTCTCCCTCAACTCCGTCTCATTCGTGCCGCTCCGCCCGCTCATCACGTCGTCTGACGATGCTCCTTCCGAAAGTGCCACGTGCAAGGCTACTTCATCCGGAGGCCGATGGTGTGCGGAGGGCCGAAACCGCCGTCGCGCACCATCAGCTAGTAGGTGAACGTCATGCCAATGAGCGACACGGGCTTCAAGGTATCGCCGTTGTTCAACAGCTTCATGTTGTCGCCGAGCCAGAGGAAATCAATGCCGCCATGGATCTCGAGCGCACCGCCTTTTCCCGAGACGACAGGGACGCTGAGCTGCGCACCGAGGTCAAAGTAGCCGAAGGTGTTATCGCCCGTCGGGCCCTCGTAATAGTGATTGACGCTCAAACCGGTCTTCGCCGGAATGTAGAGCGTCGCCTTCGGCGCGAGCTTGATTCCGGGTTTCACGCCAAGCTCGAGATACGTGCCTTTGTTCTGACCCCCGTCGGCTTCCCCATCACCGAGTTCGAACGCGAGCACGGCCTTTGGCGACAGCGGAAACTTGCTCTTGCTGTCGTCGACCACGAGTGTCCCGGCCAATTCCTGCACAGTCTTGAACCGGTCGGTCGGACTGGTGTAAGAGGTATAGAGGAGACCGGGCTTCAGCTTGCCTGCCGTGAACGTGACCGAACCGAAGTAGTCCCTCTCGTACCAATTACCGAGATCTGCGGTCGAGTGAATGCTGTTCCACGTTCCTACGTCCGCGGTGATCCCGTGCTTGAAGGCGAACGCGACGTCTGCGTAGGGCTGGCCAATCGCGCCGCCCGATTTCTGCAAAATGCCGCGGAAGAGATATGCCGAGGTGAAATCCAGGCCTGTCGTGACGGTGTAGATCTTCGAAGGGGCAGCGGCCTCCGGCGGTGCCGCCGCGACGGCGGCGGGAGCCGCGGTTGCTGCAGGTGCGGCGCTCGTCTGCGCCATGACGGGTGCCGAGATCAGCGTCGTCAACCCGACACTTGCGGCCATGATTCCAAGACTTTTCATGTTGCTCCTTTAATCTGCTGCTCGCACCGGCAGCGGCTACTGTCCGCGCCTTCGCGACGGACCCTACTCAGGC
The DNA here is from genome assembly GCA_051986585.1 of Vicinamibacterales bacterium. GTDB lineage: Bacteria > Acidobacteriota > Vicinamibacteria > Vicinamibacterales > 2-12-FULL-66-21 > JALZOC01. The sequence goes on along the minus strand of JBPYFA010000480.1, from coordinate 9,355 downwards.
TTGAAAGCGGCCAGTCCCGCGCACGACTTGCGCTTCAATCCCAAAATGCGAGGTGTCGAAGCGTCGCAGGCGAGAGCCGTGCCCGGTTGCGGGTGAAGGAGCAAGTTGGACGCCAGCCGCACGATGCGGCTGCACGAGGAAAAACTAGTGAAATCAGGCGAAAAACGTGCGATTCGTCGGTCCCACCGCCGATGGCGAAACCAACAAAACGTGCGCGCGTTGCGACGTCACAGACTTTTTTGTCGATTTATGGGACTTGCCCGCAGTGAGATCGAGGGCGTGTCAACCCGCCAGAGATGTCGGACGCCTTCCGGCGAAAACGAGGAATCCCTGGAGCATTGCGTGGTGCTGAGGCCGCAGCGGCGATGTTTTCGTCCGATCCGACAACTTTGGCAGGAAGACGAGATAGCTACAAAAATGTGCCCTGAAGCCCTTACGCGACTGCCGCCGGCAGGCTGGATGCCCCCATCAAATACGCGTCGACGCCGCGTGCGGCGCTGCGGCCGTCGGCAATCGCCCACACGATCAACGACTGACCGCGCTGCATGTCGCCGGCGACGAACACCCCGCGCTCGCTGGTCATCCAGTTCTCGTCGCGCCAGACGTTCCCTCGATCGGTCAGCCTGACGCCAAGATTCGCAAGCAGTCCGCCCGGTTCCGGACCGAGAAAACCCATCGCGAGCAGGACGAGATCCGTCTTGACGTCGAATTGGCTTCCCGGCTGCGTGACGAAGCGCATCCGCCCACCCTCGCGTACAAGCTCGCCTCGAACCGCTTGCAGCGATTCCACTTGTCCCCGTCCGTTATCGACAAAACGTTCGGTCGAGACGGAGTAGACGCGCTCACCGCCTTCTTCGTGCGCGGCCGACGTCCGGAAAATTGCCGGCCAAAGCGGCCAAGGATTGTCGGCGGCCCGCGTCTCGGGAGGACGTGGCAGCAGCTCAAACTGGGCAACAGACGCGGCGCCTTGGCGGTGAGCAGTTCCCAGGCAATCGGCGCCGGTGTCGCCACCGCCGATGATCACCACGTGCTTCCCTTCGGCCGTGATCCGTTCGCCGTCGGGCACCGAGTCTCCTTCGCACAACCGGTTCTGTTGTGTCAGGTAGTCGACCGCGAAGTGGATGCCGCCAAGGTGACGGCCTGGAATTGGAAGATCTCGTGCCGCGGTGGCGCCGCCGCATAGGACGATCGCGTCGAAGTCGCGCTGCAGCGCGGCGACCGGCACGTCGACACCGATGTTCAGTCCTGGACGGAACACCACGCCTTCGGCCGCCATCACCGCGAGACGGCGATCGAGGAGCCGTTTCTCGAGCTTGAACTCCGGAATCCCATACCGCAGCAGCCCGCCGATGCGATCCGCGCGCTCGAACACCGTCACCAGATGTCCGGCGCGATTGAGCTGGTCGGCCGCCGCGAGTCCTGCGGGACCCGATCCAATGATCGCCACCGACCGTCCGGTTCGCGACGCCGGCGGATGCGGCCGAATCCAGTTCTCCTGGAATGCGCGCTCGATGATCGACAACTCGATGCTCTTGATCGTCACCGGGTCGTCATTGATGCCGAGCACGCACGAACCCTCGCACGGTGCTGGACACAAGTGGCCCGTGAACTCGGGGAAATTATTGGTCGCGTGCAGGCGATCGATCGCGGTCTGCCACCGATTCCGGTAGACGAGATCGTTCCACTCAGGAATCAGGTTGCCAAGCGGGCACCCCTGATGGCAGAACGGGATGCCGCAATCCATGCAGCGCGCACCCTGCTGGCGCGTGTCTGCTTCCGACACGGGCAAGTACACGTCGTGCCAGTCGCGAATCCGCTCCTCAATCGGACGCGAATGTGGTTTGCTGCGGCGAACTTCGATGAAGCCGGTCGGCTTACCCACGAGCCACCGCCACCAGTTCAGTGAACGCGGGTTCCCGATTCTCCGAGCGAGCCCGGGCCTCGGCGGTGATGATCCGCTTGTAGTCGCGTGGAATCACCTTGATGATGCGCGCCGCGGTCGAGCTCCAGACTGACAGCAGATACGCGGCTCGCGCGCTGCCGGTGATCTCCGCGTGCCGCGTGATCATCGTCCGGATGAAGTCGATGTCTTCGTCCTCCTCCAGCGACTCCAGTTCGACCATGCCGCGATTGCATCGCCTGGCAAACAAGCCGTCGTCATCGACGACATAGGCGATGCCACCGCTCATGCCGGCGGCGAAGTTCCGGCCAGTGCGTCCGAGGACGACCACTCGCCCGCCGGTCATGTACTCGCATCCGTGATCGCCAACGCCTTCGACGACGGCGTGGGCGCCGCTGTTGCGGACGGCGAACCGCTCACCCGCGACGCCGCGGACGAACGCTTCGCCGCTGGTCGCGCCATAGAGCGCCACGTTGCCGATGATCACGTTCTCTTCGGCGGCGAAGGTTGCGCCTCGCGATGGGTACACGAGCAAACGACCGCCAGAGAGCCCTTTGCCCCAGTAATCGTTCGCGTCGCCTTCGAGGCGCAGCGTCACGCCGCGCGGGACGAACGCGCCGAAACTTTGCCCAGCCGATCCGGTGAACTGCAACGTAATCGTGTCGTCGGGCAGGCCGGCGCCGCCATGCCGCCGCGTGATCTCGTATCCCAGCATCGTCCCCGTCGCCCGATTGGCGTTGCGAATCGGGAACGACAAGTTCACCGAGCGCTTGCCCTCAATCGCCGGCCACGCCGCGGCAATGATCTCGCGATCGAGGATCTCGTCGAGGCCGTGATCCTGGGGTCGAGTCTGATGCCGCACGGCATCGGGCGAGACCGCAGGCTCGCGAAGCACGTTCGACAAATCGACCCCGGACGCTTTCCAATGATCGACCGCGGGCTTCATATCGAGCCGGTCGACGCGGCCGACCATTTCATCGATGGTGCGGAACCCGAGCTCCGCCATCAGCTCACGCACTTCTTCGGCGAGGAAGCGGAAGAAGTTCTCGATGAACTCCGGCTTGCCGGTAAATTTCTTGCGCAACTCGGGATCCTGCGTCGCCACGCCGACCGGGCAGGTATTGAGGTGGCAGACGCGCATCATGATGCAACCGGAAACGACGAGCGGCGCGGTCGCGAACCCGAACTCCTCGGCGCCAAGCAGTGCCGCGATGACGACATCGCGGCCGGTTTTCAATTGCCCGTCGACCTGCACCACGATCCGGTCGCGCAGGTTGTTCAGCATCAGCACCTGCTGCGTTTCTGCGAGGCCGAGCTCCCAGGGAATACCGCTGTGTTTGATCGCGGTCAGCGGCGAAGCGCCAGTGCCGCCGTCATGGCCAGAAATCAACACTACGTCGGCGTGGGCTTTTGCGACGCCCGCGGCAATCGTGCCGACGCCAACCTCGGCAACCAGCTTGACGTGGATGCGCGCGACCGGATTCGAGTTCTTCAGATCGAAGATCAGCTGCGCGAGATCCTCGATCGAGTAGATGTCGTGATGCGGCGGCGGCGACAGCAGCGTCACACCGGGTGTCGAGTGGCGGACCTTCGCGATCCACGGATACACCTTGTGGCCGGGCAGCTGTCCGCCCTCACCCGGCTTTGCCCCCTGCGCCATTTTGATTTGCAGGTCGTCGGCATTGACCAGGTATTCGCTCGTGACACCGAAACGGGCGGAGGCCACCTGCTTGATCGCGCTGCGCCGCGAGACGCCATTTGCATCGCGACGGTACCGGGCCGCATCTTCGCCACCTTCGCCGGTGTTCGACTTGCCGCCGAGCCGGTTCATCGCGATCGCCAGCGTCTCGTGCGCTTCCTGGCTGATCGACCCGTAGGACATTGCGCCGGTCGAGAACCGCTTCACGATCGATTCAACCGGCTCGACTTCTTCGATCGGAACCGCCGTGCCGCCCTTGAAATCGAGGAGGCCCCGCAGCGTGCCAAGCTTGCGGCTCTGATCGTTGACGAGCGTCGTGTACTCCCGGTAGACGCTGTACTGCCCCGAGCGTGTGGCGTGCTGCAGCTTGAATACCGTTTCGGGATTGAACAGATGGTATTCGCCATCCCGCCGCCACTGGTATTCGCCGCCGCTGTCCAGATCCGCCGTCGCGCCGGACCGCGACGGAAACGCGCGTTCGTGCCGCTGGCGGACTTCCTCGGCAATGACGTCGATGCCAACGCCGCCGACCCGCGACGCCGTCCACGTGAAGTATCGATCGACGAACGCTTGATCGAGACCAATGGCTTCGAAGATCTGGGCGCCACAGTAGCTCTGCAGCGTTGAAATCCCCATCTTCGACATCACCTTCAGGATGCCCTTGTTCAATCCCTTGATGTAACGCGACACCGCGCGCGCGTGAGTGATGTCCTGGAGCGCGTTCTGGCGAATCAGGTCGTCGAGACTCTCGAACGCAAGGTATGGATTGACGGCGCCGGCGCCGTAGCCAATCAGCAGCGCGACATGGTGCACCTCACGTGCGTCGCCCGACTCGAGCACCAGCGCACAGCGGGTTCGTGCACCCTCGCGGACGAGATGGTGGTGCACGCCGGCCGTGGCCAGCAGGCTCGGGATTGGCGCCAGCTCCCGGCTGACCCCGCGATCGGAGAGGATGAGAATATTGTTGCCGGCCTTGACGGCCGCGCTCGCTTGCACACAGAGCTGCTCCAGGGCAGCGGCGAGTCCTTTTCCGCCCTCCTCGGGACGGTAGAGCATCTGCAGCGTCACCGATCGGAAGCCAGCGATCTGGATGTGGCGGATCTTCGCCATCTGATCGTTGTCGATCACCGGATCGGGAATGCCGATTTGGCGGCACGACTCGGGTTCGGGTTTCAGCAGGTTGCGCTCCGGCCCGATGGTCGATGCCATGGAGGTCACGAGCTCTTCGCGGATCGCGTCGAGCGGCGGGTTGGTGACCTGGGCGAACAACTGCTTGAAATAGTCGTACAGCAGCCGCGGACGTTCCGACAGCACGGCGAGTGGTGTATCGGTGCCCATCGATCCGATCGGCTCTTCAGCACCCGACGCCATCGGACCGAGCACGATCCGCAGGTCTTCCTGGGTGTAGCCAAACGCGCGCTGACGACGGACGACGGTGTCGTGATCGGGCGGTGGGAGATACGGCGCCGCCGGGACATCCTCGATCGCGATCAGGTTGTTGCGCAGCCACTCTTCGTACGGGTGCGCCAGCGCCAGCTCGGACTTGATCTCTTCGTCAGCGATGATCCGCCCCTTGGCGGTGTCGACCAGGAAAATGCGACCGGGGTGCAGCCGTTCCTTGACGAGGATGTTCTCGGCCGGAATGTCGAGCACGCCGACCTCGGACGCCATGATGACGAGATCGTCCTTGGTCACCCAATAGCGCGACGGCCGCAGCCCATTGCGATCCAGCACCGCGCCGATGACCGTTCCATCGGTGAACGCAATCGAGGCCGGACCGTCCCAGGGCTCCATCAGCGATGAGTGGTATTCGTAGAACGCGCGGAGCTCTTCGGTCATGCCCTCGTGGTTCTGCCAGGGCTCGGGAATCATCATCAGCACGGCGTGCGGGAGCGACCGCCCGGCCATGACGAGGAACTCGAGGACGTTGTCGAACGTGGCGGTGTCGCTGCCCCCTTCGCGAATGATCGGCAGGATCTTTTTCAGGTCCTCGGCCAACACGTCGGATTCGAGCAACGCCTCGCGTGCCTTCATCCAGTTGATGTTGCCGCGAAGAGTGTTGATCTCGCCGTTGTGGGCGACGAACCGATACGGATGCGCCAGCGGCCAGGACGGGAAGGTGTTGGTGCTGAAGCGCTGGTGCACCAGAGCGAGCGCCGATTCGACGTCAGGATCGGCAAGATCGGGGAACATCGGCGCGATCTGATTCGCCGTCAGCATTCCCTTGTAGATGATGGTGTTCGACGAGAGGCTCGGGACGTAGAACGAGCTGCGATCGGGGAGGCCCATGGCGTCGACCGCATGCTCGACGCGCTTGCGGATCACATACAGCTTCCGTTCGAATCGCTGGTCCTCCTCAGGGCTGTCAGTTGCCGTATCGAAGCCCGCGCCGCGACCGATGAATAGCTGGCGGAAGCAGGGCTCGACCGCAACCGCGCTCGGACCAAGCGATGAGTCGTCGGTCGGCACGTCGCGCCAGCCCAGGACCCGCTGCCCTTCTTCGGCAACGATCGCTTCGAATCGTTCCTCCACTCGCCGGCGGAGTTCGGGATCACGCGGCAGAAACACGAACCCCGCCCCGTAATGCCGTTGCGGCGGCAGGGCAAAACCGAGCCGCGCCGTTTCGCGCCGGAAGAACCGATCCGGCATCTGGATAAGAATCCCGGCACCGTCGCCCGTGTTCGCTTCGCAGCCGCACGCGCCGCGATGCAGCAGATTGATCAGCACCTTCAAGGCCTGCTGAACAATCGCGTGCGAACGCTCACCTTTGACGTGAACGACGAACCCGACGCCACACGAATCGTGCTCGTGCGCGGGATCGTACAGTCCCTGAGCTGGCGGCAACCCTGGCATCTTCACAGAGGTGTTATCCGCTACTCCGCCCCCATCTCAAAACGGAATCTACAGATGCCATCCATGCGTTCCACTTCTGTACTAGTTATGCACGATGCGCATGGGTGACATGCTGGGCCGTTCTGCGCCCTTCAATCAGCCGTCAGCGTCGACTATCAGCACTTTCACCGACTCGCCACCCCGCTGATTCCACCGGCGGCTGGCGGATGACTCCCCAGGTCGTTCCAATTGAGCAGCGCGTTGAACACCATGTTGAACTCGCCGTGGTTCTGCCATCGGTAGATCGGGTTGTTCGCAAACAGAATCACTCGCCCTTTCCCGCTGTAACCGCCTGGAACGTCGACCACCATCGGGCGTTGGCGGATCTCGTCGGCGCCTTTCATCAACCCGCTGAGCACCGACGCGTCGCCGCCGATATACCGCGCCAGGACGGCGCTTTGATCGGCTGCCCCGACCGTCAGCAGCGGACCGTTCTGATACTTGATCGGAAGGAGCCGATCGGCATACCCGTAGAACACCGGGTGATCGGGCCGGATCACTTCCGCATTCACCAGAGGACGAGGGGCGTAGAAGTCGCGAGACGTAGTCGCGGATGAATCGACCGTGCGCGCCAGACCGAGCTCGGTGGCAAACCGGACGGCGTTGCCCATCGCGATCAGCGTCCCTCCCGCATCGAGGAATTTCGCCACCGCGTCGACGCCTTCGCCCCCCATGCCGCCGGTGATGTCGGGGGATTCGCCGTACATGCCGAGAAACTTGTACTTGGCGTCGTGTTGATAGGGGACGGGTTTGGCCGCAGGCGCCTGAAAGACGGCCTGTCGTGAGGCGTTCTGATTGGGCAGCAGCAACACGTCGTACTCGGCGCGCAGGTTTCCTTTCCTGAGCCGCTCTTTGTAAATCAGGTCATACGGGATGCCGAACTTATCGAACGTGAAGCGCACCCATCCGATCTCCTGCGTATCGTTGCCCGACCACGACGAATACATCGCGATCCGTGGTACGTCGGCGTCGTGCAGCGGCACGCCCGGCACCGATCCAAGTGCGCCGGCGGTCAATCCCAACTGCTCGATCGCAGTTTTCGCCGCCGCCAGATCGCTCGGCGGCACGATCACGAACGAGCCGGCAGGAAACTCGATGCCGTCGGACGAAAACGGCCTCTCCGCAATCTTGACGCTCGCGCTCCGCAGCCTGTAGCGCAACGCGATCATGTTGTTCGACCCGAAATTGGCGACGGCGATCGCGGCAGATGCCTGGGCGATGGTCTTCCCTTTGGTCGCCACCGTTTCGACCGGCGTCGTCCGCACATCGAGAATCGATTTGTCCTTGATCTCCTTCACGTCGACGAGCATCGCCAGCCCCATGGTCCAACCACTGTCGTCGTAGGTGCGCAGTTCGGGATCGGGATAACTCTGTTTCTCGAGAAGGTTCTTCGCCAGACGCCCGTACGGCTGGTCACGCTTGATCACGTACGAGCCGGCCGGGAACGTGCCGTCGGCGACCTTGATTTCCCCCGTGGCCTGTCCGACTTCGATCCGCTGAACGCGAAGGATGTTGACGAGGTCTGCGGCTCTCGTCATGTCTCGTTGCACCGGAATCACAAAGCCGTACGGCGGATCTTTCTTGCCCGATTCGATCGAGTTCTTCGTCTTCTGATAGAAGTTTTCGAGCACAAGGTTTGGAAATGACGCGGTGAGCTGCAACGCGCTCAAGACGCCCGTTTCCATGTAGTTGGTGTTGTTGCGCCGGGAGAAATTGGCGACCGCACCCGGGGGCACAGGCAGCCCGCGATACCACTCGCGTGGCTGGCCGCCGCCTCGACCGGTCGGCGCACTTGTCGCACGCCCACGTCCGGCAAGCGCATCGACATTCGCCGGGTCTCCGCCGCCCTGTCCATCACCGCCGCGCCCACGAGCTCCGTCGGCGGTTGCGCCGGCCGTGCCACGACCACCCCGCCCCCCTCGTCCAGCAGCGCTCGCTTCACCTCCGGACTGGGTTTCGTACATGCGCATCATGCCGTTGTGGTTGTACGCAATGGAGCCCAGGTAGCCTGGCGACCAGCCGTCCATGAACGCGTGGGTATAGACGCCGGGCATGCCCCACTTCGTCATCTGCGCCAGCTCGAAGTTCGAGAACCACGGGAGTTCGGCGAAGAGAATGGGATCCAGATTGGGATTCTGCGGCGCCCCTCCGCTATAGGTGTACATGAGCGCCTGCGCTTCGTGCAGGTCGTGCATGATCGGCGGATGCGCGGTGAAGTACCAATCGGCAAGCGCGCGCATCGACAGTTGCGAGAGATTGATGTCGCGATTGTTGTCGTGATAGACGTACTTTCCCCAATACGGAAGACCGCCGCTGCTCCCACCGGCAGCCGCTGGAACAGCCGCCGCTGCTGACGGTTGATTGCTCGCTGCCGTCGGCGGCTGGTTGTTCGCTCCTGGCTGCTGATTAGTCCTTCCTGGCTGCTGACCATTCGCTCCGGTCTGTTCGGCACTGGCTCCTGTTTGCTGGGCAGATGTGTCGAGCCCGCGATAGAACCAATCCACATTCCGATCGCGTCCGTCGGCATCAGCCACCGGCGTCACCGACACGATGACGTTGTCACGAATCTGTTTGATCAGCGGCGACGTCTCCGTCGCCAACCGATACACGAGCTCCATGAGCATTTCCGAAGGGCCGGTTTCGCCGCTGTGCAGTCCGCCCATCAAGTGATAGTGCGGCTTGGTGGTGGCAATCAGCTCCTTCACCTGATCGGCCGACAACGATCGCGGGTCGGCGAGCTTCGCGAGGTTGTCGCGATTGTGCTGCAGGTTCCGCATGTTCTCGTCCGACGAAACCCAGACGACGACAAGCTCGCGATCCTCATCCGACTTTCCAATCGTCTCGACCGTGACCCGCGGCGTCGC
>JBPYFA010000479.1:0-8302 GCA_051986585.1 Vicinamibacterales bacterium | reverse complement strand
GGGGCGCTGACCCGCACGGTCATCGGTTCCCGTTCTACTGATCCTTCTTCTTCACCGTTGTGCCTGGTCCGATTCTGGTGTCGGGAGACTGTCCGTACAGCTCCGGATAGAGATAGTGACCGCGCTCAGTCGCCGGCTTGTCCTCTTCAATAGCGATGCGATGAGCGTCGGCGAAGGCATCGTGACGGACGCCGGTGACCTGCCAGGAGACTCGGCAGCCTCCGCTACCGCCGCCGATCTTGAACCGTCCGTTGGCGATCTCTTCCGCGATGTACAGATTGGGAGCCGGGGCGCCGAGCGCCGTGAGCTGATAACGGAAATCGCGGTTCAGCGCTTCAAACCAGGCTGGCAGCATCACGACGGCTTCGCCGCTGGCGTCGAGCGTCACGTTGCCGTTGTAGATGTTCATCATGTCCGGGCTCTCGCCGCACGAGTGCGATAAGTACTTGTTGGCCGGATCCAGCGGATGATCGATCTTGAACGAGCCGCCTCCCTTGGCCAGCGTTCCGGTGATCAGGACGTTACCGAAGAAGTGACCAGCGAGACCCGATGTCGACGATCCAACGACGCCGTCTCCGGTTTCGCTCTCTGTGATGATGCCGGTCGCGGCACCGCCGCCATAGGCAATCATCGCGGCGTTGGCAAAGACATCGAGGAAGTTGGGATTGTTGAGGGTGACTAGCGCTGCGGATCCAGCTGCATCGTCCACTCGGATGCCGTGACGACCGCCGCCGGGTGATGTTACATACAATGCGTTCTCGGAGGTGTTGCCGGCGACGCGCAGCGTGCTATCCGGCGTGGCGGTGCCGATGCCGACCCGCCCGTTCGAGTTGACGAACAATCGCGACGTGCTGCCGATCATGAAGTTGATCGAGCCGCTCGGCGCGATGTTGTTGATCCGGTACTCGTGCGTCGAGTTGTTAAAGCCCTGAAACTGCGCGAGCGCGCCGTTCTGATCGTAGAAGAGCATCCCGGAATACGACGAGGCGGTGTTTCCCATGTTCTGGACGGTCAAGCCAGTCATCGTACCCGTCGTGTTCGTAAACTTCAGATGCATCGTATCCGCCGGCGAGGCTGTCCCGACGCCCACCAGGCCGCCGATGTCGAAGATCGAGGAGAGGCTGAGATCGGTCGTGCTGACGTACTTTGGAACGTTGTTCACGGCGCCCGGAAGGATATCCAAAGGACCGGCAATCAAACTCTGTGCACTGCTGGTCGCTGCGCCGCCCACCACACTTCCCGCCAACTGGTAGTCCGACGCGGGACGTCCCCGCAGCGTGTCGGTGTCCGACGCTTTCAACGCGTACGGGACGCTCGCCAGCAGCACGCGTGGCTGCTCGCGTTCGCCTCCGCGCTCGAAGCGCCGTCCCAGCCACCGTGCCTCACCGCTTGCGAATAGATCGAGCGGCAGTCCATCGGGCCGAGCCGCGCCAAGCAGAATGGCGTACCGGCCGTTGGAGTCGACGACGACCTGCTGCGTCTCCTCCCAGAGCGGTGTTCCTCCTTTTTCTTGCTCATAGATCGCAACGGTAACCGTCTCGACCGAACGGACCGCTTCGCCGTCTGCTGGCTGAAATACGCCAGCGACATGCATCACCCTCGGAACCGCGGGTGTCGCGGAGGATTGCGTTGATTGAGCGTGGACTGTCGCGGCGCTGAGCAGGCACACCAATGCCATCGATGCAGGAACGGCGACGGGGCGCATCGAGAATCTCCTGGAAAAGTCACCTGTGCGGTATGTGCGCGGCTGGCAAGGCAGCCTCGCAGGCGTTCACATACTTTTCGTCAGGAGCGGAATTCGACGATAGATTTGCCGCTGGTTGGTCTTCGTACTCGGGACCGCTTCGTTTCGTCAGTCGAGTCCTGCACACCTGGCGCGTGACCGACGATCGCGCGCAATCAACCAGCCAATCGCGGCGGCGCCCGCGCTGTTCGATGACGATGCCGTTACCCGACAACCAAAAACTGCAAACCTAAAACTGAAACGAACTAAGAACTGAAAACCAAGAACCAAAACCAACAACCAAAAACCGAAAACTGAAAACCGACAAGCAGCCCATGAACCCCTAAGGATGCGTCACCTCAACCGTGTAAGTGACCGTCGTGCCTACCGGAATGTTGCCCGCGTCGAACACACGAATGCAGTAGCCACCCACCGCAGCAGTCCCGCTGAGCGCCGTCGTGCCGGACTTGGCGTTATTGTTCTGAGCGATGTCGCTGCCGCAGGCCGTTCCGCCGGTCGTCACGGCCACGCCGAGTCCCATGGTCGCGAGCGGTTCGACGTCGGTGAGCTTGACTTGCACGGTCCCGGCTGCGGCCACCGAGAACGCGTGCGTAATCGAACCCAACTGGTCGAGGGTGGATGTGAAATCTTCGGTCGTCGTCACCGGGCTCGGCGTCACCGGGGAGCTGCCGCTGCTCGAGCCGCACGCAGTGCACAGCGGGAGTGCCGCAGCGGCCAGCAACATCACGAGGCGCCGCGTCGTTACATGAACCATGAAACTTCCTCTCTGATTGAATAGCGCGACCGGAAAACCGGCTAAAACGCGAACCGCACGAAGACGTTGACCGCCCGACGCATGAGCAGGATGTCGTTCGACACCACCGCGGCGTTCGCCACTTGATACTCGGTATAGGCGATGTTCTTTCGGTTGTAAGCATTGAACAGCGTGGCCCCGATCGTGGCTTTCATCGGGCCGAGGTTGAAGTCGCGTTGTCCAGATGCGTCGAGGCGGCTGTATGCGGGCAGCCGGCTCGAGTTAATGTCCCCGAACGCCACCCGATACAACGACTCGCCCGAAGGAAACCACAACGCCTCGGCGCCGGTCGCGGGCGTGACCGGCCGGCCGCCTGCTGCAACGAACACTCCGCTCAGCGACCAGGCGTGCCCAAGACGCATCGTGTCGGAGACCTTGAACTCGGCCGGACGATCGAACGACGCCGGATAGGTTCCGCTTTGAAGCGTCGGATACGTGTACTCGGTTCGGCTGAGCGTGAGACTGGCCCAGAGCGTGTTGCGATCGAGTGTGTGCTGCAACACCGTCTCGACCCCGAGCGCACGTCCGGAACCGTTGTGGAACAACACGGCTGCCGCATCAGCGCCCATGCCCGGCAAGAGCGCGGGCACCGGCGAGAACAGGGTCAGGTTGTCGAGCGACTTGTAGTAGCCCTGAACGGACCAGAGCACGTTGGGGATCTCGACGATCGCTCCGGCGAACCCCTGCAGCGCCCGCGGCACGGCAATCGCGTCGCCATCTGAAAGGGCCCAGAACACTCCGTCGCCGCGAGCGGGATCCTCGCGCACGATCCGGTTGGCGAACTGGTGATCGACGGAGAATCCGCCTGTCACTCGAACCTGAGGCAGTACAAAGTAGGTCGCGCTGACTCGGGGATCGAGGTACGTTTTGTTCGTGAGATCGTAGCCGGTGACGCGTACACCAGGTGTGACGATCACGCGTCCGATCGGACGCCAGGTATCCTGCGCGAAGATGGTGGTCGTGCGTGCGTCGTTGTTGCGACTGAGCAAGTCCGACAGCGAAGAGGCGAACACGCTCGAGCCGACGACGTGCTGAACTACTTCGGTCGACGCATCGTACGCGGCGTCCAGCGACACGATCTCAGCGCCGACCGACACGGCGTGCGCGAACCCGAATGCGATCGAGTTGTCGACCCGGATCGTCGTGTCACGGATACTGTTCTGTTCAGCGATCGCCTGACTGCCTCCTCGTCCCTCGGCAAAGGAATAGTCGCCGGAGTTCGACGGGCTGCTGACGACCGACGCCGTGTCTGCATCGCGCGAGAATTCCGATCGAGCCACCGTCACGACGGTTCCGACTGTCGGCGACCATTGGTGGTCCCACACCGCTGACCCACCGCGCCCCCTCCACGTCGCCAGGTTGCTCATCTGGGCGACGGCGTCAGTCGGCAGTGACAGCGGGTTCGGCACGCTGATGCCGTTCCCTGACGACAGCGAGACGTCGTGCGATCGGTTCGTGATGTCGCGCGAGCTGTACAACGTCAACGAGGCACGATCGCGCGTCGACGGCTCGAATTGGAACTTGCCGTTCAGATCGTAAAAAGACGGATCCGCGGGCGGGGTTGGGAACAGACCGCCCGTGAATCCTGGTGGCTGCGTGCGGGCCGTCTTTGTGTTGGTGTCGTAGAAATAGTCCAGGAGATCGCCATACAACCCGGACGGTGGCGACCAGCGGCCGGCGAGAAGGAGCGAGGCACGGCGGCCGAGTGGGGTAGAGATCTTGGTCGAAAGTCCCAGCATGCTTAGATCGAGCACCGCATCCGGCTTGGTCCCCGAAGCGGTTGCGCCCGTCAGCCGCAAATTCCCGGCGAGGTGTCCGCCTTGCGCGGCGTCGATGCTCACCGGCGTGAAATCTCCCTCTTCGACCGCATCCATATTCATGGCGCTGAACACACCCCAGGCGTGAGGAAGGGGATACACGTTGAAACCATCGAGAGTGACGCCCGTCTGATCCGACGTACCGCCGCGTACGAACAGCTCGGACGACGCCTCCTGGGCTGCCGACGCCGCTGGAAGGAATTGCAGCGCACGAAACAGATCCTGTCGCTCCACGGTTGGAAGAAGGGTCAAGTCACGACGCCGCAGCCGGATCGTCCCGTCGGACGTCGTGGCAAACGTCGGCAGGTTCGTGCTGCCGGTCTCGGTGGTGGACGTGTCGTCCAGCGCGATGTTGATGTCGCGGTGCCCGTTGTCGGGTACGACGGCCGTGGCATGGCCACCGCCGAATCCCGTTGCGGCAGCATCGAGTTCGACACCGATTCCGGGCCGCAACCCCGGGAAGGCATAGCGGCCGGCCGAATCGGTGGTTGTGGCGAGTTGGGTGTCGGCTATGGAAACTCTCGCCCCGGCGACGGGAGAGCCATCAGGCGCGGAGACGATACCTCGCAGGTCGGCTGACGGTCCGCCGAGCGGGTTGAGATCCTGCGCGCTCTGGGCAACCGACGACTCCGGCAGTGCCCGGAGATTGACGATTTCGATCGAATCCGTCACCAGCGCGAACGTGCGCGCCAGGATGCGACCGTTCTGGTTGGTGGCCGTAATCTCCGCCCAGATGCCTGCCTTGACGTCCTTGACGTCGTAGTGACCTGACGCGTCCGTAATCCCTGTGACCGGCGCGCGCAGACTGGAACTTTCCACTCGCACCGTCGCTCCGGCGATCGGCGAGCCGTCGGCCGCATGAAGTTCGCCCGCAACCTGACATTGCGCGAATGCCGGTCGCGTCCCGAGTACGACAAGGAGAACAGCGAGCGGAATGATTGCCAGGGCAAACCTCCGAGGGCTGCCTCTAAAAACGTGTTGATCCATCGATGACGCGAGCGAGCATTGCGAGCGAGCCACGCGACCGGAGCGCGCCGACGAAAGCGGCGCGCGAGGGCGAGTGTCGGGGAGTCCGAGGGGCGAAGCCCCTCGGTTAAGACTGGAGAACATGGGCTCGCCGTGATGCAAGCGAGATGCTCGAAGAGACGTTCTGCGCCGCCGTTCTCGACCTGTCTGCAATTGCGCCAAAGTCGCGGCATTCAGCAGAATGTCTACGTCGCGCCGGCGATATTCAACGCGTTCTGCGACGAGTTGATGTCACCTGCGGCGGTCGCCTGTCATCGAGAGAAGACGAGAGGTGACGGGAGTGTGAACAGTCGATGACAGCCGACGAACAATTGCCACAGAAACGTCACTGAGATCGTGAAGCGACGCCGGCTGCAAGTCGGCACGTCTGCCCCACAGTGGCGATGTTGCCAGAGACAGCGTTCCGGAGGTACGGATCGAGGTGTGCGAGATTGACGAGCGTGTTGGCCGACGACGTGGCGACTCGGCTCACGGGGGAGACGTAGTTGTGATGCTGGTGAGCCGTCGTTCATGAAGGCGATCCGCGCCATCTTGCTCGGGATCGGCTGCGCCGCTTTGGCATGGGCCGCGGCGTTGGCAGTCTTCGGAGGTTTCAGATTCCGGCCGTTCGGCGTGGCGATCAGGTCGCACGACCCTGATCGCCCCATCGTGATTGCCTGTATCGCGCTCGCTGTCTACTTCGTTGCCGGTGGCAGGATGCAACGGGCGACGGTACGACGGTTGGGCGACCGCTCGGCGCGACTCACCCGTGCTCTTGTCAGGACTGGGTCATCACTCGTCGATGCGCTGGTCACGCGCCCCGGACTTGTCGCCGCTGCGGTTGCGTTCGCAATCGCGATCACCGCCGCAGCGGGGAGTACGCGGATCGCCGGCGGCGCCGACGCGTACGGATACGTCAGCCAGGCCGATCTGTGGCTTGCCGGTCATCTCGTCATCAGACAGCCGTGGGTTGCGCAAGTTCCCTGGCCCAATGCTGAATGGTCGTTCTCGCCGCTCGGCTATCGCCCGGCAGACCCTCCCGGCCAGTGGGCAATCGTACCGACCTATTCCCCCGGCCTGCCGATCTTGTTCGCGGGCGCGAAACTTCTTGGTGGCCAATGCGCGCTCTTCGCGGTCGTCCCGGTGTTGACCGGCCTTGGTGTTCTCGTGACCTTCGGCATCGGCAAGCATCTGATATCGCCCTGGGGCGGCGTGATCGCCGCGTGGCTGGTTGCTGCCAGTCCGATCGTCATCGGTATGGCGGTCGAACCGTTGACCGACGTGCCGGTCATGGCTGTGTGGGCCATCAGCATCTATCTACTGCTCGCGCGGATCGGCGGGCGACTCTCTCCGGCGCTGGTTGGGCTCGCGGCAGGAGTCGCGATCCTGATCCGGCCGAACCTCGTGCCGTTGAGCGTTCCGTTCGGCATCTGGTACATGATCCGCCGCCGCAACGACGGCGATTCGCGGCTCCTCTCCGCTGCACTTTTCGGACTGGGCGTCTTGCCGGCGATTCTCCTGGTCGCGTTTCTGAACGACCGTTTGTACGGCTCCCCGTTGTCTTCAGGATACGGGGCGCTCCACGACCTGTACGCCTGGGCCCACGTCGGTCCAAATCTCCGCCGTTACTTCACATGGTTCATTTTTGCCGAGACTCCGATCGCCCTCGTGGGCCTCGTTGCCCTGTTGATGCCCACCCGACGGCTGTGGGCGGCTGCAGCCGACCTTCGGATCGTCCCGATCTTCGCGACCTTCGTGGCCTTGCTCTGGGGCCAGTACCTGGCTTACGAGGTCTACGACTCGTGGGGTTTTATTCGATTCCTGCTGCCGTCATGGCCGCTAATCATGGCCGGCGTCGCGGCCGTGCTGCTTGCTGCGCGCGATGCGTCCCTTGCCCGACTCCCGCGCGTCGTCGTCCAACCGGCGCTCGCGCTCTTCGTCCTGTCGCTTGGCGTATGGACGTTCTCGACCGCAGTTCGGGGCGGGGTGTTCAATCGGCAGGCCGCGTCTCCTGAAGCACCACTCGGTCAACTCGTGCGCAAGCATACGGTCGACAACAGCGTGGTGCTCGTGTGGGAACGGTCCGGAACGATCCGCTACTACTCCGGCCGGACGACGCTCCGCTACGATTATCTGGATGGGGACTGGCTGGACCGTGCGGTCGCATGGCTGCGCTCGCGCGGCGTCCACGTCTATGCAGTTCTGGATCCGAATCACCGCGAGCAATGCCTGCGCCGGTTCGCCGGGCAGGTAACACTCGCCGCGCTGAATCGTCCAGTCTTCGTCTATGATCCTGCGCGCACGGCGCTGTACGATCTAACGACCCCGCCGCCGCCCGAACAGTCGTTCATTCTCTACGAGGAAGATCCGGGAGGCCGGCCGCCTTGTGATCCGCCGGTCGAATCGACGCCGATCGTTCTGCGCTGACTGAAAATCGCGATGCTCGTCTCTCGCCGAGATTTCGTGCAGTTGCAGCGGCACAGCTTCCGACTGAAGTCGGAAGCCACAAGATGGCTCTGTTGAGGCGATTCGGCTTCCGTCTTTACCGTCGCTCGTGTGGCTTTCGCCTTTACCGTCGCTCGTGTGGCTTCCGCCTTTAGGCGGAAGTGGGTCAGCCCGCGAGCCTCGGCCAGGGAGCGCGGAGAACGCAAACGACTGCGTTTCTCTGCGCTCTCAGCGATCTCTGCGTGCGATCGACTGTCTCGATTATCGTTTCCGCTGCGCCGCCTGCTTGCTGCAGAACGGCATGCCGCGGATTTCGCCGACTTCTACCAGAACGACAGGAACTCCTTCGAGCTGACGCGGAGCCGCCGCCTGCGCTCCCGGGGTCAACTCCTGGACCAGAATCTCGATCACGCCGCCGTTGCCCACTCCCACGGCGTGCCCGACAGCGCCCGGCACGTTCAGCAGCTCGCGAGCGTGGCGCTGCTGAACCGCCATGGC
>JBPYFA010000478.1:0-4731 GCA_051986585.1 Vicinamibacterales bacterium | reverse complement strand
GAGCCATCAGCAGCATGGCTCCCGCTTTGAGTTGAACGCTTACGTCCGGCAGCACGTCGGCGGCGCGCACATACTCATCGAGCGCCTTGGCGGCGTCGCCTTGCTGCACGTAGATCTCCGCCAGTTTCACTCTGACGGCGGCTGCGCGTGGATCGAGCTGAATGGCGTTGCGATACTCTATGACTGCTTCAGAGAGCTTGCCCGCCGCCGCATAGGAATCCCCGCTCTGTGCGTACTTGAGGACCTTGGTGTGCGGATCACCAAAGCAACCGCAGGTCAGCAGCGCAACAACGAGGGTTCCCAGCAACCCCTTGAACGCACTGGAAAAGACGGAAATTGGATTTGTAGTCCGCATGGATTTGCCACGCGGTGAGGAGCAAGAAACCGTCCGATGAACCGGTCATCGAGTCTATGCGGTAACGTGTGGAGAATCAGACGCTTACAAATTGTGACCTACGGGCCACTGAAGATTCGGAAGGAAGAAATCTGGAGTTCTGCTGACTTTTGTCTGGCCGACCTCGCAATAATGTCTTCGGCGGAACGAAGTTACTCGGAGGCGCCGACTTTCGCTCGGGCGACGACGCCTCCGAAAGAGGGCAAGTTTTTACGAGTGCGCGACGCGACCCAAATAATGATGAAGACTGCGACCGTTCCCATTTGTGCCAGAACTGTCGAACATGTCCGGCTTGTTCCCATCCTCGACCGGCGCTGCATGGGCATGCTGAAACACGTCGGCCCCCGTCGTCTCAATGCGCACCGTGTAGGCGATTGGCAATTGGTCCAGGATAGCGGCGACTGCCTTGAGCAGAGCCGGGGCGAACAACTTTTCGTCCTCAGACGTTAATGACGACACGAACCGAATGTCCATACGACTCCCACTCTCGTAGCGCAGATTGTTATGCCAACAACGTTGACGGCCTGTGACGATTTTGCAATCAGCATTCCCTGTATGCCTGAGGAGAACAGGCGAAATCAGGCCAAATCCAATCGATCCATTTTTAAATGGGTACGATAGGCGCGCAAAAACTCTGCGGAGTCGGTGACTTCTCGATCACAATCCTGCCACGCGATGCGGCGTAATGAGACGTTTGCCGGCTGTTTGGGCTGAATCAGCCGTTCTTACGGCCTCTGGGCCACGGGATTTCGTGGCATGTGCCGTGCTTTGCCTAGCTCTTCCATGCCACGGGAACAGGGATGACTTCGGCGGATGCCCAAGTCAACGAGGCGCTCGGAGACATGCAGTCCGTTCGAGCTCTCGCACTGAAAATTGCGGCGCAAGTAACACTTTCGTCGGCAGCCGAACTTCTGAGCGCGAATCTCGCTCAGCTTTTGAGTGTGCCGCTCGCTCTGCTGTCTCGTGACCCATTGAGTTGGCGGTTTGAGGCGCACGCGTTTCCAGACACGCCGACTACGCAGGCTCTGTCGAGAATCCCGTCGCCGGCCCTTCAGGATCCGGTTGGGCAGCTGGAAGACGATGCGGGGCACGCCTGGACGGCGATCGGACTCGGAACGCTCGGGGATCGAGACTGGGCGCTGCTGCTGCCGGGCACGTCGGAGGCGTGGGTTAGTCGTTCGGGATTCGAAGAACTCATCGAGAACGTCGGCTGGAGCCTTGCCCAGGTGGCACAACATGATCGGGCCGAATACGCGGATCGCTTTCAGCGCAGATTGCATGCGTTCGCTCGTCGGCTTGCGCGTGAAACCGACGGCGCGCGTCTCAACTCGCTGATTCTGCGCTCGCTGGCGTCTCAAGTCGGCGCTCGCACCGGTGCTTTGGCAATCTACCACCCACCAGACGACGCACTCGCGATCGTCACGACGCTGGGGTATCCGATTTCCATTGTCGAGGACTTGAGGATCCGCTCTGGCGAAGGCGTGATCGGTCGCGTCTATGAATCCGGAAAGCCGTTGGTTTGCGATTCGAGATCTCATACCGCAAGACGGCTCCGCTACCGTTCCGATTCCTATATGGTTCTGCCCGTTTCGTTCGGAGACAAACCCCTTGCCGTGGTGGCCTTGACCGACAAGGCGGATGATCGGCCGTTCGATGCGCGCGACTTTGCGGCGGCGCGGGTGATGGCCGCCTGCGCGGCGACCGCATTCAGCCGGGAGCTGCTGCGCGGCGAGCTCCTTCAATTGACGGAACTCGCGACGGTTGATTCGGTCACCGGGTTGTTCAACCGACGGTACTTCGAGAGCCGCCTCGAAGCGGAAGTCGAACGGGCCCGCCGGCAACGCCAGGATCTCGCCCTGCTCTTGATCGACATTGACGACTTCAAGCGCGTGAACGATATCCGTGGTCACCTCGAAGGCGACCGGACGCTGCGCGAAGTCGCCGATATTCTCCGTGCCGGTGTGCGGATTTTCGACGTGAGCGCGAGGTACGGTGGCGAAGAATTCGTCATCGTGATGCCGGGTGCGTCCATCACCGTCGCGCAGCAGGTCGCCGAACGCATTCGTGTGAGGATCGAACGCAGCTTCAGCCACCAACATCCTCCCGTTACCGTCAGCGTCGGCGTGGGAATGTTGAGTGATCACACGACCGGAGACGAGTTGATCGACGTCGCCGACCATGCGCTGATCACCGCGAAGAAGAGCGGAAAGAACGTCGTCTGGACGGGCACTGCAAGCCACAGGATTCAGCGCGGCTGAGGCTTGCAGTGTTTGAGTGAGAAAATACCTAACGATGCCGTCGTCGCTGGGTTCCGAACAGCGTTGCCGCGGCACCTGTTAGCAGCAGAATCGCCGATGCAGGTTCCGGAGTACTGGTGGGAGGCGTTGTGCTGCCGGCAAATTCGTACGAACCCAGGTCGCCCTGGAATTTGATCACGAAGTTGCTCAACGTGATTCCGCCGCTGAAATCGCCAAACAAGCGGAACGCAAACGAATCAGAGCCGACAGGCGCGCCGCCACCGGGCAGATTTGCTCCTTGCCCCCCTCCCGCGCAGTTCTGTGATGCCCACGCACAGATGTCGATCGTTTTGTAACCCGCAAACTTCTGATCGAGGCCGAGGCTGGTGAAGTAGTCACCAGAATCCAGCATCGACAGCTTTGTTCCATCAGGATCGGCGTTCAGGCCGATCGCGTGGACGCTCTCGTTCGCAGAGGTCACGGTGTTGTTGGTGAGTGTGACCGCAAAATCGACGTAGTTGTCAGTGACGTCGATGTCGAAGTTGCCAACCGCCGCAAGTTCCGAACCGCCCACCAGCAGGGACCAGTAGATATCGAAACTCGTCGACGACGTCGGCGCGATCGATATCGATGCGGCGTGAGCGGAGACGGTCGTTGCGCACCAGGCGAGGCAACTCAGACCGAGGACTCGGACCGTGTTACTCATTGCTAGCTCGCGAACATCGTTAGCCGGCGAGCGCGGAATTGCGCTCGCGTTCACGAGACGAGCAATGGTCTTGCCAGTCGGTGTGTGGTGCCTCCTGCTTAACCCATTGATTCTTCAGTAACTTACACGAGTCGATCTAGCTGAAGAGCTTGGCTGCCTCAAGAAAGTATATGGACTCGCCGACTTTATTCAGGCTCAAGCGCGAGTCCATCGGATATGTCAGATTGCCGACATCTCTTGTGTCCTTACGGCAGATAGGTCGCCTGATACTGGCCGATTCCGGCAGTTACAAATGCGTAGGACACGCCTTTAATCGATTTCACCGTAAAGCTGACGGAACTGCCGTTCAGGGTGATCGTGCTCAAATGCACGGACCCGGTGTCGGTCGGAATCATGATCTGGAGCCCATTCGCGCCGGTGCCGGGAACCACGTTGAACGACAGCACATTGTTCGACCACGTAATCGGACCAAAGGCGGTCGAATTGCGGCCATCGATCCACGACAGCATCTGACTCGCGGACACGATCGGGACTCCCCGTGACTGAGCGGATGCCACGATCGCTTGCGACCCTGTGCTGACGGCCGTATCGTTGTGCATATTCGCCACGAAGGCGCCGTAATACCCAGTCGCACCCAGCGCGTTGTCGAGCAGGGTATCAATATTCTTCGGATAGGTCTGTCCGGACTCGTCGGTCATTTGTGTAGGTGCCTGGTACACGTCAACCATGGTTCCATTGAGCTTGGTAAATCGCATTGGCAGTCCCGAACCTGTGAATACTCCTGGTCGGTCGAGAATCCAGGTATCCGGCCAGTAGTAGTAGTTCGTTTCCAGCCGGATTCCATTCGAGAGTTCCACTGACGGTTGCGTGTCGAAATCGCTCCACACAAGACAGTGGGTCCGATTGGTCCTGACCGGCGTGGCTGCCGGGAAGAGCGATCCGAACAAAGCAATCTGCCGGGAGTAATCGGCGACGATCGATGCCGACGTGAAGTTATTGCAGACGCCAGTTGGAGAATCGGATCCTCCGGACAGTCCGCTCATCCACATGTGAGCCGCAATTTCAAATCCCTGGGACGTGTAGCTCGAAACTTGAGCAGCCGATATCGGCGTGCTCGGGTAGATGTAAGACGTGGACCGTACGCATTCCCAGTTGTCAACATTGCAGCCTGCCGGACTGTTGCCAATGTAGATATCGAAACGACCGCTAGTGCCATTGTTGCCATGGTCGTCCCCCGTCATTACGACGGCCGCCTTCGCGCCTCGGGGCAGATACCACAGTCGTGGAAGCGGTTTACGGGCGCGATTGACCAAGAGGATCAGGTTGGCAAGGAGCCGCTGCTGTTCGTCGGCCTGTGGGATCGCGACCTTCGACAAGTCCACCCAATCGGGCTG
>JBPYFA010000477.1:0-3091 GCA_051986585.1 Vicinamibacterales bacterium | reverse complement strand
CGATGAGCTCAGCTCGTACCGCACCGCCAGCGCACCGACAATCCCGGCGAGCAGGGCTGCGCAGAAAGGCTGAATCAACGCGTTGCTGCTGCGACGCCCCAACGCACGCCGGACGAAGGCACCGACTCCGGCACTCGCGAAGATGAGCGCCGCCGCGCGGACGTGCTGCACCCCGAAAAGCACTGCCAGCGCCACCGCCCCCGCGGCGGCGGCCAGCGCGAACAGCCATGTCGGTGCCGGTGGAGCCTGCGCGATCGAGCCGACGGCCTGGATGGCTGCGTCAGCGGTCAGCTGACCTGCGTCGAGCTTCTCCGCGATACGCACCGCGGAGGCGACGCGAGCCATGTCGACGCCGGAGGGATCGGCCGCCGATTGAAGGACCAGCTTGGCATCCTTGTCCTCCGCGTAGAGGCGCAACTCCCCCCAGCGGGGCACGAGCCTTGCTCGCAACCCGAGCGCGGACCCGAGCTGCCCGGTCAGAGCCAGAATCTCATCCGTGGCTTCGCCGTTGACGTACAGAACGCGGGCCAGGGCGAGGACAAGACTTGAGCGCTCCTCAAAGGCGGCCGCGGACATGCCCGCCGCCTAGGCTCCGCTTGCGACGTAGGGCGTCACCATCTTTCGCGGATCCACGATGCGATCGAACTCGGCCTCGGTCACGAATCCCAGCTGCAAGGCGGCCGCCTTCAACGTGAGGTCGTTATCCATCGCATGATGGGCGATCTTCGAGGCCTTGTCGTAGCCGATGACGGGCGCGAGCGCAGTCACCAGCATCAGCGAGCGCTCGACGTATTCGTTGATCTTCTTCAAGTTCGGCTTGGTGCCTTCCACCAGGAACTTCCGGAAGTTCGAGCAACCATCAGCCATGATCGTGATCGAATGGGTGATGTTGAAAATCATCAGAGGCTTGTAGACGTTCATCTCCAGATAGCCCCCCGCCCCGCCAAACCCGACAGCGACGTCATTGGCCATCACCTGCACGGCAATCATCGTGAGTGCTTCACATTGGGTCGGATTGACCTTGCCCGGCATGATCGAGGAACCAGGCTCGTTCTCCGGGATCAGCAACTCGGCGAACCCAGCGCGCGGTCCGCAAGACAACAGGCGAATATCGTTGGCGATCTTGTACAGCGAAACCGCCAGCGTCCGAAGGGTGCCCGACAACTGCACCAGCGCGTCGTGGGAACCCTGCACGGTGAACTTGTTGGGCGCCGACACGAAGGGTAGCTTGGTGAGCTTGGCGATCTCGGCAGCCGCCGCCTCGCCGAAGCCGGGCGCCGAGTTGATTCCGGTGCCCACCGCCGTACCGCCGAGCGCCAGGTGGTAAACGCCCTGCAGTGAACCCTCGATCCGATCCAGATCGTCCGTCAACATTCCGGCGTAACCGGACCATTCCTGCCCCAGTGTCAGCGGCGTGGCATCCTGCATATGAGTACGCCCAATCTTTACGATGTCCTTCCATGCTTGCGCCTTCGCGTCGATCGCGTCGCGCAGCGCGAAGACAGCTGGAACGAGGCGCTCTTTCACGTTGACGGCTGCCGCGATGCACATGACCGACGGAAACGAGTCGTTCGAGGACTGCGCCATGTTCACGTGGTCGTTCGGGTGCACCGGCTCCTTGCTGCCCAGGGGTGTACCGGCAAGTTGACAGCACCGGTTCGAAATCACCTCGTTGACGTTCATGTTGAACTGGGTGCCGCTGCCGGTCATCCAGACATGCAGAGGGAACATGTCGTGGTGTTGTCCCGCCAGGATTTCGTCGCACGCCTGAACGATCAACCCGCAACGCCGGTCGTCGAGACGCTTGCCTGCGAAGTTGGCGACCGCGGCGCCCTTCTTCAGGGTCGCGTAGGCCGTGATCATTTCGCGTGGAATCAGGTCCTTGCCAATGCTGAAGTGTTCGAGCGATCGCTGGGTTTGCGCGCCCCACAGCTTGTCCGCAGGCACTTGAACAACGCCAAGACTGTCTGTCTCTCTCCTGAGTTCAGCCATGTCATCTCTCCCGGTTTGGGATGCTTCGACAACTCTACTCCGACACTTTTGTCCAATACAGCCTCGACCACCCCTGTTAGAGTGCCGGGAGCGAGTCGGTCCCTGTCAACAAATTCCAAGGAGAACGACCATGGAGAGGATTCCATCCTGGCGGATCGCCGCCATTGCGGTAGTGCTCACCACCGCGAGCGGCACGGCCGTTTCGGGGCAGGACAAATACACCGTGAAGGTTCCGAACGGACTCGAATTCTCCGAATTCAGGGGATACGAAGACTGGAAGGTGATTGCCGTCAGTCACGCCGAAAACCTGAACCTGATCGAAGTGATCGTTGGCAATCCGGTGATGATCAGCGCCTATCAAGCCGGCGCTCCCGGTAACGGCAAGCCTTTCCCCGACGGCGCCAAGATGGCGAAGATCCACTGGAACGCGAAAAAGGGTGTGGACGAGCCCGGTACGCCGTTCGTGCCGGACACCCTGCATGACATTGATTTCATGGTGAGGGACAGCAAGAGATTCGCCGACTCCGGCAACTGGGGATACGCCGAGTTCGACTATGACGCCGCGTCCGACACGTTCAAGCCATTCGAAACCGGGACCAAGTGCGGCTACGCGTGCCACACGATCGTGGCAAAGAAGGATTACGTTTTTACGGCGTACCCTAAGAGGTGAGCTGAACTCGTGCGCAGCTTCAGCCGTGTGATTTCGCGCTGCCGAGCGCCGTACTCAGCCGCCCTGGCAACTCTGGAGTGACGCGGTCGATCCGCTTCGTGATCCGGCCCTTGCCGTCGATGATCATCAGCGTCGGAACGTTCGTGACGCCGAACGAGCGGAAGATCGCGCCGGTCTCGTCCAGCGACAGCGGGATGCCGACCTGGTTGTCGTTCCGGTACGTGTCGAGGCCTTCGGCCGTGGCCCAGAGTCCGGACGCGATGCCGACCCATCGCGCGCGACCGTCCTTCGACAGGCGCTCGGCCTGCTCGCGGGCGGCCTGGCACGCGGCGGCCCGCTTGGGCCGGCTCTTGGCCAGATAGGATTCGCACCAGGGCGACATGAACCAGATCACGGTCGGGCGGATCCCGTCGGGATCCGACAAAGCGA
>JBPYFA010000476.1:0-18036 GCA_051986585.1 Vicinamibacterales bacterium | reverse complement strand
CCGTCATTCACAGTCGCACTGGGACGTACTCACGGTCACGTGAAGACTTCAAGAATGGAAGACATCCCAGCCTGAGGGTCGACGCTGCGTCGTCAAAAAGCAAACCGCACTTCCACTTCGCGATGCTTCAGTGGCGGAATCGGGGTAGGCGTGACAAGGCCGGCATCGCGGACGATGCAGTCGTGCCAGTCGGGCAACTTGTCGGTCTGGTAATAACGTTCCACGTATCGCCAGTCCGTCTCGACGAAATCACTGAACCACTGATCGAGCGACGTCACGCCACGCTCCCGCATCAGTTGCATCGCATATCCGGCGGCCTCGCGCTCGTAGTCGTGCAGGACCTGCATGAATCGGGCTTTATCCTCAGTGTGCTGGAGATCGACGAGCTTGTGCTCGATTGATGGCGCGACCCACTGGACCGAGTGTCCAAACAGGTGCAGCAGGAGGAAGCACTGCATCTCGAAGCCAACATCGGGATCGATCACGATGCGGAGGCCATCGAAGATCCCGGTACGCGGAGGGTCGAGGTCGCGGTACTCGATCACGAAGCCATGCTTCACAACGCCAGACGTGACTTCGCGCCACAGCGCCACCATGTCAGTCGACGGCAGTTCACCGACCAGGCGGCTCCCTGTCAGCTCGTGGCCGCGGAGACTCTCCACGCCGCCAATCCTATTTGATTCTCTCGTGAGATGCACGTGACCGAAGCGGCTCGTGTCTCTGCTGCACGGTTCAGACGTCCGAGCATCCGATCCTCTAAGGGATCGGGCGCGTCGGTTCTAGGTTTTCGGTTTTAGGTTCTCGGTTGGAGTTCCCGGTTTGTGGTTCGGCGTCGGTTTGGGTTGGGAGCGAGAACGACAAACGACAAGCCATAAACCACTAACAAACTTGAGACCTTAAAACCAGGAACCTAGAACAGAAGTGTCGCGTCGTGTTACTCCGCGTTTTCCTCGGCCGCGGCTCAGAGCAGCGGCTCTGGCCGTTTGCACAGTTGCAGCGCGAGGCCCCATGGGTCCCGCAGCATGAGCAGACGTGTCCCGTCGTCGCGGCTGACTTCGTCGACGAAGGTCGCGCCAGCGGCGACCAGGGCGGCCCGGGACGCATCCGGATCCGGCGCGGCAAACGCGATGTGCAGGCGGAGGGGATGCATGGATGCATAGTCGGGGAGCGGATCCGCCGAGTTGCTGTAAAGCTCGATGACGCTCCGGCCGGCCGCGTCGGCGAGAAAATGAATGTAGGGAGCAACGGCCGATTGCCGGACGATGCGCATTCCGAGATTTTTGACGTACCACGCCGCCATCGCAACCGGATCGGCCACGTTCAGCGCGACATGTTCGAGATTCAGCGTCGGCATTCAGCCTCTCTCTCTCTCTCCAATGCAAGACTGTAGTTACTTGATTGTCGACGCGCCCGGCATCGCCGTGGCGCGTTTCGGATGCGGTTGAACCGGCGCGTCGGTCAGGCCCAACGACCATTTGATCGCCTCGACCATCATGGTCTGAACATTCTGGATGTCCCACGACTCCGTGTTGTGGGACAACGAACTGTACACGACGCGCCCCTGACCGTACATCCGGGTCCACACCAGCGGAAAGTCGCCGTCACTGGGTAAGCCGGCGTTGGGCGCACTGGCGGGATCGAACCGCAGCAGGACATCAACGTTGTCGCGAGACAGCGTCGCCGCACGATAGAACTCGTCGGTGAACTCGACGGCGGGTCCCCAGTGCTTGACGATCGGATTGGCAGGCTGTTCGTTGATCATCCGGCCGGGTCCTGTAAACAGATGTCCGCCGTAGGTCGCCCCTAACATCTCCCCGAACTCGGGCCAGGATTCGAACGCGGTCAGTCCGGTGTGTGCGGCGACGAAACCCTTACCGCCTCGCACGAATGCCAGCAACTCCGCCTTCTGTTGACTGTCGATCGGGACCTCGCGATGGCCGAGAAAGAAAATTCCGTCGACATTGCTGAGGCTCGGCCCGCCACTTGCCGGGGTTCCGTCCGTCTTTCGCGCCTGATTGAAGATGATGTTGGAATCGGTGCGAATGAAGGTATCCCACAACCCCGATTCATAGCCGAGGCGCTCAATCACGGCGAGCGCGTGCGAGGTCGATGCATGCTGGGCCTGGCCATTTCGCGTATCGGCCCAGGCGAGCAGGGCTTTCCGGCGTCGCGGCGGCTCGCCTTGGCCGCGCCCACGCGCCATTTGGGCGGCGGCCGATCCGGCAGTTGTTTGCTGCGGTGCCCGTGCCGACGGCAGCGTGATGGCAAGAATTACGACCGCTGAAACGGCTCCCCAGAGTCGCAGAGATGTGCTTGCCGCCTCTAGCCGCATATCCGCTTCCTCGACATCGATCCGATCAGGTCAGCGCTTCGCAGCCTTGTCCTCACGAACGATCTCCACAAGGGCTCGAAGTGCCGCTGTGTAGGATCGCCATCCGAGTCCCATCACCGTGCCCCGGACTGCCGGCGTAAGGATCGAATGCTGGTGGATTTCGTCCCGGGTTCCGAGATTCGAGATATGCACCTCGATCACAGGAAACGGCATCGCCTTGATGACGTCGTGAATCGAGACGCTGCTGAAACTGAGACCCGCGGCATTGATGAGCGCTCCATCGACGGTGTCGATGTGCTGCTGAAAGGCATCGACAATGGCCGCCTCGGAATTTGACTGCATCGTGACGAGATCGACGTTGATTTCTTTCGCCAGTTCGGCGAGCCGCGCATTGATTTGATCGAGCGTGGTCGTGCCGTAAATCTGCGGCTCGCGCCGGCCGAGGAGGTTCAGGTTGGGTCCGTGGATCACCAGCACTTTCAGGCGCGGCACCGGCGCGGGCGTTTGCGGCGCTGCACCAGCGCTCAATGAGACGCATGCGGCGACAGCAAGAGCTGCCAGGATGGCTGTATGCGAAGACGTCGAACGCATTGAAGCTCCGCGGTGTAACTCGACTCAGGTGAGATGCCGGCTACGCCGGGATCTTCAGCAGCTTGTGCACGTTGCCCCACACGAGTTTCTGAAACACGTCCGGCGAAGTCGAACGCTTCAGCACCCCCAGCGTCTCGCGCGCGACGCATTTTCCGGCCATCCGCGACGCGGCAGGATTGTTGTTCTGGCTGACGCCGCCGCCATGGCCGTCGCTGCAGCTGCAGTCGCTGCCAAAAAACAGCTTGTCCTGGTGGCGCTTGAGGAAGTCTTTCGTGAAGTCCGCGTCACGTGACATCGCATTGTTGCCGGAATTCGCCGACAGGTCGCCGAACAGGTTCGGATAGTCGCTCAGCCACTTGTCAGTGAGACCGCCACGCTTGATCGGCCCTGACGGATACGCCGCTTCGTTGTGATAGTCGGCGCTCACGTTCGCCCAGAACGCGTCCGCGTGACCGATGAATGTGGTTTTTGGATAGGCCTTCAGGATCGATTCGAAGGTCTTTGCGAAGCCGGTGCTCCACGTCCCTTCGTCCGGGAAATGATCCACTTCCTGGAAATGAATCAGAATCGGGACCCGCAAGTCGGCAGCCAGCGCATACATGCGGCGGAGTTCCGGGCCGTCGGCCGCGACGTGGAACTTCATTTCGCCGAACCCCTGCGCTCCCGCCTTCACGGCGTCGGTGAGCACTTGCTCTGCGTCGGGTTTCGTGACGTCGTAGCTGCTGAACCAGGTAAATCGTCCCGGCGCGGCGGCCGCAATCGCTTTCACCTGTTCGAGCGCTCCGGCGCGCGTCAGCAGGTTCGCCTTGGTGACTCCGGCGCCATCGAGGTGCGCAAGGTTGGCAGCTGGCTGCGGTCGAAGATGAAAGTGAAGATCGAAAACGGGAGAGCCCCACTCGTTCGCGGGTGCCTGGTGGCGGCCGATCGCCGGCAGCACGGCGGCGGCGGTGACCGTCTCGAGAAATTCACGGCGATTCATCTGGCCTCCGGTCGGCGACAACGTGGTGCTCGACATACTACGTTGCTCGCCGCCAGCAGACAACCGCCTTTGGACTATCGGTTCCTGGTCTCTCTGCCTTGCCCCTTCTCCCTTTTCAGGGGACCCAGATCACGTAGACGAAATAGCTGGCCAATGCGCCGGCACCAAAGAGGATCACACCTGCGAGACGATACTTGTGCACGAAGTAAAGCAGGATGAGGCCCGTGGCCGAGATAAACACCAGGAGAGCGGCCGAGACGTCGATGGCGGCCTTCCACACACCGCCCGTGTCGCGTCCCTTGTGGAGATCGTTGATGAGCGCCGCAAATCCCATTCGCGACTCGGTCAGATCGAACTTGCCCGTACTCCGATCGATGACGGCCGATGCTTCATAGCCGGGTGCCTTGAAGACGACCTCACACTGACCATCGTCGATTCGGAAGTCCGACAGCGCGCCGTGCACACCGCCGGCGGAACGCAGCGACTCGACCACCTGCAGCTTGTCGACGCCGTCTGGACTCGCGGTCTTCAGCAGGGCGGAGTCGATCGCGCCGCGGCGCTCAACGGTAACCTGCTGATTGGCAAACCAGTCCTGATGGTTCAGGGTGATTCCGGTGATCGCAAAGAACAGGACAAGCGCGAGACTTCCCATCGACCCATAAATGTGCAGCCAGCGCGACACTTTCGCGACGCGGCGACGCCAGACGTGCCGGCTCACGGACAAGACACCTGCTCGCCGGTGTTCGCGATCACCGGAAGGCCTGGTCTCAACGACCGACCGGTTGATAATCGAGGCTTGCTCCACTGATCTCCGTCCCCCCCGGCAGATCCACGTGCTTCGAGGTGCCTGGCAGGTCGATGTCCTGCCGGATGAGTTGATAGGTGCCGTGTTCGCGGGATGCTTCGATGAACACCGTGTACTTGCCGGCGGGCACAGCCTTGCCGGCGTTGTCCTTGCCGTCCCACTGCAAGGTGTACTTGCCGGCGGTGCGGGTCGCGCTCGTGACCGCGTCGACAATCTGCGAGCCTTCCGCCATCGCGCGGAGACGATCGGCTCGATACCACGCGCGTAGTTCCGGGAGATACCGCGCCTTCCCGTCGGACCACAGCGCGACCGTACGCACCGGAAAATGATCCTTGTCCTCGATCCACACCGCGACATAGGGCCGTCGCGCCATTCCACTGATTCGCGCGAGCTCGAGATTGATCGCGAGCCGGCCGGACCCGGCCTGTTCCGCCGCGTACACGGTCTCGACCGGGTTGCCGAATGCGGGCCGCGAAGGCGGACGCCGCTCGAGCTGATGCCAACCTGCACTTTCGACCCGCTCGCCGTTGTCGAGCGACAGCGCGAACTCGACGCCGGGACGCGTACCGGCCAGCGCCGTGCTTTCTGCCGGCGTCAGCACGCAAAACGCGGTAGCCAGTGCACCTGCCTCAATGGCGTTTGACGACACGACCGTCGCGCTCAGCACATGTCCGGTCGGCTGCCCTGTCCTCGGATCGATCACGTGTGAGTAATGCCGTCCGTTGATGTCGAACCCGCGCTTGTAGCCGCCGCTGGTCGCCACCACCGCGTCGCGCACGGCGAGAACCGCGAGCGGGCCAGCGTTGTCCGCGTTGGCCACGGGATCGGCGACGCCGACAGTTTCGGTCCAGTCGCCGCGGACGACTACGTCGCCGCCGGCGTTGATCAACACACCGCTCACGCCGCGGACGGCTAGCGCCCGCTGAGCGGCGCCATCGACGATGAAGCTCTTGGTGAAGGAGTTCAGCTTGAGCGGCACATCGCTGGTTCTGGTTGCCGTTGAAGACGCGCGGTCGACGATCCAATGTCGCTGCCGCACCTGCGCAACTGCCTGCTGCAACTCCGCCGCGGTCGGCAGCCGCTTCTCCTGCGCTGCCTGTCCCCATACGGCGCCGATCGCCTCTGCGGCGGGATCGAGAGCGCCTGCAGTCCGGGCACGCCAATCGTCGAATGCGGAGAGAACCTCCGCAAGTTCCGGCGACACCTTCGTCGGAACGTTCGAGGAGCGCATCCACTGGTTGAACTCGCTGGTCGAGTCGTAGCCGCTGAGAATCTTTGAGGCGCGGGCGATTTCGGTGGTGATCGCCGACTGTGCGGCCTCGGCTGCGGTATCGGAATTCGCGCGGGTCTTGATCTCGAGCGACGTTCCCATCACGTTCTCGAAGTGCGACACGTAGACGTGCTCACGTACTCGAGAGAGATGCAGATGCCCGAGATAGCCGGCTGCGATGGCGACCAACAGCGTCAAGACGACGAGCGACCGCTTCATCGCTGTCTTCCGTTTCGCCCTTCGGGGCCGCGGCCGGGCATCGGCCGGAGCTCGTCGGCTGACAGCTCTCCGTCGCCATTCGCATCGAGCGTCTTCAAGGCATCAGGCGCTCCGGCAATCTCGTCTTCAGAGAGGACGCCGTCGCGATTGCGATCGAGCGCACGCAGCAGCGGATCCATCCCGGGACCCCGGCCGCGACCGAACCCGCGGTCTTCGCGCTCGCCTCGTCCTTGCCCCGCACCCTCTTGAACGGTGGCATTCGCGCTCTGCGTCAGTTCATCTCGGGTCAGCGTGCCATCTTTGTTGGCGTCCGCGCGATCGAAGAGACCCTGGAAGCGCTCGGGCACCTCAGCGCGATCGAGCTTGCCGTCGCCGTTGCGATCGAACGACATCAGCGTGTCGGCCAGATCATCGGCGGATGCGGGCGGCGCACCGCGCCCGTCACCACCGCGTCCTTCGAAGCCGCCGTCGCCACGCCCGCGCGGTCCACGTCCGTCGAACGGTGGGCGCAGCTCGTCAAGCGTCAGTTGCCCATCGTGGTTCGCGTCGAGCGTCCGTAACGCCGCCGCGGCCGCTTGCATTTCAGCCGGCGAGATGGTGCCGTCGTGGTCGGTGTCGATCGCGGCGATCAGCCGGCTCATCGGCCTCATCGGCTGGCCGGAATCGAACCCCCGTTCTTGTGCATCCACGGCGAACATGACGGCTGCGGCACACACGACAAGCGTCAAAAGGGCTGCCTTCATTGTTGTCCCCCGATCTCGTTCGACGTATTGTGAACCGCCAGGTTGCGCTTCGGAGCTGCGGCGGCGCGAATTTCAACGTTGTGTCACACCTTGATCACACATTCGTCGAAGTCGGGGTCGCTCAATGGGGCCGCGGTGAAGTGGGAGGAGCGGCGCAGGTGAAGTTGGATGCCTCGTCGATGCTTCCGGCGCCGGACCATCGGGCGACCTTCGGATAGGCACACAACGGGCGCGTCCGAGTGATCTGTCCGGCGGAAGACTTCGTGGCAATCACTCGATCCGGCAGTGTCCCGCTTTCGACCCACGCCCTGATCGCCGCAATTCGATCGAACGTGTCAGGACCGTCGCCGCCGCCGCAGTGCGCCATGCCAGGCGCCATCAGCAGGCGAATAGACGATGAGGTGACCGACTGATCGGGAACAGCTTTCAGCACGCTGTTGTAGTAGTTGATGCTGTTGATCGGCGAAATGTGATGATCGCTCCAGCCGTGATAAATCAGCAATTTGCCGCCGCGGCTGAAAAACGGCGCCAGATTCGGGGTGATCGCGTTGTTGACGCCTGCATCCATTTTGTCCGCAACGTCAACATCAGTCGCGAGATTGAAGCTGTGATAGTCCCACTTGGGATCCTTGAAGATGACGTATTGAAAGGTCTGCATCGGAAACGGAAGCGGCTGCGCGACCGAGGAGCCCCAGAGCGCTTCCGAGCCCGGCATCAGCGCCGGAAAGATCTCCGCATGCGTCTTCGGGTGAACGATTGGCCGGTAGATCGTTCGCGCAGTCTCGACCTGCTCGGCCGTGAGACATGTCGGCTGATCGCCCGCTTTGCACTTCAGCCTCCCTGGATCGAACGAGCATTTGCGCGGATCATCGATCAACCCGTCCTTGAGGCCGTCGACGGCATCACAGGCGGCAACGGCGGCGGCGTGGATCAGCGGAAACTTCTCGGCTGGAATCCGGCTGGCTGGAGTTCGATCGAGGGCCTGGGCGATTG
Organism: Vicinamibacterales bacterium; assembly: GCA_051986585.1. Taxonomy (GTDB): domain Bacteria; phylum Acidobacteriota; class Vicinamibacteria; order Vicinamibacterales; family 2-12-FULL-66-21; genus JALZOC01. The sequence continues at coordinate 10,104 of JBPYFA010000476.1, read as the reverse complement.
CGGTCTGCGCCGCGTGCAAATGGATCATGTAGTTCGCCGGCGCGCCGGCGACGATGCCGTTGAAATCTTCCGGATAGCGCTGCGCTTCGGTGAGGCCCTGCTTGCCGCCGGTCGAACAGCCATCCCAGTACGCGAACTGTGGCGGCGTGCTGTAGTAGCCGACGATCAGCTGCTTCGCCTTGAGCGTCATCTCGTGAACCGCACGGTAGCCGTAGTCGATCACCGCTTCGGGTCGATCGATCGCGAAGCTCGGACTGCCGCCGGTGTGGCCGGTGTCGGTGCTGGCCGTCACGAAACCGGCCGCGAGCGCCGTGCTCATCCCGCCGTAGTTGATCGATCCTGCCCAGCCACCGTTGCCGACTTCGAGCAACCGGCCGTTCCAGTCGAGCGGTAGCCACACTTCGACCTTGATATCCGATTGCGCGGTTGGCGTGATGGTGACCGCTACCCGGCAGAACGCCGGAAGCGGGGCCGGTGGGGAACCACCGCGGCCGCGGCCACGAGCCGGCGGCGTGAACCCCGCCGCGACCGATTCGGCCGACGTGATCTTCGCGTTGGGCAGCACGAGTCTTGCCAGCGATTCGCAACTCTGCAACGGCGCAAGCGACGAGATCTGTGCGTGTGATGCGACGGCGAAGCCCGCGACCACGATGCCACCAAGCACTGCGGAATGACGCATGTTGGGCTTCTCTCTTCGTACTCCTCGCCGCTGCGGTGCGGAAGTCGCTGCGAAGTTCGCTGGTCCGGGCACGGTCATGGATGAAACCTTCCAAAGATCATCGGCCAGGTTCACATTCTGGTCGCGCAGTGCTTTCAGTCCGGTGACCCGACTGATGCGATCGCATTGGTGACCAGATCGTCGATCGTCAATGGCCGCGCGAGCAAATGCTGCGCCTCTGCAACCTCGATCGCCACTTCCAGATTCCGACGATTCGCTTCCAACCCAAGCGGCGCCGAAGCCGGATCGACGCCGCCCAGTTGACGGCTCTCGCGAAACAATCGGAACAACTCGCCGATCACAGCGTCGTCGCTCGCGAGCGACTCTCGGACCGCGATCACATGATTGAGCGTGCGAACACGGTGCCGTTGCTGCCAGCTGCGAAACGCCTCGTCGGGATCCGGCACGACGGACACGTAGCGCGGATCTGCAGGAACCGGATCGACGATCACCGCATCCGCCGCGCGCTCCCGCAGCATCGTCATCAGATCGGACGTCGCGGTGTGGCGGCGTACGTGCGGCGGATCGGGGACGTTCGCCACGTGCGCTTCCTCGAGCGTAACCCATTGTGCGCGATCGGCATCCACCGCGAACTGATCGGCCAGCAATGCTCGGACCCATACGGCGGTCGTCGTCGTATACGAGCGCACGGCGATTCGGGAACCGGGCAGGTCGGCCGGCAGCAGATAGCGGCGCTCGCGATCGCAGACCAGGTGCGGGAGCGGGTTGCGGCTGAACACTACAACCGGCAACAGCTTGAGCGGCACTCCGCGCGATCGCGCCATCAGGAACGTCATCAGCGCGATCTCGGCGACATCGAACTCCAGATCGCGAACGACCCGCTTGAACGCCTTGTTCGGCACAGGAACGTCGGCAAAGTCGAGCGCCACGATCGAGGACCTCAGCGTGCCCTGACGAAGCGCATGGGTCGTCGAATAGTCGCCGAGCAAGGTTCGCAGCGGCGATCGTGCGGTTGCGGCTCCGGCCATCGACGCTCGTATAATTGCGCGGGTCTGGACTGATTCGCAACGCCATGCCGGATTCCCCAACCGTCCTCGTCTTCAGCGCGCACGCCGCGGATTTCGTCTGGCGGGCAGGTGGCGCTATCGCGCTCTATTCGTCGCGCGGCTATCGCGTTCGTATTTTGTGCCTCTCGTTTGGAGAACGCGGCGAAAGCCAGGGCGCGTGGAAAGAGCCCGGCATGACCGTGGAACGGGTGAAAGAGATCCGCCGTGCCGAGTCAACACGCGCGGCTGGACTGCTCGGCGCCGAAGTACGGTTCTTCGATGCCGGTGACTATCCGCTCCGTCCGACTGATGCCATCATCGAAGCGCTGGTGCAGGAATATCGCACCTGCCGGCCCGACATCGTCTTGACGCACGCGTACAACGATCCGTATAACCCGGACCATCCGGCTGCCAATCAGATTTCGCTGCAGACGCGCGTCTACGCGCAGGCCGAAGGGTATCCACTGCCAGGTCCAGCTCTTGGCGCGCCGCCGGTCTTCATGTTCGAGCCGCATCAGCCGGAGCAGTGCGACTTCAAACCTGATGTGCTCCTCGACATCACCCCGGCATGGGATCGTAAACGTCAGGCGATGGAATCAATGGAAGCGCAGCGCCACCTGGTCGACTACTATTCCGACCTGAGTCGACGACGCGGTACCCAGGCGGTCCGCAATTCGGGACGCAAGGGCATCATCCACGCCGAAGCGTACCAGCGAGTGTTCCCGCAGGTGACGGCCGACCTCACATGACACCAACGATTGTTCGAACGATTGCTCGCGCCGATCGGGAGGCGATCGGCCGCCTGGGCGCGGCCGGAGTCGCAACGGTTCACGAAGCACAGGGCAAGGCTGGACTCCTTCGTCCCTACATGCGGCCCATCTATCCGTCGGCTCGCGTCGCCGGCAGCGCGGTCACAGTGCTCTGCGGCGCCGGCGACAATCTGATGATTCACGCGGCGATTGCCGTCGTTCAGCCCGGTGATGTTCTCGTTGTCGCGACGCGTACCGAGTCGACCGATGGGATGTTCGGCGAGCTGCTCGCCGAATCGTGCCGCGCTCACGGTGTCGCCGGTCTCGTGATCGATGCTGGTGTGCGTGACACGGCCGAGATCACGGCGCTTGGTTTTCCGGTCTGGTCCAAAGCGATTTCCGCGCAGGGCACCTCGAAGACGATTCCCGGTAGCGTCAACGTTCCGATCGTGTGCGCCGGCGCATCGATCTCGCCCGGTGACGTGATCGTTGGCGATGCCGACGGCGTCGTCGTGGTCCCGCGCGAGTCGGCAGCCGCCGTGGTCGGCGCCGTCGAGCAACGGCTCGCGAAGGAGGAACGGACGCGGGCGCGGCTCAAGGCCGGCGAGCTTGGTCTCGACATCTACAACCTGCGCGACGTCCTCGTCGAGCGTGGAGTCGAGTGGCGGGACTGACGGCGCACTGAACGGATCTCGCGTCTCAGCCGGTGACGCCCTGCCGTCGTCCACCGAGAATGAGCGTCAACACGCAGCCGGCAAAGAAGCCGCCGATGTGCGCCATGAAGGCGACCCCTCCCGTGTCGGCAGCGTTCGAGATCGAACCGATCCCACTAAAGAGCTGCAACACGATCCAGAACCCGATGACCACCAGCGCGGGCATCTGCACCACCCCTCCGCGCTGCAGCACCCGGACGCGACCCTGTGGGAACAGGATGATGTAGGCCCCGAGCACTCCGGCGATCGCTCCAGACGCGCCGAGATTAGGTACGTGCGATCCGGCCGTGAACATCAATTGCGCGAACGTGGCCGCAAGGCCGCACAGGAAATAGAAGATTGTGAACATGCCGTGTCCCAGGCGATCTTCGACGTTGTCGCCGAAAATCCACAGGTAGAGCATGTTGCCACCGAGATGTACCCAGCCCGCGTGCATGAACATGGACGTGAAGAGGGTGGGAAAGTCGGCCGAAGGGTTGGCCAGAAACCGGCTCGGGATGAACGCCCACTGCTTCACGAACGGGTCGCCGCCGCTGAGCTCGACGAAAAAGAACAACACGTTCAACGCGATCAGCGCATACGTGACGATTGGAAACGTTCGCTCGCCACTGTTGTCGTCACCGATTGGAAACATCGAACGTCCCTCCTGTTACTTCGTAGACGGCGCTACGCCAGAGCACGAACTGTTCCAATCCCGGTCAACCTCGGCAGCGGTATCCAGGTAGCCGGCTGATTGCGGCGCAGCTCAAGATCGTCAACGGCAGCAGCATTCCGCTGCGGTTGATGGCGATCGTCTCGGCATAAGCGATTCTGCTCGCCGCTCACGAATTGCCGCGGCGTGCCGCTGTCTCCGGCACTCCAAACGATGTCTGGGTTATCGCATCGACCGCGGCGGCTGACTTCCTCGCGGCGATCCATCGCTTGAATCGAAACGCACCATGTCCTGGTTGACGCTATTTCGCGAGCAGCTTGATGAGCCGGTACTGAAACTCCAGCCCTTCGAAGTACTGCTTGACGCCGACGCGCTCGTCACGGCCGTGCGCGCGCACATCGTCGATGTCGCCGAACGTGCCGTCGACGCCGTAGGTGGGAATGCCGGCGTTGCGGAAGTACAGGCCGTCGGTCGCGCCGGTGCTCATCACCGGAACGACGACAACCCCGGGGAACATCTCCTTCGTCAGCGATTCGACCGCGTTCAACACATCTGGACGCAACGTGGCTGGTTGACTCGGGTGCGCGTCCTTGACCAGCGAAACCGTGATCTTTGGATCGGCCAGGGTATCGATGATCGTCTGTTTGACCGAGTCGATGCTGACGCCGGGCAAGATCCGGCAGTTGACATTCGCCGTCGCGAGCTGCGGCAGCGCATTGTTGGCGTGCCCGCCAGCCAGCCGGGTGGTAACGCACGTCGTCCGCATCATCGAGTTCCAGTACGGCAGCTTGGCCGATAGACGTGCCGCAGCTGCAAGGTCAGGCGTCCCGCGGGCCACCGCGCGCATATCGGCCGCGGTCGCAGGATCGGCCTCCACGGTTGCGGATCGCTCGAAGTAGGTGCTCGTGATTTCGTTGAGCTGGATTGGAAATTCCAGCGTCGACAGCCGTGCAAGTCCCTGCGCCAGATGATAGATGGCGTTGTCCTTGACGGGCAGCGAGCTGTGGCCGCCAGAGTTCGTGACTTCGAGATGGAAGTCTTGATACACCTTTTCCGCCGCCTGAATTTCGTTGGTCAGGTACTTCCCGTTCCGCATGTTGCCGCCGCCACCCTCGTTGATCGCGAACTCGGCGTCGACGAGGTCGCGATGCTCGGTCACCAGCCACGCGGCGCCGTTGTAATCGCCTCCCTCCTCGTCGGCGGTCAGTGCAAGAATCAGGTCACGTTCAGGCTTGAATCCTTCCTCCTTCAAGCGAATCAGATTGGCGACAAACTGCGACGCCATCGCTTTGTCGTCGCTGGTTCCACGCCCGTAGAACCAGCCGCCATCTTCGCGGAAGATGAAGGGATCGAACGACCAGTCCTCGCGCTTGGCATCCACGACATCAAGGTGTGCGAGCAGAACCATCGGCCGCTTGGCGCCGGTGCCGCGATATCTGGCGATCAGATTGAACTTGTTCGGTGCCGGCCCGAGCAGCTTGATGTCTGCGTCCGGAAACCCCGCCGCTCGAAGCCGCGCCGCCATGGCCTCGGCAGCCTTGGTGACGCTGCCGGCGGGCGTGTCGGTCGTGTTGATCTCGACGAGTTCCTTGTAGATGTCGCGCGCGCGCTGCTCGTACGGCGCGGTCTGGGCGAACGACACGGCGGTTGAGATGACGAGCGCTATGAGTGCCGCCTGGCTGGTATTCATCCCGAGACTATAGCGCGGAGTCGCGACCTCATTGCAGCCCTGACACCGTCGCCGCAGTGATCTGACGTGCGGCGTCACACCCCACCGACGCCCGCTTGACGTTGTCGCAACGTCTCGTAGACGGCGATCCCAACGCTCGTCGACAGATTCAGCGATCTGACGGGCGCGGCCAGCATCGGGATGGCGAAGAACCGTTCGCGGTAACGCTCGTGCAGTTCCTGAGGCAGACCGCCAGTCTCACGTCCGAATATCAGCACGATGCCCTCAGGCCCACCGAGCGGAGCTCGCCAGAGCGGGTTCGTCGCTTTGGTCGACAGGAAATACGGCTCACCGAACGTTGGCAGGAGCGCTTCGAACGATGCCCAGTCGGGCCACACGCGCAGGTCGACGTGCTCCCAGTAATCGAGGCCGGCGCGGCGGACCTGGCGCTGGTCGAGCGAGAAACCAAGCGGCTCGATCAGGTGAAGCGTGGCGCCGGCCGCAAGACACGTTCGGCCGGCATTGCCAGTGTTCCAGTGAATCTCCGGGTGAACCAGGACGACGTGAAGACGGTTCTGGTGGCGAAGCGTCACCGCTTCTGCAGGGCGTCGCGCAGCTTGTCGCCAAGCGACCCGAGTGCGCCCTTTGGTTCTTCGTCTGGTTTGCGAACCTCATCAGCGTCCGCCGGCTGCTCAGCGGAGGCGACCGCAGCGCTTCGTCCCGATGCCTCGTCCACGAGCGACAGGCCGATGCGCTTGTGCGGAACATCGATGTTCACGACTTCGACCGTCACGGTCGATCCTGGCGGCACGAGATCGGCCCAACCACGACGGCGACCGGTGGGCGCGAAGGTCGATGCATGAATCAATCCTTCGATGCCGGGTTCGAGTTCAACGAACGCGCCGAACTCCGCAATCCTGGTCACCCGCCCGGTGCGCACCTGACCGACTTCGACGCGCGCCGCCGCCGTGCTCCACGGATCGTCGAGCAGCTGTTTCGAGCCGAGCGAAATCTTGCCGGCTGCCTCCTCGACGCGCAAAACCTTGACGGTGATGTCGTCGCCGGCGGCGACAACCGCGTGCGCGCTCGGGACCCGCGACCAGCTCATGTCCGACACGTGCAGCAACCCCTGGATGCCGCCACCCAGCTCGATGAACGCACCGTAGTCGAAGACCGACGCGACGCGGCCGTTCAGCACGGCACCAGGAACAATCGTCTGTCGAATCTCGTCGGCGCGTGTGCGCTGCTCTTCTTCGAGCTGTTTACGCCGCGAGACGACGAGCGTCTGTCCGCCGTCCCGGTATTCAATGATCCGGAAGGAGTAGGTCTTGCCTTCGTGCACGGCAGGGTCGACCGTTCGGACGATGTCGATCTGCGACAGCGGGCAGAAGGCGCGTTCGCGGTTGATGCGAACCTCATAGCCACCTTTGACTTGCTTCTCGACCTTGCCCTCGACGGCGATCCCGGCGCTGAACGCCTCTTCGAGCTCCCGCTGTGTCGCCGCGTTGCGCACACCCTTCCGCGAGAGCACGATCGCACCGCTGGTTGACAGGATCTTGGCCTGGATGCGATCGCCGACCGCGACTTCCAACACGCCATTGGCGTTTTTCAGCTCGGCCAGATCGATCTCGGCGTCGCTTTTGCCGCCGATGCTGACAAACGCCACTTCAGGCCCTATCGCGACGACAAGGCCGTCGACCGTTTGGCCACGTTCGAAGCGTCGCGCTTTTTCGGAGGCTTCGAACATTGCCGCAAAATCTTCTTGCTGGTCGCTCATGCCCCGATCCTACCGGAAAAGCGTCCTTCCGCCTCTTGTGGCTTCCGGCTTTAGCCGGAAGTTCCGATCTTGTGGCTTCCGCTTTGGCCGCACGTTCCGATCTTGTGGCTTCCGGCTTTAGCAAGAAGTTCCGATCTTGTGGCTTCCGGCTTTAGCCGGAAGTTCTCGATCTTGTGGCTTCCGGCTTTAGCCGGAAGTTAGAGTGTCGATATGAACGTCTGCCTTCGCCGCTGCGCCGTCGCGGCGCTCATGGCTCTGCTGCTCTCGGCATGTGGCTCAGCTGATTCCCGGACTCCGATCCCGCAGAACGCCGCTCACCAATCGACGTCACCACCGGCGTCTCAGGCAGCTCGTCCGGCGACGCCGGACTCGACGCACGATCTCTCGGCCGACGAGGTGATGGGTGGCCACACGCTCCAACGTCACGTCGGCAAGAGTGACGCGGAATTGCTCGAACGGCTCCGCCGTGAACCGCAAATCTCGAGCGCATCGACCTACACTGACCGTGCGACCGCCGAAAGCGTGATCGGTGATGCGCTGCGCTCGGACAACCGTGCCTTTGCGGCGTGGCGTGAGCGAACCGGTCCACGCCCGAACTTCGTGTTGCGCTACCGCTCCAATCGCATCATCGGCCGATCGATCGCGCGTGGCCGTTCGGAGTCCGTCACATGCGATCGCTTGCTCGTGGTTCTGCGCTGGGACGAGAGGCGCCAGCGGTACTACGTCCTGACCTCGTATCCGGAGACAAGTCGATGAAGCGTGAGGCGTCGGAATTTCCCGAGCTCGAGCGGGTGTTCAGCGGATATCTCCACGAGGATTTCGTAGCTGAATACGGGAGTCCAGAAGCGGCGCTGCGCGCGTTTCACAACGATGCGTCGCCGACGGAGTGGCGGCGCTTCGAGCGCGAGGCGCACCGGCTCGCGCGGCTGACGACCGAACGCACGTTTGATGAGATCTGCAGCCTGCTACATCAGCTCGGAAGTCGTTGGACGCCCAGCTCGCGCGAAGCTCTGATCGCGCTCCTCACCAGTCGAAAGCTGACTTAGGAGTTCCGCACGCGACTTGACGAACCTAGTGTCCTGTCCGCGTGGATCGCGCGGACAAAACACTAGGTTTGGAGATACAGCACCGACTCAAAAAACGTCTTCATGGCGGCGGCGTAATACACGCCGTACTTCGCGAACGTTGCCTTGGTCGTGTCGTCCGGCTTCCAATCGAAGAACGCGTGGCTGGCGCCACCGACCTGGATGTATTCCGCACGCTGGCCCGCTTTGACCAGCGCGTCAACGAACTCCTTCACCATCGCATCCGAGATCAACGGATCTCGCGTCCCTCGCGTCAGAAATTGTGGCACCGCGCGCTCGGTCACGGGCGGGATGTGGCCAAGCGGTGCGATCGCTTCTTTCCACGATTGATCGGCGGCCGGATTATCCGAATAGGTATTCAGCGACGCCGCGCTGAACACACCATAGCTCGGAGCCGCCGCCTTGATCGCTTTGCCCATCTCGTCGCGGACCTGTTCGACCGTTTTCCCCTTCGGCAGATAACTCGGTAGAAATTCGAAGACCCCCGGCGTTTTGCCGAATCCTCCCGAGCCAATCATGTTGGTCATCAGCGATGCCGCCGCCGACAAGTGTCCGCCGGCGCTGTCTCCAGTCACCCCGATCCGGGTCGGATCACCGCCGTACTGCGCGGCGTGTTCCATGATGTGCGCGATCCCGCCAAACACGTCGTCAATCAGGTCCGCCATCGTGTTCGGGGCGGCGTCGCCGTCTGCCTTGCCCGCCCAGCGATAGTCCATGCTGAACACCACGAACTTGCCGCCCTTGGTCAACTCCCGGGCGAGCCCGCGCATGATGTCTTCGTCGTTTGCCGTCCAACCGCCGCCGTGCACGATGACGATGATCGGAAGGTTCCTCGCACCCTTCGGCGAGAACACGTCGTACTTCAACGGCTTCACGCCTGGCTTGGCATAGACGATGTCGTTGGTGACCACCAGATCCTTGACCGCGGCCGCCTCGATGAATGATGCGCCGATCCGCTTGTCCTGATCGATCGTCACCTTGAACGCCGGCGTCATCCCTTCGTGATACATCTGCCCGAATCGTCCGGGCACTGAGTACCACGCTGAATCCAACGCGTAACCAGGGTCGGGTGTGGCGGCGACGGTGACGATCGTGCCCGCCGGGTACTTGCCATCTGGAGGAAGCGGCGGGGTGAGCTGCACTTTGCCGTGCGCTGGAGCCACCAGCGTGACGGTAAAGGTCTTGTCCTGGGCGCGGACGGATCCAACGACTACCAATAACAGGCCGGCAACGAGAAGAACATGGCTGACTGATTTCATGACCATTCAGCCTACCAGAAAGGGACTGAGCGAAGGGAAATTGCGTCGCCCGACGCTCACCACTAGAGCGACAGGTGCTCCCGCGCGTACTGTATCGACCGGTCCACGCACTGGTGCTCGAGCGCCAGCCGTTGTTCGGCATCAAGGCCGCTGATGCGCGGCAGTTTCGCTCGAGTATCGCGTGAACGGATCCACGACAGGTAGCGAGCGAGGTCGCGACCGTTGACGTCGGGAAAGGTTGCCCAGTACTTGTCGGTCAGGCACGGCACCAGCAGCGGGTCGCGAACTATCATCTCCAACGAAAAGTTCACGTCAGGCTTCGCCCGGCGGATGGTGGCGACCATCTTTGGTAAGTCGAGCATCCCGTCCCCGAGCGGCACCTCGGACAGAAGAAATCCCGTCTCGCACTCCTCCATCTGCATGTCTTTGAAGTGAACGTTGAATGTCCACGGCGCCAGCTTTTCGACCGTTTCCA
>JBPYFA010000475.1:0-7093 GCA_051986585.1 Vicinamibacterales bacterium | reverse complement strand
GCGCGTGCCGCTCGGAGCGGTGCAGCTGCACGGCCATGAAGTCGCGGCCGACTTTGCCCGCGTGAAGCAGCCGATCATCAAGGCGCTGGCAGTCACCAGTGAATTTCAGGCGAGCGATGTGGATCGGCTTCCGGAGGATGTTACGGTGCTGCTCGACGCGCACGATCCGGTTCGGCGCGGCGGCACTGGCCGGACAATTGATTGGGCCAAGGCCGCGGCCGTGGCGGCGCGGCGCCGCACGATTCTGTCGGGAGGACTCAATGCGGGGAACGTGCGCGACGCGATCGCGCAGGTTCGACCGCATATGGTCGACGTGTCGTCGGGGGTCGAGTCGGCGCCGGGGCTAAAGGATCGGGAAAAGCTGGAAGCGTTTTTCGCGGCGGTCGGGGGGGCGTGAGAGTAGCGGAGTAATGAGTCAGTTCTTGGTTTTGGGTTTTTGGTTATCGGTGTTGGTTTGATGTTTGCGGTTTGTGGTTCGTTCAGTTTTAGGTTTTCAGTTTTAGGTTTTCAGTTTTAGGTTTTCGGTTTTAGGTTTTGGGTTATCGGTCTCTGTTTGATGTTTGTCGTTGTGGTCTATTCGCGCCGAACGAACGACAAACCACAAACGACGAACCAAAACCGATAACGTAAAACCCAAAACTTAGAACGAGCGGATATCCATCGGAAAGAAAGTTCATGCCCCATTCCTTCGGTCAGCGAGATCCGGACGCGCGCGGCTACTACGGCGCGTATGGTGGGCGCTTCGTGCCCGAGACGCTCGTCGCGCCGGTTGAAGAGCTCGAGCGTGCCTACTTCGCGGCTCGGCAGGATCCCGAATTCCGTTCGCGGCTCGACGATCTGCTGCGCAATTACGTCGGCCGTCCAACGCCACTGTACGAAGCGCAACGACTCTCCGAATCGCTCGGAGGCGCACGGATCTTCCTCAAGCGGGAGGACCTCGCGCATACCGGCGCGCACAAGATCAACAACGCCCTGGGTCAGGCGCTCCTCGCCAAGCGCATGGGAAAGCGCCGCATCATCGCAGAGACCGGAGCCGGACAACACGGCGTCGCTACGGCAACCGTCTGTGCGCTGCTGGGGCTGGAATGCGATGTCTACATGGGCGCCGAGGACATGGAGCGCCAGTCGCTGAATGTGTTCCGGATGCAGCTGCTGGGCGCGACGGTTCGCCGCGTCGATGCCGGCGCCCGCACGCTGAAGGATGCGATCAACGAGGCGATGCGCGACTGGGTGACCAACGTCAGCGATAGCTATTACCTGCTCGGGTCGGTGCTCGGACCGCATCCCTATCCCCTCATGGTGCGCGAGTTTCAGTCAGTCATCGGTCAAGAAGCCCGCCGCCAGTGCCTCGACATCATCGGCCGGCTGCCCGACGTTATCGTGGCGTGCGTCGGCGGCGGCAGCAACGCGATGGGGATCTTCGACGCGTTCATCGGCGATCGCACCGTACGGCTCGTCGGCGTCGAAGCCGGCGGATACCGCATCCAACCTGGCGAGCACGCGGCCCGATTTGCCGGCGGCAGCGGCGGCGTGTTGCAGGGAACGCGGAGCTACGTCCTCCAGGATGGGAACGGCAACATAGAGCTGACGCACTCGATTTCCGCCGGTCTCGATTACGCAGCGGTCGGTCCCGAGCACGCGTGGCTGCACGATTCGGCGCGCGCCGAATACACCTGGATCAATGATGGCGATGCGCTCGCGGCGTTCCAGCGTCTGGCGCGAGAGGAAGGCATCCTGCCGGCGCTCGAGTCGTCGCACGCCGTCGCGCACGCTTGCCAGCTCGCGCCAGCGATGAGCAAGGATCAGGTTCTCCTCATCAACCTGTCGGGCCGGGGTGACAAAGACGTGATTAGCGTGCAGAAGGCGCTCGATGCGCCAGCGGGGAGGGGGTAGGTGTCGAGGATCGAGCAGGCCTTCGACGCGCTTCGACGCGAACGCCGCGGCGGCATGGTGACCTACGTGACCGCCGGCGATCCCGATGCGGCGACCTCCGTGAAAATTCTGGTCGCGCTCGCGAAAGGGGGCGCGGACGTTTTGGAAGTCGGCGTGCCATTTTCCGATCCGCTTGCCGACGGCCCCGTCATTCAACGTGCGACTGAACGCGCGCTGGCCTCGGGCATGACGCTTCGCGGCACGCTCGATGTCGTCCGCGCCCTGCGCCGGGAAGTTGAGACGCCGGTCGTGCTGTTTACCTATGCGAACCCGGTGCTGCGCATGGATCCGGAAGTCTTCGCGCGTGAGGCCAAAGATGCCGGCGCTGACGGCGTGCTGATCCTCGACTACCCGGTCGAGGAGGCCGAGCCGCTTCGCGCGCCGCTCGTCGCCGCCGGTCTCGATCCGATCTTCCTCATCAGTCCGACCACGACCGATGGGCGGATTCGACGGTCGGGTGAGCTCGGGCGCGGATTCCTGTACGTGATTTCCCGGCTCGGTGTCACCGGCGCCCGCGACAGCCTCGCGGACGACATCAGCGCGCTTGTCGCCCGGGTCAGGGCGCAGTCGTCGCTCCCGGTGGCAGTCGGTTTCGGCATCTCGTCACCCGAGCAGGTGGCGAAGGCCTGCGCCTCTGCCGACGCCGCCGTCGTCGGCAGCGCGCTGGTCAAGGTGATCGCGGAACATGGCGCGGCGCCAGACGTCGCCGAACGGGCAGGCGAGTATGTGCGATGGCTGAAGGGCGTAGTGTGAGCCGCATCGACGAGCTTCGGCAGCAAATCGACGACATCGACGAGCGGCTCGTCGAGCTGCTCAGCGCGCGGGCCTCGTGTGCGCTGCAGATTGGACACGAGAAGAAGCTGTTGGGACTCGAGGTGTATCAGCCGTCGCGGGAAGCGGAAGTCGTCGGCCACGTCCAGCGGATCAACCGTGGACCGCTGGACAACGAGGCCATCAAGCGGTTGTTCGAACGAATCATCGACGAGGCGCGGCGCCTGGAGCGCATTGCCGATGAAGAGCAGGAAGCACAACGGGGCGACTCGATAACAGGAGAAGGGGCAAAGAGGTAGTTATGGTGGTAGTGATGCAGGAGCGCGCAACGGACGATCAGATCCAGCGCGTCATTTCGCAACTCGTGGAAATGGGATTCGACGTTCACCGATCGACCGGTGCGCTCCGCACCGTCATCGGCGCAGTGGGCGGCAACCGGGTCGGCGACCCACGGCTGCTCGAAGTACTCGAAGGGGTGCAGGAGGTGCTGCGCATCACCGAGCCCTATAAGCTCGCGAGCCGCACGTTCAAGCCGGAGAACAGCGTCGTCGCGATCGGCGACGTGCGGATCGGCGGCGACGAAGTAATCGTGATGGCGGGACCGTGTTCCGCTGAAAACGAGGATCAGGTCGAGGCGGCCGCGTCCGCCGTCAAGCGCGCCGGGGCCAAAGTGCTCCGCGGCGGCGCATTCAAACCGCGAAGCTCACCCTACAGCTTCCAGGGACTCGGCGAGGAAGGGCTGCGGCTGCTGCGAAGCGCTGCCGATCGGCACAACCTCAAAGTCGTGTCGGAGGTGATGGACATCAGCCAGCTCGAGATGATGCAGCGCTATGCCGACATCCTGCAGGTCGGAGCGCGGAACATGCAGAACTTCACGTTGCTGCGCGAGCTTGGACACGCGCGGACTCCGGTGCTGCTCAAGCGCGGCATCTCGGCAACGATCGAAGAATGGCTGCTGTCGGCTGAGTACATCCTGGCCGGCGGCAACACGAACGTGATGCTCTGCGAACGCGGCATCCGGACGTTCGAGAGCTACACGCGCAACACGCTCGACATCTCGGCGATCCCGGTCGTCCGGAAACTGAGCCACTTGCCAATCCTCGTCGACCCGAGCCACGGCACCGGCCTCCGCGATAAGGTCGCGCCGATGGCGCGCGCTGCCGTCGCAGCAGGCGCCGACGGGCTGCTGATCGAAGTCCATCACGATCCCGATCACGCGCTCAGCGACGGTGCGCAGTCACTGTTCCCGGCGCAGTTCGATCGGCTGATGGCGGAACTGCGCATCATCGCTCCCGCAATCGGCCGAAGCATCTGCCTGGAGCCGGTCGCGAGGCGGGGCTGGGGAGTTTAGGAGCCTGATGGCGTCCGATCGCGAAGCACAGGCGGACGACGGGCCGTTTAGGCACATCGCCGTCGTCGGCTTCGGGCTCATTGGGGCATCGATTGCGCTCGCGGTGCGGCGGCGATGGGCCGCGGTCGAGATTACGGCGATCGATCGCCCGGAGGTCGTCGCATCGGCGCTGCGCACGGGCGCGGCGGATGCGGGCGGCGACAGCCCTGCACTGTGCGGTGGCGCCGATCTCGTGATCCTTGCCGCTCCGGTTCAGACGAACATCCGTATCGTTGACGAGCTTCCCAGCCAGGTGAGCGGGACGGCAGTGATCACGGACGTCAGCAGCACAAAACGACGAATCGCCGAAGCGGCACAACGGCTGCCGGAACGACTTCCCTTTGTCGGCGGTCATCCATTGGCTGGCGCGTCAACGGGAGGGCTCGATGCCGCGCGCGCAGACTTGTTCGTCGGACATCCCTGGATCCTGACGCCGATCGACGATCGCGCAGCCGCGGTCGATCGGCTCTCGCATTTCATTGAGGCGCTCGGCGCGAGGGTTCTTCGGATGAATCCGGAGGGCCACGACCGCAGCGTCGCGTATTTGAGCCATCTGCCGCAACTGGTGGCCAGTGCCTTGATGCAGGTCGTAGGAGAAGCGACGCGCGAGGCCGGCCTGGCGCTCGCCGGCGGCGGACTGCGAGATACGACGCGGCTGGCTACCAGCCCCGCCGACATCTGGCGTGATATCGCGTCGACGAACTGCGACAACATCGGTCATGCGATCGATGAAGTGATTCAGGTTCTCAGCCGGATGAAACCCGATTCACCAGCCAGCAGCGACGCCCTCGCATCCACCTTTGAGTCCGCCGCGCACTGGAAGCGCGTGCTCGATTCGACGCGGGGATCAGCATGAATCGAAGACAGGTGAGCTCAACGCGCACCTATCTCGAAATGAAAGAACGCGCGCAGCTGCTGCCCGCCGCGCCGCCGCAGGTGGAATGGCGCGTCGACCAGATGCGGGACTGCGCGCCCGAGTTCTGGCGGTTTCTCTACGCCGAGGTCGGACGCGAGTATTACTGGGTGGACCGGTTGCCCTGGACGATCGACGAGATTCGCGCCTACCTCGCCGATCCCTCAATCACCGTGTGGCTGCTCAGTGTCTCAGGCTCACCGGCTGGATACTTCGAGTTGCGGAAGGATCCAGATCTCAATGTCGAACTCGTGTATTTCGGTCTCTTCCGACACTTCCATGGCCGGGGGTACGGTGGGCATTTCCTGACCGAAGCGGTGAAGCGTGCCTGGGATCTTGGCGCCAGGCGGGTTTGGGTCCACACCAACACACTCGATCATCCTGCCGCATTGCCCAACTACATCAAGCGCGGCTTCACCGTATTCAAGACCGAGAATTACCGGCAGGACGTTTAGACTCGAATCGGCAGCCTCCACTGTCACGCTCAGACGTACCCACGGTAAAACGTCGAAGATTCGAAGGCTCGAAGAATCGAAGACAGATTTGCGAACCGGCTGGTGGACGCCGGCCCGCCGGGCCGGCGTGCGAGCGAGAGATGTGACCGAAAATCCAAGCACCTCGTGCGCGGGTGGTGTTTGGATTTTTGGTCGCACCTCTCGCTCGACCGCGCGAAGCGCGGTCCACCAGCCGCGCCAATCGCTACCAGTTCTTCTTCGACTCTTCGTATCTTCGTATCTTCGACGTAAGCCGTTGGCACGGACAGCTCGACAGCGGACCACGCCGCTATACTTCCTGAATGCCTCCCTTGTGGGTGCCGTCGCCGGAGCGCATCGCGCAGGCTCGAATCACCTCGTTCATGCGCAAGGTCGGTACAGATGCCGGAGTATCGTTGCTGACTTATGAGGATCTGTATCGCTATTCGGTTAGCCACCCCGCCGAATTCTGGGCTCACGTCTGGAGGTTCTGCGGCATCCGTGGCTCGATGGGTGATCGCGTCGTCGACGACCCCGAGCAGATGCCGGGTGCCCGCTTCTTTCCGGCCGCTCGGCTGAATTTCGCAGAGAACGTACTTCGCAGGCGCGATTCAGGGCCGGCGATTATCTTCAACGGTGAAGGCCGCCGCAGGACGATGAGCCATGCGGAGCTGTATGCTGCGGCCGCACGGTTTGCCGCTGCTCTGCGGAGCATGGGGATTCGGCCAGGCGATCGGGTGGCGGCATACATGCCCAACCTGCCGGAGACGATAGTTGCGGCACTTGGAACGGCGGCGATCGGCGCGGTCTGGTCTTCATGCTCGCCCGATTTTGGTGTCCAGGCGGTAGTCGATCGCTTCGGACAGATCGAGCCTCGCGTGCTCGTCGCAGTGGATGGATACTTCTTCGGCGGCAAACGGTTCGACCTCGTTGCGCGGCTCGGAGAGATCGTTCGAACCCTGCCATCTGTCGAGCGCGTCATCGTTGTTCCCTACGTCGACGCTGCAGGCGGAGAGATCCCTCGATCGATATCGTGGTCCGAGTGGCTTTCAGGCGCAGCCGCGGCTTCGCTGGAATTCGAGCAGCTGCCCTTCAATCATCCGCTCTACATCCTGTATTCCTCCGGCACCACCGGGATCCCCAAGTGCATCGTCCATGGCGCCGGCGGCACGCTGATCCAACATCTCAAGGAACACCAGCTGCATTGCGACATCCGTCCGGGCGATCGTGTCTTTTATTTCACGACGTGCGGGTGGATGATGTGGAACTGGCTCGTCACCGCGCTCGCGTCGGAAGCGACGCTGATCTTGTACGATGGGTCGGCCTTTTACCCTGACGGCAACGTGCTGTTCGATTTTGCCGATGAGACGGGAATGACGCTCTTCGGCACGTCGGCGAGGTTCATCGATGCTGTGAACAAAGCCGGGATCGCACCTCGCGCCACGCACAGCCTCGACACGCTTCGCACCATCACCTCTACCGGATCGCCGCTCGCGCCGGAGAGCTTCGACTTCGTCTACCGCCACATCAAGGAGGACGTCCATCTCGCGTCCATCTCCGGCGGCACCGACATCGTCAGCTGCTTCGTCCTTGGCGTGCCGATTGCGCCAGTGT
>JBPYFA010000474.1:0-27821 GCA_051986585.1 Vicinamibacterales bacterium | reverse complement strand
AAGCGATGGCCGCGATTACCGCCGACCTGTCACGAGTGACTTCGATCAGTAAACGTCATCAATAATCACAATTCTTCGCCCTGGATCGGTGTCAGATCTGCCTTACCAGAGGGTTCGGGCTGGTATTTCGGATCAGGGACACCAAGACGACGACGGCAAGGAGAGGGACGAGGCTGGCGCCGACGAGAATGGGCGCGAACGAATATCGATCGGCCACTGCGCCCGTCAAGTACGTTGCCGCGATCGTTCCGATGCCCGCCGCAGCGCCGCCGAGACCACTCACGGTGGCAACCGACTGCGGCCGATAGATGTCCGCCGGCAGATTCAGCACCATCGTCGAGAGCGCCGCATATGAGCACGTTGCGATGGCGAAGCAAACGGTCAAGGCGAACAGGCTGGAAAAGAGCAGGCTGGACATGAGAACGCTCATTCCGAGACCGCTGACGACGATGACTGCTCGCCGGGCGGCGCCGACCGAGAGTCCGCGTCCGATCAGATAACTCGAGAGCCCGCCGCCGAGAAAGTTTCCGGCATCGGCAGCAACAAACGGCACCCAGAAGGCCAGCAGCCCACGCTCGAGCGAAAAACCTCGCGAGGCGAGATAGATGGCGAACCAATCGGTGATGAAGAACCAGACCGGATCGGTGAGCGCTTTGCCAACAATGATTCCCCAGGTCTGCGGCAGGCGCAGCAATTCCTGATAGCTGGCGCTCGATTGCTGGTTGGCGGATTCATCCAGCGCCTCTCGATCCGCAAGGATGTAGCGCCGTTCCGCCTCCGAGATCCTGGGGTGGCTTTCCGGTGGATGGTAAAACGCACGAAACAACAGCAGCCACAGAAAACCGAGTGCGCCGGTCAGGAGGAACGCCGGCCGCCAGGTGCCGAACGCGTTCAGCAGTCCGACGACCAGAAACGGCGCCACGGCCGCACCAATCGACGAGCCGCTGTCAAACAGCGCAACGGCCCAGCCGCTCTCGCTTCTGGGAAACCATTCCGCGACGGCTTTGGTAGCACCGGGCCAGTTGCCCGCCTCGCCCGCGCCAAGCAGGAAACGGCAGAACGAGAATGACCGCAGGCCGCCGGCGAGCGACGTCAGCATGGCCGCGAACGAGTAAAAGGCGACGGTTATGCTAAGGCCGGTTCGTGTGCCGACGGCGTCGAGGAATCGGCCGGCGCCCGCCTGCCCGAGGGTGTAGGCGACCCGGAACGCGATGATGATGAGGGCGAAGTCGGCGTTGCTCCACCGGTATTCAGTCTTCAGCGTTGGACCAAGCACGCTGAGCGTCTGGCGGTCGATGTAGTTGATGACGGTGGAGAGGAAGAGCAGGGCAGCAATCGACCAACGGACAGGCACACCAGAATTGCGGATTGGTGATTGCGGACTGCCGATTGTTTGATTGCCGATTGTGGATTGCAAGTTCGGACTGCCGATTGGGATTGTAGATTGTCGATTGTGGATTGTGGATTGTGGATTGCCGATTGCCGATTGCCGATTGCCGAGTGCCGAGTGCGATTGTGGATTGCCGATTGCGATTGGTCAATTGCCGATTTGCCGAATTCCCCATGCCGAGATCGAGAGCTGCTTGTAGGAACATCCGATCCAGATCGCGGCCCCCGACATGCAGCTGCGCGACCTTCGTGACGCCCTGCGTGACATCACCAAGGCCCTCAAAGCGGTTGATGCGCGAATCGAGTACGTATACGTGCGGCCGCTCGAGGAGGCTGCCTAGCGGACGTACGCGGGCATCTGAGCCGAAACCGAAATCGTTTACGAAATCAGTTCAACTGAACTTCTTCAGCCACATATTGCGAACCGACACTTTCGTCGTCGCTTCGATCTCGATGCCGAACTGGCCAGGCTGATTATTCGATGAATCCGGATCATCGTCGATCATCACCGCCATCAGTTGCCCGTTGACGATGTGAAGAAACGTACCGCCTCGCGCGATTACGGTGTACTGGTTCCAGTCGTTCATTCGAACGACGTTGCCGAGCGCAGTGCGATCGCCGATGGTGCCCATCAGCCGTTTGCTCTTTGCGCCGAACCCCTCAACGACTTGTCCGCGCCAGGCGAGGATGCGCATCGGTGTGTTCTCGGAATAGAACTGGCCGGTGTAGATGCGGCTGGGCCAGAAGTCCGCCTGCGGGCCGGTCATCATCCAATTGAGGTTCACCGGGCCGACGTTGGCGGTGACGTTTGCGGGAATGTTGGCGAGCCATGGCAGCCCGGTCGTGCTTCGATACTGAATGCCACTTCCGCCATCGCCTTCAATCTTGATCTCGAATTTCAGCGTGAAATCCTTCGCCGTGACGTCGCGATAGGCGATGTAGCTGTTCCCGCTGGGATTGGTCGGCGTGGATTCACCAACGATCGCGCCATCTTCGACGCGCCAGAACTTCGGGTTGCCGTCCCATCCCTTCAGGCTCACACCATCGAACAGCGGGACGTAACCCTCGTGATCGTTGAAGTCCATTGGACTTGGCTCGGTGAACACCATACCGCGGCCGCGACCGGCAGGCGCTGTTGGCGCCGGCGTCTGCGCCGATTGCGGGGAGGCGGTAGTCGGCGTCGAACCTTGTTGCGCCCCGCTCACCTGGATCCCAAGGCCACATCCGAGACCGATGGCGAGGCCGAGCACACCGCTTCCGAGCGAACGATTCATGGCGCCTCCCTACGGCGGATGGTCGTCGACGTGAGACTACGACTGGGCGGCAACAGGCTGATGCTGCAGGATACGAGCGCCGGAATCCTTTCTGACGACAGGATCCGGCCAATCGAGATAGTTGCGCTCACGCTCCCGGATCGCTCGATACCGGCGAAATACGGCGCGAGCGCTTTCGAGGCCGAGCACGGACTTCCAGCCCGTTCCCCTGAATGTATGGGCCAGCATGCGGTGCATATGCGTGAGCACGAACGCTGGATCGTGCCTGAGCACCGCTGGAAGGTGCCGTACTTTCATCCACCGTTCTGCTTTCCAGCGCATGAACTCGATCTCTTCCGACGACAGGTGCGCGCTGCGGGTGACGGCGGTCGTTCCGTCGTACTCCTCGACCCGCGAGTTGACCACCAGGCCGCGCGCCTCGAAGTCCTTCGTCATCGGTGTGCCTGGATATGGAGTGGGATGCTGGATGTACGGCCAGTCGACGTACTTTCGCGCGAACTCGAGGTTCGCGGCAATCGATTCGCGCCGGTCGTCGGGATTGCCAACGATCAGACCGCCGACGACGAGCATGCCGTGCTGGTGCAGGATGTCGACCGCCGCGACCGCCGTGTTCGTCCGTTTTCCTTCCTTGTGCCGGCTGTTTTTCGATCTCGCCTTGAGGAAGACCAGATCTTCGTCGAGGATGTTCTCGATCCCGAGAAAAACATAGCGGAAGCCGGCCTTGCGCATCAGCGGCGCCAGGCGGGCGCCATGCGCCGCAATCGAGGCGGTCATCGCCTGCACGAGATAGTCGAGGTGGTTCAGACCCGCACGGATGATCGCCGTGCAGAGCTCCTCGAACCGTGGCACGTCGAGCGTGATGTTGTCGTCGACAATGAAGAGGCTGCGCGCGCCGCGGGCCGCCGCGTCTCGAATATCGTCGATCACTCTTTCAATCGGGAAGCGGTGAAAGTTCCGCCCACGCATCTCGATAATCGAGCAGAAGCTGCAGTCGAACGTGCATCCGCGCGACGTTTCGATCACGTCGATCGGACGGCCAAGCATGGTGTAGCCAGATAACACGCGGGAGGCGCGGTTGGGCGGACGGATCTCGCCGCGATCCAGTCGCGCGATCTCCCGATGCCGCGTCGGCCGGAACAAGCCGCCATCGCGATACCAGATACCGTCCACCTCGGTCAGCGGCCGATCGTGTTCGAACGCGCGAATCAACTCGCGGAAGGTCACGTCTCCTTCGCCCCGGACGATGACATCGATGCCAATGGCCGGGTCGGTCCAGGCTTCAGGCGCGAGGCTGGGATCGTATCCGCCGACAACGATGCGGACGCCGGGCGCCAACGATCGAATGAGGGCGACAATCCGTCGCGCCGTCGATCGTTGAAACGTCATCACCGATAACCCGACGACATCGGGCCGGAGCTCCGCGACGAGATTCTCGACGGCTCGGCGCACCGAGGATTGTGCCAGCACGAGATCGGCAACCGCGATCCGATGGTGCGGGTCAATATTGCCGGCCAGCGAGGCGAGCGCCCCGTTCGGCATGCGGATGGTCAGGGTCGGTGTGTGCTCGAATGAATCGGGCATCGAGAGGAGCAAAATATTCACGACGCCTCCGGACGAGTTTGGCCTGTGCTGCGGCCGATTCGACTCGATGATAAGCCCAATAGACGTCCCATGTCACAATGTCGGGGCGTGTCGTTGGACAGCCCTGACCCCACATCGGACGTGACGATCGTACCCAGCGGCCCGACGGGCCTGCCGCCAGTGAACGTTGTGCTGATCGGTCCGCCGGGCAGCGGCAAGGGTACGCAGGCGGTTCGACTCGCCGAGCGGTACGGGATCCCGCATATTTCCACCGGTGAGATCCTTCGATCGGCGGTGCGCGCCGGGTCGGAGCTCGGCCGCCAGGTTGCCGACATCATGACCAAGGGCTCGCTCGTGAGCGATGAGCTGATGACCGACCTCGTCCGGGCGCGGCTGAAGGAACCTGATGTCGCCAGGGGATTCGTGCTCGATGGCTACCCGCGAACGGTCGGCCAGGCACACGCGCTCGATGCGATGATGGGCGCGGCGCCGATGATCATCATTTTGATCGAGGTGCCCGACGCAGAAATCGTGCGACGGATGGGCACCCGCCGCGTATGCGATTCGTGCCGTCTGACCCAGTCGGTTGCCGATGCCTTCCATCCAGACAGCGAGCCGTGCCCTTACTGCGGCGGCAATCTGGTCCGCAGGCCGGACGACGAACCAGAGACAGTGAGGCGCCGGCTCGCGACCTACGCGCAGTATGCGACGCCGGTCATCGAGCATTACCGCAAACGGCGCACGTTTGGCGTCGTCGATGGCGTGCAGCACGCCGATCGCGTGGCAGCCGCCATGACAGCGCTGATCGATCGGGTGAGTGCGGGCCTCTGAGCGTATGAGTGAGCCACTTCAGGGGCGCGTGGCGCTGGTCACGGGCGCCGGTCGGGGCATTGGCAAGGGGATCGCTCTTGCGCTTGGGCGCGAGGGATGTCGCGTCGCGGTGAATTACGTGACCGAGCCGGAGAAGGCGCTCGACACCGTGAACGAGATTCGGTCGCTCGGTGTTGACGCGATCGCGGTGGAAGCCGACGTGAGCGGCGGCGAGGCCGTGGCCGCGATGATAGACCGCGTGTCGCGTGAGCTGGGCGGGCTCGACATCCTCGTCAACAACGCCGGGACCCAGACGTGGAAGCCACTGCTCGACGTTACCGAAGCCGAATGGGACCTCGTGGTCGACACCAACCTCAAAGGTTGCTTCCTCTGCACACAGGCGGCGGCTCGGTTCATGAAAGACCATGGCGGCGGCGCGATCATCAACATCGGATCGGGCTGCAACAAGGTTCCGTTTCCGAATCTCGTCGCCTACACGGCGAGCAAAGGTGGAATCGAGATGTTCACGCGTGTCGCCGCGGTGGAACTCGGTCCGCTCGGCATCCGCGTGAACTGCGTGGCGCCCGGAGCGATTGAAATTGAACGGACCAGACTGGAATTGCCCGACTACGCTGGAACCTGGGGTCGCGCGACACCGCTGCGGCGCATCGGCTATCCGGATGACGTCGCCCGCGCCGTCGTATTTCTTGCCGGACCCGACGCCTCGTTCATCAGCGGTCAGACGGTCTGGGTCGACGGCGGCCTCTTCTCGCAGGCACCCTGGGCCGAGCCGATCAACACTGCGGAGTAACCTGATGACGACTGCTGCCACCCTGCTCGTCGATTGCCGATGCACGCTCGGAGAGGGGATTGTGTGGTCTCCAACGCTCCACAGTCTGCTGTGGACCGACATCGAAAAGTCGGTGCTGTGGCTGCACCGTCCCGATCGCAACGAGACGCGACGCTGGGCGCTGCCGGATCGGCTCGGTTCCTTTGCCGTGTGTCATTCCGGGCGCTTGCTGCTCGGTCTGGCGAAGAGTCTGGCGTTCGCAGACCTCGCCACCGCTCGAGGGTCTGACCTTCGCGTCGACCCGATTCTCCCCATCGAGCCGGAGTTGGCCGCGACCCGGATCAACGACGGCCGCACCGATCGCGCAGGCAATTTCGTCTTCGGCACGTACAACGAGAAACAGGACGCGCCGAGCGGCAGCTTTTATCAGTATTCGACCCGGTTCGGGCTGCGGCGTCTCGATGTGGGCGGGGTGGTGATTCCCAACAGCATCTGCTTCAGCCTCGATGGCCGAACGATGTATTTCTGTGACTCGCCCACCGGGCTGATCAGGCAATGCGACTACGACGCCGAATCGGCCAGCGTGGCCAACGTGCGTGAGTTCGTGCGATTCCGGGAGGGTAGTGGGCTTCCGGATGGGTCGATCGTCGACAGCGAAGGGTGCTTGTGGAACGCCGTCTGGGGGGCCGGAGTGGTGCGGCGCTTCGATGTGCGAGGAACCCTGATGGCGGAGATTGCGGTCCCTGCGAAAAACTTGACCTGCCCCGCATTCGGTGGCGACTCACTAGAGGAACTCTATGTCACATCCTCTCGCCAGGAGATGTCCGAAGACGAGCTCACTTCCGCACCTTCGGCCGGTGGAGTGTTTCTGCTGCTTCCGCCGGCGAGTGGTGTAACCGACGTGCCGTTTCGCGACTGAATTGCCACTTGGGCTGGCAAAACTGCGAACAGAATGCGAAACTGAGCCAGGAAGAATTGAATACTGGGCTGCAGCTCTGCCATTCCCGGTACGACCGTAACCAGCTCGGGCCTTCGTTTTGCGTGCGGTGATATCGATGCTTCCCCGGCTCCCGCATTTCCAGTTCGTTCACAAGTCTTTCGCCGGCCGTCCACGCGTGCTCGTGGCGACCGTGGCTGTTCTCGCTATCCTGGTGTTTCTCGCCGGCGGATGGGTGTTCTGGTTCAGCCACGAGTTGACCACCGGCCTCCCCGATCGACAGGCGCTCAAGGGCATCGGCGACATGGCCCAGGCGACGACCATTCTCGACGCCTCCGATAAGCAAGCGTTCACGATTTTCAAAGAGCAGCGGCTCGAGGTACCGATCGAGACGGTTTCGCCGAATCTGATCAAGGCGGTCATCTCGGTCGAAGATCAGCGCTTCTACGAACACAGCGGCATCGACGCGATCCGGGTTGCGGCCGCCGCCATCCGCAATTTCGAAACCGGGCGACGAGCCGAAGGCGGCAGCACGATCACACAGCAGCTCGCGCGCCAGAGTTTCCTCAGCCGCGACAAGACCTACCGGCGCAAACTCAAGGAGGTGATTCTCGCGGCGTACATCGAAAAGATGTACGACAAGAACGAGATCCTCGAGCTCTATTTGAATAAGGTGTACTTCGGCGGCGGCCTGTACGGAGTCGAGGCCGCATCGCGTGGATACTTCGCGAAGTCCTCGCACGACCTGAAAATCGATGAAGCCGCACTGCTCGCCGGACTGATTCAGTCCCCTTCGAGCTACGCGCCATCAGTGAACCTGGATCGTGCCATCGCCCGCCGCAACGTCGTCCTGCAGGCGATGGTTTCAACCGGCGCGATCGATCAGGCGACGGCGGACCGTGCGCGGACCGCGCCGGTCAAAATCGTCAACGGCCTCGAGATCGAGGAATCATCCGGCCTCTATTTCAAGGAACAGGTTCGTCGGGAGCTCGTCGAGCGGTTCGGCTGGCAGCGTGTCTACCAGGGCGGCCTCCGGGTCTACAGCACGATCGATCCTGCGCTGCAGCGCGCGGCCGAAACGATCGTCGAGAAGGGGCTGACCGATATCGAGCGACGGCCACGTTACAAGCACCCGAAGCGGGGTGTCGAACCCGCGGGAAAGAGTGGCGGGCTTCCGGCGTATCTCCAGGGCGCGCTGGTGGCGATGGATCCGACGACTGGCTACGTCCGGGCGATGGTCGGCGGCCGCGATTTCAACGAGAGCCGCTTCAACCGTGCAACCCAGGCGAAGCGGCAATCCGGGTCGGCATTCAAACCATTCGTCTATGCCGCTGCTCTCGAGGCGGGCTATTCGCCGGCATCGGTCATCGACAACCTGGATGCTCCAATCCCGACCCCTCAAGGTGGCTGGGTTCCTGAGGACGAACATTCGGACGCGAACTCGATGACCATCCGCACGGCACTTCGGACGTCGAGCAATCGCGCTGCTGTGCAGATGCTGAACGGCATCGGCATCAAGAGCGCCGTCGGTTACGCGGAACGCCTCAACGTTGGAACCCCTCCGAGTGTCCCATCCCTTGCGTTGGGTGCGAGCGACGTGACGCTCATATCGCTGACCGCGGCCTATGGCGCGTTCGCGGACGGAGGGATCGTCCGGACCCCGGTGCTCATCCGCCGTGTCGAGGACAGTGATGGCCATGTCCTCTATCGCGACGAGGGCAAGTCGCACCGCGCGGTGAGCGAATCGACGGCATTTCTCATGTCGAGCATGCTCGCCGACGTGATCAATGCCGGTACTGCGTATCGCGCCCGGCAGACCGGCTTCGTCCTGCCGGCCGCAGGGAAGACCGGCACGACCAATGACTATGTCGACGCGTGGTTCGTAGGTTTCACCCCGCATCTGGTGACGGGGGTGTGGGTCGGATTCGATCAGCCGACCACGATCATCGCCAACGGTTACGCCGGCGACCTCGCCGTCCCCGTGTGGGGCAACTTCATGAAAGCGGCGACGAAAGGCGACAAGCCCGACTGGTTCGATCGGCCGTCGAATATTGTCACCGCCAACGTCTGCCGCCTGTCCGGCAAGCTGCCCAACGGCGGATGCGACCACGTGGAGGTCGTGAATAAGGACGGCGGCATCGAAATGCGGTCGATGATCTACACCGAGTATTTTGTGAAGGGAACTCAGCCAACCGAGCTGTGTCCGCTTCACCCGTCGTCGACGTTCATGGACAGGGTGGCCGGAATGTTTGGCGGCGGCGAGCAGGCCAAACCTGTTCGGGCCGAGGATGCCGGCCTGCCACCAACACAAACCGGCACGGCCGGGGCCCACCCGCCGGCGGCGCCGCCCTCCGAGGTCAAACCGCAAGAACCTTCGGGAGACGCGAAAGCCGAACCGCAGAAGAAACGCGGCTTCTGGGCACGCATTTTTGGCAAGGACAATAAGAAACAGGACCAAAAGGACAAGGACGAGAGGAAGAAGGACCAGTAACGAGGTTCTACGGGGTTCTACGAGGTTCTACTGGGTTCTACCGGGTTCGGTTCTCGGGTTCGACCGGGTTCAGTCCTCGGGTTCGACCGGGTTTCTCGCAGGACTTTCTTGGAACGCGCCTCGAGAACCGTGTAGAACCGTGCAGAACCCAAGAACCGAACCCCGCAGAACCCCGCAGAACCCTGTAGAACCCCGTAGAACCTGATACGATTCCCCCATGCCGTTTCGGTCGATCGCCGGCCATCGACATCTGCTGGAGTTGATCGCGGGCGCCGCGTCACGCGGCACGCTGCCGCCGAGTCTGATCTTCGCGGGCCCGGCAGGGGTCGGCAAGCGCATGGCGGCACTGGCGCTGGCGCAGCTGATGAACTGCCTGTCGCTCGACCAGACTGGCGGTCGCGACGCTTGTGGGTCGTGCGCGTCGTGCAAGCGAATCGCCCGTGGCGTGCATGCTGACGTCCTGATGGTCGAACCGTCAGATACAGGAACAATCAAAATCGATCAGGTTCGCGACGCGATCGAACGGGCGGCCTACCGCCCGTTCGAAGGCCGTCGCCGAGTCGTCATCGTCGATGAGGCGGATGCGCTGAACGCTGAGGCGCAGAATGCCTTGCTCAAGACACTCGAAGAACCGCCGGCCGCCTCGACATTCGTGCTCGTGACCTCACGTCCCGACATGTTGTTGCCGACGGTGCTGTCGCGATGTCAGCGGCTTCGATTCGGCCGGCTCTCGCCGTCGGAAGTGGCCGACGTTCTCATTCGCGGGCATCAATATTCGGAGGGCGACGCGCACGCGGCGGCGTCGCTGTCGGACGGCAGCATTGGCCGTGCACTCGAGGGCGCCACCGATGACTTCGTGGACGCCAGAGACGCAGCGGCCTCGCTGCTGGAATCGGTCGCCACATCACCCGACCCTCGCCGCCGACTCGGCGGCGCAAAGGCGCTGTCCGGAACGGCGCGTGGTGGTAGCGACCGGGACGAACTGGCGCGTCGTCTGTACGCGCTTTCATCGATAATTCGAGACTTGGGTGCCCTTCTTTCTCGCGCGGACGAACGCTGTCTGGCGAATGCCGATCTCCGGCCGCTCCTCGAGCGGCTGGCAAAATCATTCGACAGCGAGCGGGCGCTTCGCGCGTTTTCGGCAGTAGATCGTGCGCTGGCGGCGCTCGATCGAAACGCAAGCCCGAAGATCGTGGCTGACTGGCTCGCGTTTCAGATCTAGCGCGCCACCCGTTAGCGCGGGGGTTTCACCCCCTGCGTCTGAGTCGTTCGAACGCGCTGCCAAGCGGCGCGCTACGGGCGTGGTAACGGTGCACGAGACACCGCTTATAGAGGCAGACATGAGCTCCGGGCCGCACCGCCCGTTCGTCAGCGTCAAGTTCTCCCCGGTTGGGCGCACGCACTCGTTCCTGATCCCTGAGCTTGCGCTGGACAACGAAGGCGTCCCTACTCCGGTCGAGGCCAGCCAGGTCTCGAAGCCGCCATCCTCGACACAATTCAATGCTGGCGACACCGTCGTGGTGCAGACGCCCGAAGGGCGCGCACTCGGGACCGTGACCCGGTCGGTCAGCGAGCTGGCCGCGCGCAAGTGTCCTCCGGTTGGCTCCGAGCTGCAGGTTGTGCGGCGCGCGACACGTGACGACGTCATCACACGGCTGAAGCATCAGCAGCGCGAGCAGGAAGCGCACCGCATTTGCCTGATGAAGATCAGGGAACGCGGCCTGGCGATGAAGCTGGCTCGCGTCGAGCAGCTGTTCGATGGATCCCGCCTCATCTTCTATTACACGGCTGAGGGCCGGGTCGATTTCCGCGAACTGGTTCGCGACCTGGCCGCCCACTTCCGCGTTCGAATCGAGATGCGGCAGATCGGCGTTCGTGACGAAGCGCGGATGCTGGGCGGATATGGATCCTGCGGCCGGCCTCTCTGCTGTACGACGTTTCTTCAGACGTTCGAGCCAATCTCCATCAAGATGGCGAAGCAGCAGAACCTCAGCCTCAACCCGTCGAAGCTGTCGGGGATGTGCGGCCGCCTCAAGTGCTGCCTCCGATACGAGCTGCCCAATGGCAAAGGGGTGAAGCACGGAGGGTGTGCTGACGAGGGGGGTTGCGGATCGTGCAGCAACCCGACCGGACCGGGCGTGAAGAGCGGCTGCGGCTCGTGCGGCACCGGCGGATGCGGGAAGTGCGGGTGAGCCGGCCGCGCATTGGCGTCACGGTCGGCGATCCCGCCGGTATTGGTCCGGAGATCGCGCGCAAAGCGGCAGCCGAGCCTTCGATCGCCTCTTCCTGCGACATCGTCTTCTACGGTCCGTCATCGGACGAGGCGGTTGCGCGGTTCGATCGCGGACGCATATCCGCGGCGGCAGGCGAGGCCGCGTACGACGCTATCGTCGCGGCCACTGCCGATGCGCAGGCCGGCCGCATCGATGCCATCGCCAC
Organism: Vicinamibacterales bacterium; assembly: GCA_051986585.1. GTDB lineage: Bacteria > Acidobacteriota > Vicinamibacteria > Vicinamibacterales > 2-12-FULL-66-21 > JALZOC01. The sequence goes on along the minus strand of JBPYFA010000474.1, from coordinate 16,110 downwards.
GGCGCCCATCAACAAGGAAGCCTTTGCGGCCGCCGGGTTGCCGTGGCGCGGCCACACGGATCTCCTGGCTCATCTGACCGGTGCGCCGCGCGTCGCCATGATGTTCTACGCTGAGGCATTGCGTGTCGTGCTGGCGACGGTTCACATTCCGATTGCTGACGTCCCCGGTGCGCTGACCCGGGAGACCATGGAAGGGACGATCGAGTTGACGGCGCGAGAACTACCTCGTTTTGGGATCTCACGGCCGCGGCTTGGCGTCGCTGGTCTGAATCCGCACGCCGGGGAGCATGGTGTCATTGGCCGTGAGGACGACGACATTCTCGCGCCCGCGATCGACGCTCAGCGGACCCAAGGGATCGACGTCCGCGGACCATTTCCGGCGGATACGATATTCGTGCGCGCCATGCGCGGTGAGTTCGACGCGGTGGTGGCCTGCTATCACGACCAGGGACTGATTCCGATCAAGCTCGTGGCGTTCGGCAGCGCAGTCAACGTGACGCTCGGATTGCCAATCATCCGGACCTCGGTCGATCATGGAACAGCCTTCGACATCGCGGGAAAGGGTGTGGCCGACCCCTCTAGCCTGATCGAAGCGATCCGGCTCGCCGTGCGGCTCTCGTCCAGCGGTGTGAAATCCTGACCATGAAATCCGAACGCGAACAGGCGCAGAAAAGCGTTGCCGAAAACCGGAAGGCGTTTCACGACTATCACATTCTCGAAACGTTTGAAGCCGGCATCCAGCTTGTCGGCACCGAGGTGAAGGCCATTCGCGAAGGCAAGGTGAACCTTCGCGACAGTTTCGCGCGCGTGGACGATGGAGAAGTCTGGGTCTTCAACATCCACATCAACCCATATAGCCATCGCGGGTACGCGGACCACGAGCCGACGCGCAAACGAAAGCTGCTGCTGCACCGCCAGGAGATCCGGAAACTGATCGGCCGAACCGTCGAGCGCGGAATGACGCTGGTCCCAACCCGGATGTACTTCAAGAACGGGCATGTGAAGCTTGCCCTCGGCCTGGCGAAAGGGAAGCAGGCGCACGACAAGCGCGAAACCATCAAGCGGCGCGAAGCCGATCGCGAAACCCGCGCCGCCGTGAAAGAACGGCGGAGATAGTGATACATTGACGCTTTCCAGCGAAGAGGGGTAGCCGAGATATGAAAGGCAATCGCGCGGTTTTGACCGCGATCGTCGTCGTCGTCCTCATTATCGCGGGATGGTGGCTGTTCAAACGCAGCAGCCGCGGCCCGGCGATCGACTTGATTGCGACGTTCGAATCGGCCACGAAAAAACCCCCCCAGGGCACGTTCCAGGTGGTCGACCAGGACTTGAACGGCGAGCGGAGGCGCGCGATTTTCACGACCCCGCCAACCCGCATCATCTGGAAGGTCAAGATTCCTGACGACGGATGGATCAAGACCTGGGTTGGGATGAAGCCCGAATCATGGGACAAGGAAGGCGACGGTGTGCTTTTCCGAATCGGCGTATCCGACGGACGGACCTTCGAAGATCTGACGACCCTGCACGTCGATCCCTTCCACAACAAAAACGATCGTCGCTGGATTCAGATATTCGTGGATGTGTCGCAGTACTCGGGCGAAGAGGTTGAAGTGATCTTCAACACGAACAACAGCATGCCCAACACTCCCGAGAACCGGGACAACGACACGGCGCTTTTCGGCGACCCGCAGATCGTGGTTCGATGACCTCCGCGATCCGGACGCCGGTGAGGCTGCTGGATCTCGAGCCGCAATATCAGCCGCTGCGCGCCGAGATTCTCGCGGCGATCACCCGCGTCTGCGACAGTCAGCAGTTCATCCTCGGCCCGGAAGTGGAAGCGCTCGAGCGCGAGCTGGCCGCATACCTGGGATCGGCCGACGCTGTTGCGGTCTCCTCGGGGACCGACGCGCTGCTGGTGGCGCTGATGGCGCTTGGCATTGGCTCCGGCGACGAGGTCATTACCAGCACATTTTCGTTTTTCGCGACCGCAGGGTGCATCGCCAGACTCGGCGCCACCCCCGTTCTGGTTGATATCGATGCGGTCACCTTCAACCTGGATCCCACGGCGGTGCGCGCGGCTGTGACGCCGCGGACGCGTGCGATCTTGCCGGTCCATCTGTATGGCCTCTCGGCCGACATGGATCCGATCATGGAGATTGCACGAAGCGCCCAGATCGCCGTCATCGAAGACGCGGCGCAAGCCATTGGTGCGACCTACAGGACGCGGCAGGTGGGAACTATCGGCACCGTCGGTTGCTTTTCCTTTTTCCCCAGCAAGAACCTTGGCGCGTTCGGCGACGGCGGACTGATCACGACGAGCGATCGCCAACTGGCCCATGAGATCCGGTTGCTGCGGAACCATGGTGCGGAACCCAAGTACTTCCATCAACGTGTCGGCGGCAACTTCCGTCTCGACGCTCTGCAAGCCGCGGTGCTTCGAGTGAAGCTGCCGCACCTGGCGCGATGGACGACGATGCGTCAGCAGAATGCCGAGCGATACGCAAGCTTGTTTGCATCGGCCGGGCTGAGTGACCGTATTCGATTACCGATCGCTCCAACCGATCGTCGGCACATCTTCAATCAGTACGTGATCCGCGTGCCGAACCGGGATCGGGTGCGCCAGTTCCTCCACGACCGCGGGATCGGTACCGAGATTTACTATCCGGTGCCGTTCCACCTTCAGGAGTGCTTCGCCGCACTGGGACACCAACGGGGAGATTTTCCGCTGGCTGAAGAGGCCGCTGACTCCGTTCTCGCCGTGCCCATCTATGCAGAGTTGACCGCCGAGCAACAGGCTGCCGTCGTCGGTGCGCTGGCCGACGCGCTCAGGAACTGATGCGGGTTATCGTGACCGGGGCGAGCGGGTTGCTCGGCGCAGCGATCCTGCGGGAATTCGCTGACCACGAAGTCCATGCGTTCGGCCACGCCGAGTTGGATGTGGCTTCAGATTCGTCGGTCGACGAAGCGTTTGCCGCCACGCACCCCGAGGTCGTGATCAACTGCGCCGCCTACAACGATGTCGATCGGGCTGAAAGCGAAGCGGACGCCGCGCTCAGGACCAATGCCTTTGGCGTGCTTGCTCTGTCGCGCGCGTCGCGGCGAACCGGCGCGGTGCTCGTCCACTACAGCACCGATTTCGTCTTCGATGGCGAGAGCGACCGGCCCTATGTAGAGGAAGACGCGCCCAATCCCAGAAACGTCTACGCCGTGTCAAAGCTGTTGGGGGAGTGGTTTGCCGCCGAGGCTCCGCGGTCGTACGTCCTGCGGGTCGAGAGCCTGTTTGGTCAGCCGGGACCTGGCGGCTCGCGGCGCGGCAGCCTCGGTTCGATCCGGGACCGTATCCTCGCCAATGAGGAAGTGCCGGTGTTTGTGGATCGAACTGTGTCGCCCACCTACACCGCCGATGTGGCCGCAGCGACGCGCGCGATTGTCGAACGCGGTGCTGCCCCAGGGCTGTATCACTGCGTGAATGCCGGCGCCGCGACATGGCTGGAGATTGCTGTCGAAACGGCGCTCCGCGTCGGTCGTCCGCTGAAACCGAAGCTGCTGACGCTGGCGACCGCGAACCTCAAGGCCGCGCGGCCTCGCTACTGTGCGCTCTCGCCTGCGCGTCTCGCAGCGGCCGGCATCGTCATGCCTGATTGGCGGGACGCGCTCGGCAGGTATCTGGCACTTGAGAATCCTGAATCACTAATCCTGAATCGTTGAATCCCTGAATCATTCAACAGCCGGAAAGGTGGGTTCAGTTCAGCCGTTCTCGCACCAGATCCTTCACCATCGCTGCGATCGCGAGACAGGCGGTGAGACCGGGTGATTCGATGCCCGCCGCATGAATCAGTGCCGGTTGCTGCGTGTCGGCGCGGATGAGGAAATCGGCGAAAGGCTGATCAGGCGGTGCGAGCTTGGGGCGGATGCCGCTGCCGCCATACGTCAAATCCTCGAGTGTGGCCTCGGGCAGCAGTTGACGGGTTGACTCCACGAACTCTTCGAGCGGAATCCGATCCCGCTCGTAATTGTCCTTCTCGTCTTGATAGCTCGCCGTCGGCCCGAGCAGCACCGCACCGCCAACCGTCTTGGTGAGGTGGACACCCAGGCTGTGTCCTCCCTTGTGCGGTAACGGGTAGACGAGCCCGTTCACCCATTTGCGGCGCGGCGCACGCAATTCGGCGTACTCACCGCGACACGCATAGATCTTGAACGTTTCGCCCCCAAGCGACCGTGACACATCGTCGGCAAACAGACCCGCCGCGTTGACGACCGTGCGCGCGGAGATCGTTTCACGCTCGAACCTCACGTCGAAGCCGTGCGATTGTGAAATGCCTTCGAGCGCACGAGCGCCGCGTAAAAAGATTGCGCCTTCCTGCTCCGCACGACGGGCAAGCGCACGAACCAGCGCTTCGGCCTCCACCCGTCCTGTCGCTGGCGACCACAACGCGGCAGCTGCGGCGACGTGCGGCTCACGCTCATGGAGAAAGGCGAGATCCACTATCTCCAGGCCCTTGACACCATTTGCGGTTCCACGCCGCGCAAGCGCTTCCAGGTCGTCAATTTCGTGCCGATGCGAAGCGACGATGAACTTCCCACACCGATCGTGCGGCACGTCGTACGACTCGCAGAAGCGGTAGAGCCGCTCGGCTCCTTCGACGCAAAGCCGCGCTTTGAGCGAGTTGGCAGGATAGTAAATGCCGGCGTGGATAACGCCGCTGTTGTGCGTGCTTGTCTCCATCCCGGGGCGGGGATGCTGATCGACGGCACAGACAGAAAGGCCAGCGGCTGCCAACTCGGCGGCTGCGGCCAGACCGGTGACTCCGCCGCCGATGACGAGAACGTCCAGGAGTTCGATGGCGTCTATGATGACACAGAGCCAGGCCTTTGAAAGTGCCGCATTCGGTGGGCGCCGGCAAGGATTACCTTAGGCTCTTGATCGATAAAATATTAGACTCTTGAACGTGCCAGAAGCTCACAGGTCGCCAACCGCTGTGGCGGGGGCACGCGATTTAACGTCCGCGCAATTACCTCCCCGCCCTGACGACGCTTTCGAGGATGAGATCGATTTCACTCGATACTTCCGCGTTTTTGCGCGCCACTGGATGTTGTTGGCTGGGCTCGCTATCGTTGGTGGCCTCTGCGGTTTTACTGTCAGCCGCATGAAACCTGTGCTCTACGAGGGGGTGACGACGGTTCTCGTCCTGCCCCCATCCAAAGTCGACGTCAGAACCGCGAGCACCGCAAACTTCAGGGCGCTGCTGGAGAATCTCACGCACTCGGCGCAAGTCATCAGTGAGCTCGGCCTCGACAAGCCGCCGTTTTCCCTGTCGGCCCAGCGGTTTCATGATGAAGCGCTGCAAGTCGAAGAAGTTGCTGGTACGAATCTCGTCAAGGTCAGAGTGCGACTGCCGGATCCTACGCGGGCGATGGAAGCTTCGAGACGCCTCGCCCAGAAGGCGGTGTCGCTGAACACGGAAATCAGTCAGCGCGAGGGATCGTCGATCCGCGATTTGTTGAAGTCGCACCTCGATGAGTCATCGGATCAAATGAAGGCGGCAGAGACGCAACTGCTGGCATTTCAGCGCCAGGCGCAGATCCCGTTGCTGGAACGGGACACCGACGCCATGATCTATGAGCGCGGAGAGCTGCTCCGGCTTACGGTCGATATCGAGAGCGAAAAGGCACGTCTCAAAGCAGCGGAGTCGGAGATCGCCAAGCAAGAGCGGGTTCTCTCGGTCGGTCGATCGGTTCGGTCCGAGGATGCGTTGAGGCAGGCTGCTCAGTCAGACCGAGACAATCCTGCGAAAGGAACCCTCGACGACGCCCAGAAGCTCGATCTCAGTAACCCGTTCATCAATCCCGTGTATCAGACACTCGCGTTTCAGATCGCGAGCAGCCGTGCTCACCTTGCCGCACTCGAACAGCAGCGTCGCGAACTGGTCGAAGTGAAAAAACTTGGAGGCCGCGAGTTGAAGGAACTGAGCGAGCTCTACAGCCGCCAAATCGAAGAGGCACGACTGCAGACGAACTACGATTTGGCGAAGAAAGTGTACAGCGACCTCCGCGTTCGCTATGAGGAAACTCGCAGCGAGGGTGTCGGTAGTAGCGCCGTGCTGCAGGTGGTGGACGATGCGATTCCGCCAGACCGTCCATTGTCGCGCCAGACCACGAAAACGACCGCGCTCGGATTGGCCGCGGGATTGATCGCCGCGGCGCTGATTGCTCTTGTGCTCGACAGCCGCCAGCTGCGCGAAGAACGTCGCATTTAACCACAGCGGTGCAGCCTGCCTCGGACGCGGTCGCTTCCGGCTTTGCCGGAGAAAGCCTTCGCCTGCGGATGGCGCGGGGCCTCGTCTGGAATCTCGTCGGGACCGCGGCGCTCCAAGGCAGCACGTTCATCATCAATATTGCGATCGCCAACCTGCTCGGACGGCGAGTGTTCGGGGAGTACGCGGTCGTCCAAAGCACGGTCGTCCTGTTTACTTCGGTCGTGCAATGGGCGACGGGATTCACCGCGACGAAGTACCTGGCCGAGTTCCGGAGCACCGACCCATCACGGGCCGGCCGGCTGCTCGGACTGCTGGCCGTCATTTCTGGGCTGCTCGGCGCGGCGCTCGCGTTGTCGCTGCTGATCAGCGCAAAAACCCTCGCAATCGATGTCCTCACCAATCCGGAGCTCTCGACGCCGCTCATGATCGCGTCGGCCGCCGTATTTTTTGGTGTCGCCAACATGTTTCTGATCGGGTCGCTGGCCGGACTGGAAAGCTATCCGGCCTTCGGGAGGGCCGGCATCATCGCCGGCACCTGCACAGTCGTGGCCTGCGTGATTGGCGCCAGAGTTGGTGGTCTGACTGGCGCGGCTGTCGGCTTGGTGGTGGGCGCAGTGGTGCAGTCAGCAACGCTCGCGAAGCTTTTCGCGACTGAGACCGCGCGGCATGGGATCGCGATCCAGTTTGCCGCGATTCGCTCGGAATCGAGTCTGTTGGTCAGATACTCGGTTCCTGTGGCATTGAGCGGCATGATCACGCTTCCGGCTATCTGGCTGGGAAACACGCTCCTCGCGCGGCAGCCTGGCGGTTACGAAGCGATGGCGGTCTTCGCCGCGGCCAACAGTTTTCGAATCATGGTGATCTTCCTGCCGAGCATCGTCAACAGCGTCAGTTTGTCGCTGCTCAACAACCAGCGAGGGTTGGGTGATGAACGCCGATTTCGACGCGTCTTCTGGTTCAACGTCACTGCTGCGGGTGTCATCGCAGCGTCGGCAGCGACGGTGATCTCCTTGTTCGGTCCGCTGCTTCTGAGGATCTTCGGGCACGAGTTCGTCGGCGGCTCTGCCGTTCTCTTCGTGCTGATGGCCGCCACCGTGCCGGAGAGTCTCGCCAACGCGATGATCCAACTCGTACATAGCCGCGAACGAAGCTGGGTGGCTCTCCGGTGGGTAACCATTCCCGGTTTTGGAACGCTGGTCGTCGCCGCCTGGCTGCTGACGCCGATCGCCGGCGCCGTGGGACTCGCATGGGCCTACGTCGTCGCCTGGGCCGTCGCACTGACCTGCACGAGCATTGTCGTATCGCGCCTCGGTATCCGGGGAGGCCAACTTCCCGCCGGGGTAAGCTAGTGTCCTGTCCGCGTAGTTCGCGACATAATTCCCGGGCGGGGCATCCCGGCTGGCGGCGTTGCTCCTCTCTTAAATACTCCCGTATTCGCGGTCGTCGCGCCTTGCGATCCGGGCGCCGCGCTCCGGGACTTATGCCGCGATCCACGCGGACAGGACACTAGGAACGTGCCGGTTGTATCGAAGTACGTGTGGCCGTCAGCACTGCTGATAGTGCTGGCAGCGTTCGCGGCGGCCACAGACGCGAACACGTTGCCGGTGACGGCGCCGTTGGCGGTTGCGCTGCTGGTGAGCACTCTGTTCTTTTGGGTGCTGTGGCATCGGCGGCGCCATGTCATGCCGTGGTTTGAGTTGGGCGCGGTATATGCCGCTGCGGTGACCCTCTACGCGGCGTACCCGCTGATTGGGTTCTTGGCGATCGGCGGGCACTATGCCATTACCAACGACAACCGCCTGTGGGTGCTCCAGCCAACCGCGCAACAGGTCGGCGAGATCGCGTGGTTATACGTCTGGCACCTGGCATCATTCGCCGCCGTTTACCTGATGGTGCGGGGTAGGTTGCCCCTCACTCAACGACCACTTCGTTCGCCGACCCTCGCAGTCTTTGTCGCCGTGGCGGCCCTGTACCTGATGATCCAGGGCTTCACGATATTCGTTGGTCTCTTTTACGACACGTCAGCGAGCACCTATCTCGAGACGTATCTCGTCTACCGGCGACTGCCGCTGCTGGTCGCGCAAGCGTTCAACCACTTGAATGGGATGAAGCACGCGCTTGCCATGGTGCTGCTGGCCGCGTTATTCAGCCGATACCCGCGAACTCGATCGCTCATCATCTGGTGGATTGTCGTGACCGCGCTCATTACCGTGACGAGGCTCGCCAGTCGCACCGATCTGGTCTTGCTCGTCATGGGCACGGCGATGATGTATCAGTTGGTCGTGCGACCGCTGTCGCTTCGTTTCGTGTTGGCCGTCGCCGGAGTCGGGCTGATTGGGTTCACCGCATTCGGCGTCCTGAGAAACGCGTTGCTACCCGCCGGAGGTTTCTGGTCCAACCCTTTCGCATATGCGAGCGAGTTCGAAATACTGATGGGGAATGCGATCGATCTTGCGCAGAAGCAATTGACTGGAAGCCTGGGAACACTGCCGGACGGATTTCACTGGGCCGACCTCACGGGCCTGGTGCCCCAGCAGCTCTTCCCATTCGAGAAGGTTGACCCGGCCGACTGGTACGTGCACACGTTCTACCCGATCTACGCCGCTCAAGGCGGCGGATTGGCCTTCGGCACGATCGCAGAAGCCGTCCTTACGGGTGGGTGGGTGAGTGCGGCTCTTCGCGGCGCCGCCCTCGGATTCGCGTTTGCGAAAATCCACCGATTCTACGAGCGCCACTCGAGCCGGTATTGGGTGCTCGCGGCTTACGTCTGGGTTGCGACACTGAGTTATCAGTCGTTTCGCAACCGAACGTTCGTACTCCTGCTGTTGTTCGTGTATCGCTTCCTGCCGGTGATGTTTGTGGTCAAGGCTCTGGTCACCGCGCTGAATCGTGCTGCGCGGCAATTCGGAGTCACTTTCCCGGACCGCTTTGCGAAGGCGTCAGCGTAAGTGAAAATCCTCCATTGTGTGCCTTCGATGGCTGGCGGCGGTGCTGAGCGGCAACTGACCTACCTGGCGGCGGAGTTCGTCCGGATGGGCTGTGACGTTCACGTCGCCGTGGTTCAAGGTGGCCCGAATCTGCCGCGTCTCGAGGCCACCGGTGCGATGATTCATCGACTGCACTCTGCCGGCAACTATGATCCGCAAATCTTGTACAAATTGCTCGCGACGATCAGGCGCGTAAAACCCGACGTCGTCCAATGCTGGCTTCTGCAAATGGAAGTGATGGGTGGTTTCGCATCTTTTTTGTCCGGCACTCCGTGGGTATTCTCCGAACGCGCGTCCGAAGAGGCCTACCCCAGCAGTCTCAAAATGTGGCTCCGCGTCAAAGTTGCGCGTCTCGCCAGCGCCATCGTGTCCAATTCTCAAACCGGTGACCGCTACTGGGCGCAGCGGTCGTCCGAAGGCGTGAAGCGGTGCGTGATTCCAAACTGTCTGCCCTTTGACGACATAGCCGCGGCGCCGCAGGCCACTGCTGACGAAACCGGCGTGGCGCCAGGCGAGCCAATTGTGCTGATTGCCGGCCGCATGGAACGACAAAAGAATTTCGAGACGGTCGTTCGCGCGCTTCGGCTCGTTGTGGCCGATCGGCCCGTTCAGGCAATTCTTTGTGGCGAAGGCTCGTTGCGCGGGGCCGTTGAACGACTGGTCGAAGCGAGCGGCCTCGCTGGCCGGGTGCATATTGTGGGATACGTGGCCAATCTCTGGAGTCTCATGAAGCGCGCCGACGTCACGGTCTCGGCCTCCTGGTTCGAAGGGAGCCCGAATGTCGTCCTCGAGGCCATGGCATGCAGGTGTCCACTGGTCGTCTCAGACCTTTCGACGCATCGCGAGATCCTGGACGACGAGTCGGCGATTTTTGTCGATCCCGCAGACCCACAGCACGTCGCCGACGGTATCATCAGGGCACTGACCGAGCGCGAAGCGGCCCAGACGCGAGCACGGGCTGCCTACGATCGCGTACAGCGGTATTCAGCGTCGGCCATCGCGCGCCAGTACGCTGACCTGTATGAGGAGCTTGCCGCTTCTCACGGGCGTGGGCTGAGGCGCGTAGCGCTGTAATGGATCTGTCGATTAGCGATTAGGGATTAGCGATTCACATGTGCGGCATCGTCGGTTACGTCAGTACCAAGAGACCCATTCCGGCTCCCCTGCTGCTGCAAATGAGGGACACGCTTCGCCATCGTGGTCCTGACGATGAGGGTGCGTGGTGGTCGGAGGACGGGCTCGTCGCGCTCGGTCATCGGCGGCTGGCGATTATTGATCTCTCTCCGGCCGGCCGGCAGCCAATGGCCGACTCGTCGGGTCAGCTCCAGATCGTTTTCAACGGCGAGATCTACAACTATCAGGAGGTTCGCCGCGAGCTCGAGAGTCGCGGCCACGTCTTTCGTACTGCCAGCGACACTGAGGTGATTCTCGAAGCGTATCTCGAGTGGGGTGATGACTGTTTGCGTCGGCTGAACGGAATGTTCGCACTGGCGCTCTACGATCGATCGCGGCGCCGTATGCTCATCGCCCGCGATCGAGCGGGCGAAAAGCCGTTGTTCTATCGGAACCACAACGGCACCTTGGTGTTTGCCTCGGAACTGAAGGCGTTGCTTGCCGACCCGTCCTGCCCACGCGTGCTGGATCCCGAGGCGCTCGATTTCTACCTGGCCTTTGGATACGTCCCCGGCGACCGCTGTCTGCTCAGTGGCATTCACAAGCTGCCGCAAGGGCATGCCCTGGTCTTCGAGCTGTCCTCCGGCGAAGCTCGGATCTCGCGTTACTGGGAGCTTCCTCCACCGGCTACGGGGACGCTCCACAACGACGACGAATTGGTCGCCGAACTCGAAGAAATACTGCTCGATTCGGTTCGGCTGCGGCTGATCGCCGATGTGCCGGTCGGGATCATGCTGAGTGGAGGGATCGATTCGAGCCTGGTCGTCGCCATGGCGGCCCGCGTGTCGTCGCGGCGCGTCAAGACCTTTACGATCTCATTTCCAGGCTACGGGAGCTTCGACGAGGCGCCCTACGCGCGCGAAGTTGCACGGCATTTCGACACGGAACACGTCGAGCTTGCCGCCGAAATGGCGACGGTCGATCTTCTGCCCGAGCTCGCGCGACAGTATGACGAACCGATCGCCGATTCCTCGATGGTGCCGACCTATCTGGTTTCTCGTCTCATCCGCCGCGAAGCGACCGTCGCGCTTGGCGGCGACGGCGGCGACGAGTTGTTTGGCGGCTATTGGCAGCACACATGGGTGCAGCAGCAGGCCCGCATGGGTGGATGGATCCCCCGGCCAGCCAAACGTCTGGCTCGCACCGCGGTGAGCCGGCTGCTGCCCGTTGGCACGATGGGGCGCAACTACTTGTTCGGCCTGACTGCCGAGTGGCCGATGAACATCGTGCAGTTCAATGTGTTCTTCGACGAAGACGCACGTTACCGGCTGCTCGCACCGCTTGGTGCGAGCCGACCTGTGCGTGGTGCACCGGAGGCGTACAAGGCCGGGCTCTGTGCGGACCGGAAGACCCCGCTTCAGCAGGCGACCGCACTCGACTTCCGCACCTATCTTGTCGACGACATCCTCGTGAAGGTCGATCGTGCCAGCATGCTGTGCTCGCTCGAGGTGCGAGCCCCTTTCCTGGATCCACGTCTGATCGAATTCGCGTTTTCGAAGGTGCCGGATCGCCTGCGTGCGACCGCGCACGAGCGGAAGGTTCTCGCGAGACGGCTCGCGGAACGGCTGCTGCCGCCGACCCTCGATCTCCGACGCAAGCAGGGTTTTGCCCCGCCACTGCGCAAGTGGTTGAAAGGGGATTGGGGCCGCTATCTCGAAGACGTGCTCACTGGAGGAGAGGCCGATCTGTTCGATCGCCGCGTTGTCCGTCAATTGCTGGCGGGACAGCGAGGCGGTTTCTCGAACATGCAACGGCTGTTTGCGTTGACGATGATTGAGCTGTGGCGCCGCGAGTACGGCATCACCAATGTCGCGACCCCAGCGCAGCAGGCCGCCGAACTGGAACCGGTCAATTGATCGCGTTCCGATCAGTGACTGCATGAAGACACTTCCATGCAAATGACCGTCGCGGGGTCGGAGCACGGGCACGCGACGGAAACGACGCGGTTCCCGTTCGGCCGCAACTGGGCAAGCTTCCTTGGCGTCCTCACCGAAGACCGAATTCTGGAGGCCGAGCGATCGTTGCGAGAGATGCTGGGCGCGGACCGCCTCGCCGGCGCCGCCTTCCTTGACGCCGGGTCCGGAAGCGGCCTGTTCTCGCTTGCCGCGATGAGGCTGGGGGCCAGACGCGTGCATTCCTTTGATTTCGATCCCGACAGCGTCGCCTGCACGCGCGAGCTGCGGCGACGCTACTTTCCCGACGCCGAGAATTGGACAGTCGAGCAGGGCAGCGTGCTCGACGCCGACTACATGAATCGGCTCGGCCAGTGGGACATCGTGTATTCGTGGGGCGTGCTGCATCACACCGGCCGAATGTGGGAGGGACTGACGCGAGTCAGCGCCAGCGTAAAGCGGCCCGGGCTCCTCTTCGTCAGCATCTACAACGATCAAGGACGAATGTCGACGGTTTGGCGATCGGTGAAGCGGCTCTATAACGCAGGACGGCTGGGGCGGGCCGGTGTGACGTCGGTGTTTGTTCCCTATTTTGCGGTGCGGGGGCTGGCCATCGATCTGATGCGAGGGCGGAGCCCGGCCGCCCGTTATCGAGACTATCGAACGAGCCGGGGCATGTCGCTGATCCATGATTGGAAGGATTGGCTGGGTGGATACCCGTTCGAAGTCGCGAAACCGGAGGAGATATTCGAGTTCTGCCGCAGCAAGGGATTTTCGCTCGAGAAGCTGACCACGTGCGGCGGCGGGTTTGGATGCAACGAGTTCGTCTTCACTCGACCCGCGTAGTGTTGCTCCATCTCGTCTCTCGTTATTCAGGCGTCGAGCGCTTATGACCGAGGAGCAGATCCGGTTCCTGCGATGTCTCAGCTGCAACGACGGCACGTTGCGTATCGAGGACAGACCGAGCCGGCTGACGTGTGCAAGCTGCGGCACCGCTTATCCGGTGGTAAATGGTGTCGCGCGTTTCGTCCAGCGCGAGCATTACGCGGGTTCGTTTGGCTTGCAGTGGAACGTTCACCGCAAGACGCAGCTCGACAGCTACACGGGCCTGCCGCTCTCTCGCAATCGTCTCTTTCAGGTCACCCGATGGTCCGAAGACCTGCGCGGGCAGACGATCCTGGAAGCGGGTTCCGGCGCCGGACGCTTCACCGAGGTGCTGGTCAGCACCGGCGCCCAGGTGTTGTCATTCGATCTGTCGACCGCTGTCGATGCCAACTATGCCAACAACGGCAGCCATTCAAACCTGCTCATCTTCCAGGCGGACATGTCGGATATTCCCGTGCGCCCGCGGTCGGTGGACAAGGTGATCTGCCTCGGCGTCCTGCAGCACACGCCCGATCCGGCCGCGGCGTTTCGCCGGTTGACGGAGCACGTCCGACCCGGCGGTGAGCTCGTCGTCGATGTCTATGCCGCTCGACTACGATCGCTGATCTCCTGGAAATACGCGTTGCGTCCGCTCACCAAACGTGCCGACAAGCAACGGCTCCATCGGATCATTGCCGCCGTGACGCCACCGTTAGTGCCGCTGTCGGCGTGGCTCTACCGACTGGCAGGCCGCGCCGGATCGAGGCTCTTGCCGATCGTTCAGTACGATCATCTCGGGCTCTCCGCCGCGCTGAACCGGGAATGGGCTGTGCTCGATACCTTCGACATGTATGCCCCCGCTCACGATCATCCGCAGACCCTGCAGACCGTCCGGCGTTGGTACGACGAGGCCGGATTTGTCAGTGTGAACGTCGAGTACGGTCCCAATGGGGTCGTGGCTCGGGGGCGCAGACCGACAGGCACGTGACCGCCGATCGATGCGTATTCTCTACGTCAGCCATGGCTACAAGCCGGCGTATCGTATCGGCGGCCCGATTTGGTCGCTCTCCGCATTGGCCGAAGGGATGGTCGCGCGCGGGCACGAGGTCACAGTGTTCGCTCCAAACGGCAATGTGGACGAAGACCTCGACGTACCGACCGATCGGCCGGTATCTGTGGACGGCGTCACCGTCCGCTATTTCCGCCGTGAAGAGCCGCTGAAGCGCTATCTGCCCGGGGTCAAGTACTTGAGTCAATCAATCGGGTACATGTACACGCCGGACTTGCCTCCCGTCCTGCGCTCCATGCTGCGGACCATCGATATCGTCCACACGCAGATGCCGTTCGTGTATCCAACGCAGGCGGCGGCCCGCCTGGCGATCGCGAATCGAATCCCGCTTTTTTACAGCCAACGCGGTGTGTTCGATCCGTCGCGGCTCCGGTTCCGTGGGTTGAAGAAGTCGATCTACATTCGCTTCGTCGAACGGCCGATCATGCGCCGCGCGACCGGTCTGGTGGCGCTGACGCCGGAGGAAGTCAGCAGCTTCGAGGCGATGCGTGTGAATACACCGATTCACCTCGTGCCGAACGGCATTGACGTCTCACGGTTCCGGCGTTCTGCGTCAGCGGACGCTCTCACGGCGCTTGGAATCTCGGAAACGCAGAAGGTCATCCTGTTCATGGCGCGCGTGCACGAGCTCAAGGGACCGGATCTGGCGGTCGATGCCTTTATTGGCATCGCTCAACGTCATCCCGACGCGGTCTTCGTACTCGCAGGCAACGATGAGCAGGGTCTCGTGTCGGTTCTGCGCGCGCGGATTGCCGATCGAAGCCTCACTAGCCGGTTCATCGTACCGGGAATGGTGACCGGCGAGCGCAAGCTCGACCTGCTCGCGAGAGCTGACCTGTTCGTACTGCCTTCGGTCGGTGAAGGATTGTCGATGGCGATTCTGGAGGCGCTGGCGAGCGGCACGCCAGCGATCATCTCTCGCGAATGCAACCTGCCAATTGTGGCGGACGCGGGTGCCGGCGCCGTCGTCGGTCGCAGCGCCGCTGAATTCGCCGACGCGCTGTCCAGGTTTCTGTCCGATCCGGCAATGCTCGAGGATGCACGAGAGCGGGCCTACCGGCTCGCGCGCGACCACTTTGGGTGGGCTCCGATTCTGGATCGACTCGAGGCGATCTATTCGCAGTCACTTCACCGTGAAGAACGGTAGATCAGCATGACGGATGCCGTGTTGCACACAACGACGGATGCAGCAGTCGATCGGATTTACTCCGGCAAGAAGGTCCTGATCACTGGTGGTGCCGGGTTCATCGGGTCGACTCTGGCAATCGAGCTGGCGCGCACGTGTTCGACCGCGCACGTGATCGCGTTCGACAATCTCCAGCGAGCTGGGTCCGAGCTGAACGTGGCGAAGCTCCGTGCCGCCGGCGTTGAATTCTGCCACGGCGACGTGCGCGTTTTCACCGACTTGGAACCGTTTGAACATGAACTCGGGTTAATCGTCGACTGCGCCGCCAACCCGTCCGTCCTGGCGGGCTATTCGACTCCGCCGAGCCAGGTTATCGGTTCCAATCTCGTCGGCACACTGAACGTCCTGGAGCTGGCGCGCCGCTCGAGCGCCGACGTCGTTTTCCTTTCCACGAGCCGCGTCTATCCAATCGCCGCCCTGAATCGGATTGCGACGGATGAAGGCACGACTCGCTTCGTGATCGCAGCGGCGCAAACGGAGATCGGCGTGACGCCAGCCGGAATCGATGAACGCTTCACGCTCGATGGTGTTCGTTCGCTCTACGGCGCGACCAAGCTCGCTTCAGAGTTGCTGTTACAAGAGTACGCCGCGATGTACGGCCTGCGTTTCGTGATCAATCGTCTGGGCGTCGTCAGCGGCCGTGGACAGATGGGACGGGTTGAACAGGGGGTCTTTTCCTTGT
>JBPYFA010000473.1:0-18652 GCA_051986585.1 Vicinamibacterales bacterium | reverse complement strand
CGCCGTTTGCGCCCGTATTTGGCTTTGTGCCGCTGCCCGCCTCGCTGCTGGCCGTTATCGCCGGGATCACCGCTCTCTACGTTGCCGCGACGGAGTTGCTGAAAAGGCGGTTCTATGCGTGACCGGTAAACCATGACCGGAGTCATGCGAGCCAAGTACCGCACGCGTGAGCAAGCTATTTGCACCAACCATGGCAGCACGGGATTCAATGACGGAATCCCGGCAATCACGACATGACCATACGATCCATTCGGTGTCCGATTTCGGGTGAGCAGGTCACGCAGGTGACCAGTTTCGAGGGCGACGTGGAACGCGTGATCTGTCCCGAGTACGACGTTAGTGGAACGTGCCGCCTGAGGAAGAGTGCGCTTCAGGGGGGCCCGCTCGCGCAGCTGCTCGAACGCAACCGTGAGCACACCCTCAGCATGCGCGGTAGCGAGTGCATGCTGAAGTGAAGTTACCAGGAATCGTTTCGTGAAACGTCGGACACTCTCGCCAGCAACGGCGCTCGATGATCGAGACACCTCGCCTGCGGTTGTCTTCGACCGGGTGACGTTCGGTTTCGATGAGCAGATCGTGCTTCGCGACATCAGTTTCACGATCCCGCGAGGCAGCATGAGGATTCTGCTCGGTGCGAGCGGCTCGGGCAAATCGGTGCTGCTGAAGCTCATTCTTGGCCTGCTGCAACCCGACTCGGGGACGATATTCGTCAACGGGAACTGCATCAACGGCATGACCGAGCATGACCTGATTCGAGTACGCGGACAGATCGGCATGTTGTTCCAGGCAGGAGCGCTATTCGATTCATTGACCGTCGAGGAAAACGTTGGCTATCGGTTGTCGGAAGAGATGCATCTACCCGACGATCAGGTGCGCCAGCGGGTCACGGAAGTCCTGCAGTTCATCGGCCTCGATGAGTACATGGATCGCTTGCCGGCGGAGTTGTCTGGTGGCCAGAAACGGCGTGTGGCCATCGCCAGGGCCATGGCGGCGAACCCGAATCTGGTCCTGTTCGACGACCCGACCTCCGGGCTCGATCCGATCATCGCGACGACCGTGGATGATGAGATCGTGAAACTGCGGGACCTCCACCGCGTGACATCCATTGTCGTCACGCACCAGATCCGCGACGCTTTTTACGTGGCCCACCACGAAGCGCGGCTCGAGAACGGACGCCCCCAGATACGGGCCATTCCTGAAGGAGAGGAAGGCCGAGCGACGTTCATGGTTCTGCACGACGGTCGGATCTGTTTCGAGGGGACCGCCACGGAACTCCGGTCGTCGAACGACCCCTACCTGCGCGAATTCCTGTTCATGACGCTGCCGCCCTGGTGACCGAGCTTGTTGCGCAGGAGGCGAGGCGCGATCCTCAATTCTGGTCGGGATCGTCTGAGGAAATGCGGTGCAGCAAGTGGTCCATTGTGCGGCCGACCGTCAATATCAGGAGCGTCAGGACGATGGTGATGACGGCGGCCCGCCACAGTCCCGTGCCAACTGCGACGCCGGTGGCGGCCACGACCCAGATCGACGCTGCGGTCGTCAGGCCGTGCACCATCCCCTTGTCTGCCCGATGGAGGATGACCCCGCCGCCAAGGAAGCCGATGCCGGCGACGAGTCCCTGAATGATCCGTGCCGCAGACGCACCATCGCCCAAAGGCTGCCCGAGGGACAGACCGATGTGAGCCAGCAGCGCTGCGCCGAGCGACACCAGGGCGTGCGTTCTCAATCCGGCCGGCTTGAGCGAGATCTCGCGATTCAGTCCAACCGCTGCGCCGAGCAGCATTGCGAGCCCCAGTCGCAACGCGAGTCTCAGGAAGTCGGCAGGAAGGCCAACGGAATCCACGACGTCGCTATCCTACCCTGTTTATCCATGGTCGTCCGTCTTGTTCCGTGTTGGTCGGTGTTCATCCGCGGCCCCGGTCCGATGTTTGCTGTGGGTCAGGACGGAGGCTCCCGTGAACACTCTGATGATGAAAGTCGCTGTCGTGTTTTCGACGGCGCTTCTGTTTGCGCCGCTGATTTCCGCCCAAAGTCCGGATCGACAAAAGGCGCCCGATTTTGTCATCCGGTCGCTTGCTGGCCGCGATCTGTTCGATTTTTATTGCGCGTCGTGCCACGGTCGTGATGGCAAGGGTGGCGGACGCGTTGCGCCCGCATTGAAGACATCTCCACCCGATCTCACGACGCTCACCGAGCGCAACAAGGGAACCTTTCCCGCGGCGATGGTGGAGGACGTGATTCGCGGCGGAACGCAATCGCCGAAGGCCGCTCATGGGTCGAGCGACATGCCCGTCTGGGGACCGATCTTCAAGGGGCTCGACAATCGAAATGAAGTCAACGAGGCGCGAATCGAGAACCTCGTCAAGTACATCGAATCGATCCAGGCCAAGGCAAAAACTGAGTAGGTTAGCGAGCGCACGCCAACTCGAGCAGATCCGAGACGCTCACGATGCCAACCAGGCGATTGTCGCGGACGATGGGCAATGCCGTTTGCGTATGGCCGGGCATCATCAATTCGGCAGCTTCGCGCACGGTCATGTCGGGCGGTGCGAGCACGATGTTCCGAATCATCGCATCGCCAACCTTTCTCGCCCCTTCCTCCTGCCGGCTCTTCAGCGTGTCCGGCGTCACCAACCCGACAACCGTTCCGTGCTCGACGACCACCAGATGATGGATGCCTTTCAACTTCAGGCGCCGCTCAGCTGTGTTGATCGAGGCAGCAGGGGAGATGACTTCGACCGGAGTCGTCATGATGGTCTTGAGTCGCATACGCGCCTCCGCATGGATCACTGGCAAGAGAGATGCCGGCGAACAAGTCGCGAGTTCACCGATTCACGAATCCAGCAATTCCGCACTGCCGAAACCCCGGCACTGTAGCACCAGAAGCGATTCCGCGACAGTGATTCCTTGGCGCAATACGTCATTCCAATTGGCGCCTCCTATGCTTCGTACTTCAACGAAGCGGGAGGGCTTTATGACCTCTATATTTCATCGGGCTTGCGCAATGGCCGTCGCGCTGATCACCGTCGGCGCACTCGCCTCCGCGCAGGAATCCACCGTCACTACATGGAGTCGCGGGACGACTCTCAACGTCTTTGCCGGTGCATCTTCTGAACCGCAGAAGGGTGCGTTTACGGCCGGCGGCGCCCTCGGATGGCAACTGACCCCCTCGATGGCGATCGAGGGAACCGGCGCCTGGATCGACAACCAGAGCTCACCGACATGGTTTACCGCGGCGATGAAGTTTCAGGCGCGACTGGCCCCGGCCGGCGGCACCAATCCGTATCTCGAAGGCGGAATCGGATTGTGCCGGTCGTCCTTCGATGTCGGAGACATGAACGTGCCGGCGTTCTATCGAAAGCGAATGGTCGACACCCCCGGAGCGCTGACGATGAGCCACACGTTCACGGATCCAACATTCGCCTTTGGCGGTGGACTCAACCTGATCGTCACGCGACACATCGCGATTCGACCGGCCGCTGAATTCACGACGGTGTTCCGCAACCGCGATACGTTTACGATGATGGCCGGCGTCGTCCGGGTGGCCTATCACTTCGAGAACCATCCCGTCACGCCTTCCGGCAACACACGTTGAACGGCACGCCTGAAACACAACGACGCGGAAGAACACCGAGTTGTTCTTCCGCGTCGGTTCCCAGACCCTCGGCTAGTCAGCTCGCTGTTACGAGCGCCGCCGCGTCGCCCGGCACCTGAACGATCCCGTGCGGTTTCAACGCCACCTTCATCACGCCATCACGTTGCGCCGAGAACAGGTCAAGGGCCGCCTCGATGTCGTCGAGCCCGAACTGGTGCGTCACGAGCGGCGTGAGATCGACTCGACCATTGGCGATCATCGACATCAGCCGGCGCATGCGCTCTTTCCCTCCGGGGCAAAGCGTCGTCACGATCTTCTGATCGCCGAGCCCGGCGTAAAAGGCATCGTAGGGCGCCGCAACTTTGCCGGAATACACTCCAAGGCTCGAGAGCGTGCCGCCGGGACGTGTCGCCCGCCACGCGTTCTCGAATGTCGTTTGTTGTCCAAGCGCTTCAATCGTCACGTCCGCGCCGCGGCCGCCAGTCAGTTTCTTGATTTCGGCCACCGGATCCTGCTCGCGATAGTTGATGACGACATTCGCACCGAATCGCTTGGCCATCTCGAGTCTGGCCGGCACTGAATCGACGCCGATGATCAGTGCCGCGCCGCGCAGCTTCGCGCCTAACGTCGCACAGAGGCCAATCGGACCTTGCGCAAAGACGGCCACACTGTCGCCGACGCGCACGTTACCGCTCTCGGCGCCGGAAAGCCCTGTGGAAAAGATGTCCGGTACCAGTACGACCTGTTCGTCGCTCACGGCATCGGGGATCGGTGCGAGATTGGCGCGCGCATCGGGTACCAAGAGATACTCGGCCCACGCGCCGTCGATGGTATTGCCGAACCGCCATCCGCCGAGCGCGCCATGGCACTGCGAATGGGCGGAGTTGAGGCAGTAGAAGCACTGTCCGCACGGCGTGATGGCGCCAACGATCACCCGTTGGCCGACGAAATACTCATCCTCGAGTCCGTCGCCGAGGGCATCGATCACGCCAACCGGCTCGTGGCCGAGAATCAGTCCCGGCTTCACCGGATATTCCCCCTTGACGATGTGGACGTCGGTGCCGCAAATGGTGGTGGTGGTGATGCGAATGACGGCTTGACCGGCGCGAGGAACCGGCTTCTTCCGTTCTTCGATCTGGACAATGCCTGTGCCGCGGAAGACGGCGGCTTTCATCAAATCCATGTCATGCCTCGATTCCTTAGAACGCGACGCGGGGATTTCACTGGTAAAGGATTCGCAATAAGAATGCCCGCACAGCCACATCAAATCGAATGCATTCGCGGTCGTTGCGCGGCGAGGCATCGAGTGTATAGACAGCGCAATGCCGGAAATCCGGCACGCATTCCAGGGGTAGGCGACTCTGCGGGCGTCTGGCCGGCGTTTTGGGGATTGGCCCTGAGCGTGCTCAGACAGGATGCATGTCCATGACCCTTTCAGCTTTTGACTACAGTGCCGATGTGGTGCTCCGCGACGGATCGACGGTCCATCTCCGGCCGATTCGCCCCGATGATGACCTGCGACTGCTCGACATGCTGCACCGGATGTCGGAGGAGGCGCTCTATTACCGCTTCATGGCGGTGCCGAAGATCGACCGCGATAAGGCGCGCGAATTGGTCACGGTCGATCCGGAACGGCAGCGTGTCCTGGTGGCTGAATACGCTGGGAATATCGTCGCAACTGCCGGCTATTACCTCAGCACGACCGCGGATCGGGCGGAGGTCGCGTTTGCCGTCGCCGATGCCTGGCGCGGGCGGGGAATCGGAACTCGGATGCTCGAATGCCTGGCCGAGATCGGCCGGCGATCGGACATCCGCACGTTTGACGCGTATGTGCTCGGTGACAACCGGCGAATGATCGATGTCTTCCTCGAGTCCGGCTTTGCCGTCAGCCGCCGGATGGATCACGGGGTCATCCGGGTGTCGCTCGATCTCGAGCTCTCGCCGTCGTTCACTGAGCGTGCGCTGAACCGCGCCGAGCAGGCGGCGGCTGCCTCGATGCGCCCGTTCTTCGAGCCCACGGTGATTGCCGTGATTGGCGCCAATCGTGTTCGCGGCCGCATCGGATCCGAAATCCTCCACAACATCGTCGCCAATGGTTTCACCGGGCGGGTTGTGCCCGTGCATCCCGAGGCGAGCGAGGTCGAAGGGCTGCCGGCGTTTCGACGCGTCTCCGACATCGACGGCCCGGTCGACCTTGCGGTGATCGCGGTGCCGGCGGCGCGCGTGCCGGATGCCGTCGACGACTGCATTGCCAAGGGAGTCAAGGCGCTCGTCGTGATCAGCGCCGGATTCAGCGAGACGGGTGGGGCCGGCCGGGAGCTCGAGGCGGAAATCGTTGAGAAGATCCGCAACGTTGGCATCCGGATGATCGGGCCCAACTGTATGGGCGTCATCAACACCGATCCCGCGATTCGCGTGAACGCGACGTTTTCTCCTGTCTACCCACCGGCAGGACGGGTCGCGTTCTCCACCCAGAGCGGTGCGCTTGGACTGGCGATCCTCGAGTACGTGACGCGACGCAATCTGGGCATGTCAACGTTTGCGTCGATCGGCAACAAAGCCGATGTCTCGAGCAACGACCTGATCCAGTTCTGGGCGCACGACGACCGGACGGACGTCATCCTGTTGTACCTGGAAAGCTTTGGCAACCCTCGCAAGTTCTCTCAGATCGCGCGTCACGTTGGCCGGCGGAAGCCAATTGTGGCGGTGAAGGCCGGCCGATCCTCAGCGGGCGCGCGGGCGGCGTCGTCGCACACCGGAGCTCGTGCGACCAGCGACGCGCTCACCGATACCCTCCTGCGACAATCGGGCGTCATCCGGACGCATACACTCGAAGAAATGTTCGACGTGGCGGCGCTCCTGGCCAACCAGCCGATCCCGACGTCAAATCGTGTCGCCATCGTGACGAATGCCGGCGGTCCCGGGATCCTGGCCGCGGATGCTTGCGAGGCAAATGGCCTCACGGTGACGACGTTGACGTCCGACACCACGTCGCGGCTGCGCAGTTTTCTGCCCGCGGCGGCGAGCGTCGGCAATCCAGTGGACATGATCGCTTCGGCGAGCGCAGAGCACTACCGCCGGACGATCGAACTCGTGCTCGCCGATCCCAACGTTGACAGCCTGCTGACGATTTTCATTCCGCCGATCGTTACCGTCGCAGAGGATGTCGCCCAGGCCATTCAGCAGGCGGCGGTTGGGTCCACCAAACCAGTGCTCGCGACGTTCATGGGCGTCCAGAGCACGCTGGGTGTGGCCGGGATTCCAACATACACATTCCCCGAGTCGGCGGCGGTTGCGTTAGCTCGGGTCAGCGAATATGCGGAGTGGCGTCGAACGCCGGTATCGGCGCCCCCGCATCTCCAGCAGTTCGATCGTGACACCGTGCGTGCAGTCGTCGTCCAAGCCCTGCAGACCGGCGGCGGTTGGCTCGATCCGGCTGTGGCGACGCGGCTGCTGAGCGCGTCAGGCATCACCGTCGCGCCGTCGCGTGTGGCGAGGACATCAGACGACGCGACGCGAATTGCCGAGGAAATCGGCTGGCCCGTGGTGATGAAGGGACTGGGCCCGACGCTGCTGCACAAGACCGAAGCGGGCGCAGTGAAGCTGCGCTTGAACGACGCGGCAGCCGTGCGGCAGGCCTACGCGGATCTGGGACAGACTCTGGGTGATCGACTGGAGAGCGTCCTGGTTCAGCGAATGGTAGCCGCGGGTGTCGAGATGGTGGCCGGCGGGCTCAACGATCCGCTGCTCGGCCCAGTCGTGATGGCCGGCACCGGCGGCATATTCGTCGAACTCGTCGGTGACACGGCGTTCCGGATGTGTCCCTTGACCGAACCGGACGCGATCTCATTAATCGAGGAATTGAAAGGAAAGGTGCTGCTTCGTGGATACCGCGGAGCGCCAGTCGCGGATGAATCGGCATTCGCGAGCTTGCTGCTCGCATTATCGCAGCTGCTCGATGTGTGCCCAGAGATCGAGGAGATGGATCTGAATCCAGTCATGGTGCTCCGAACCGGAGCGACTGTGGTCGACGCACGGATCAAGATCGGCCCGTTGAAGCCTGCGGCGCGGTCGCGGCGAATTGCATACTGAGCTGGCAGCTGCCAGTTCCCCGGCTGAATTACCCCGATGGGGCCCTTTTGACGAGAGCCGGAAGCTGGTAGCTGGAAGCTGGAAGCTGAGCACCCCTCCTGAATATTTCGCAGCTGACCGCGGAATGTTTCACGTTCGACATCTCTGGGTGGTTGCGCCTCATTCGGGAAGGCCCCGAGGCACGGATGGGTACGTGAATTGCTCCATTCCTGATCATCCTGTGCTTACTGAGGATGCATCATGATTGCAGTACCTGAGGTTGGTCGGTCGACTCCGGGTCACGACTTCGTACGGCTGCTCGAAATCGTACGAGGCGAGTTTCTCGAGATGCCAGGTCTCCGCTTGACCGAGAAGCAGGCCCAACGGCTGTGGGCAATTGACCGAGACACGTGCGAGGCGATGCTCGGTGTACTCGAAAGCTCGCGGTTCCTTCGCCGGACCAGGGATGGCGAGTACATGCTCGCCTTTCCCAAGGGCTAGCCGTGCGTTGCGCGTATGGTCTCACCCATCGGCAGAAGCTGCTGAAGGCTGTTTCACTCACGGCAGGAGCTCTTGGGCTGATCGCGACCGTCGTCGCATGCGCGGGTAAGCCGGCGCCGGTTACCGTGTTTGCCAGCCGTGCCGATTGGGAGCTTCTGGGCGGCCATTGGAGCGGTACGTACAAATCGAGCGCGTCTGGCCGGCACGGCCTGATTGATTTCACCCTATCGGCCACTGAAGAACAGGCCGCAGGCGATGTCCTGATGATCTCCGACCACACCGGGGTTCCGTATCGCCCATACCCGCCCGGCGACCCACGACTTGGCCCGACCGACGTGCCTCACACTCAGCTCCTCACCATCCGGTTCGTTCGCGCCGAGCATGGCCAGATCAGCGGCACGATTGCGTCCTACTGGGATCCCGATCGCCAGTGCCAGGCGACGGCGAGGTTTCTGGGGACGGCGCAGGCGCGCGAGATCGTCGGCACCTTCACGTCGACGTGCGAGGACGGGATCCGAGAGCTTCGCGGCGACTGGCGTGTGACTCGCGAACCAGCGCCCCGGACTCAGTAATCAGGCGGTAACGGGCACTCTTTCGGCAGAGGTCGCTGTCACCTTCGCCGCTTTCTCGATGCGATCCATCACGCGCGCCAGCCGTTGAGTTTCACCCTGGGCGAGGGATGCGAGTGTCGGGAAGAGCCGCTGCCATTCGTAGTCGTCCGCGAAGGCAGCCAACGGCGGGTTGCCGACGACGACCGTCTCGCCATCGCCCAGTTCGTACACCGCGAAGACTGCCGCCAGCGTCGTGCCGGCGTCGAGGTTACGACGAAGCGCCTCGATCGCGAACTCCGGCGACCATCCCTGAACCAGCGCATAGCGACGGAAATCGTGCGATTGTTCCCGCGCAAAGTGATCGCGGACGTCGAGTTGCGCAAGCGGCTGCAGTCGCTCGGCGCGCATGGCCCTGTTCAGCGTGTTCACGACGCGTTCAAACCCTGCATCCACCACGATTCTTCTGCCGTAGTCGCTCATAGAAGCCTCGGTCGAATCTCGAGCAAGCGACATGCCCGCAAGATTGTGGAGAAACCCGCACGGACCTGGCGATTTTTCGGCGGCTCCGGCGTTGCGACTGCGGTGCGTCAGTCGGCAAACTGCACGAGAGCGCAGGTTCCGCATCGAGTCCCCGATCTCGGGCGGTGGTATCGCGATTGCGTCAACTCCTGGTACTTAACGCGAGGAGGATTTATGCCGGGCACATTGTCGATTCACGACTTCCTGCGCGATGCCCACGTGCCTTACGTCGTCATGCCACACCGACCGGCGTTCACGGCTCAGGAGGAAGCCGCGGTGACGCATGTGCCCGGCCATGGCTGGGCGAAGACCGTCATCTGCTTTGCTGATGGTGAACCGATTGAAGCCGTTGTGCCGGCAACCTTGACGGTGAATCTCGATCGACTGCGAGAGCTGGCACGCGTGAGCGTCGTCCGCCTGGCCGAAGAAGAGGAATTGAATCGGCTGTTTCCCGGCTGTGAAGCGGGAGCCATGCCGCCATTTGGGCCACTCTACGAGCAGGACGTCTTCGTCGACGTCGCGCTTGCCGCTGAAGACGAGATCGTGTTCAACGCTGGCACGCACACCGAAGCGATCCGCATGCGCTGGCCCGACTTCGTGGCAGCCGTCCGCCCAGTCGTTGGCAGGTTCGCCGAGGCCCATCCCGACAGAGTGGGAGAGTATCGGCTGTCGTACCGCGAGTAGCTTGAACTGGAGGAAGCCATGGCGATTGTGAAGTTGGATCCATTCATCAAAGAACTCGAGGAGATTCAAACTCAGCTCGGTCGGTTGTTCCCGATGCGCGCGGCTCGGCGAGGTATGGAAGCGGACGCGTTCTTCGCGGACTGGGCGCCGGCAGCGGACGTTCAGGAGACCGATACGGAGTTTCTGATCAAGGCGGATCTTCCGGAGGTGGCGAAGGAAGACGTGAAAGTGCAGGTCGAAGACGGCGTACTCACTCTCCAGGGCGAGCGTCGTCGTGAAGAGGAAACCAACGGCAAGCGGTTCCACAAAGTCGAGCGTGAATACGGGAAGTTCGTCCGCCGTTTTGCGCTGCCGCTCGAGATCGACGCAACCAAGGTACAGGCAGAGTTCAAGAACGGCGTCTTGAACGTGCATCTGCCGAAAACGGCGAAGGCGGCCGCGAAGGCGATCGAAGTCAAGGTCGCATGAACGTCGACATCGCCGAGAGTTTCAACGATTGGAGCTCGCCATGATTGCGATCAAACAAATCCTGGTTGCCACCGACTTCGGACCGGCCGCGGACAACGCGCTGCGGTACGGCGAGACACTCGCCCGCGAGTTTGGCGCACGGCTTCACGTGCTGCACGCGGCGCCTAATGTTTTCGCCAGGTCGATGGACGGGTATGGATATGCCGCGATTCCACTAGAGGTCCAGGAGGACATCGAGAGAGCCGCGCACCGGCAGATGGCGGAGCGGGTCGGCGACGAGGATGTTCGAGAACTCCAGGCGAAGACGACGATTCTCGTTCACAACAGCCCGGCCGCGGCGATCGTCGACTACGCGAGCGAGCACGCGATCGATCTGATCATCGTCGGCACCCACGGCCGCGGGCCGGTTGCCCACGTGTTCCTCGGCAGCGTAGCCGAGCGGGTGGTGCGCACCGCGCCCTGCCCGGTTTTGACCGTTCGGGATTCGGAGCACGAGTTCGTGCTGCCGGATGCGCTGGTGGCTGTCGAGAAAGGGAAGAAGTGAGCAGCAGACGCTCATCCAACGGCGGTGAAAAGAAACAGGCGCCTTGCGCCTGTTTCTTTTCATCTCCCCCGTTCACTTTTTTGGCACTTCAGCCCAAACCCAGCCGCGCAGATCGCCGTCGCGGTATCCGGTCGCCCGATCCACCGGGTAACGGTCTTTCAGCTCTTGGCGGACGAGCGGATTGAGTTTCTCATCGACGCCGTGGCACGGTGAGCAGATGGCGCGGTGAGCGATCGGCCGCATCACGCCGACCTTGTCTCCCAGATCGACGGCGAAGCCGTCAACGGCCGTAGCTTTCACATCGGCGTACTGTTTGACGATCGGAGCTGCCCACGGCTTTGGTGCGTTGGCCGGGGTGCGCAACCGCGCCGACGTGCGGCCTGCGGCAATGCCCTCCTCACGGCCGATTCGTTGAATCAGCGTCGTTGCCGACATGTGGCACACCTTGATCGCGTCGCCGGGCCCGCCCGATGCGAGCGCGCTCGTCAGTTCGGTCGACGTCGAATTCTGGATGGAAATAATGATGAGATCGGCGCGCTCGATGGCCGGCCGCAGTTCCGCCGGCGCCGCTTTGATTGGATAGGTGGGCCATTCGCGTAGCGCCTGTCCGTGCATCGCGACGATGAAGCATGACAGCAGCGCACCTGTCACGCACGCGACAAGGCGAGTCATTGGCAACCTCCTTTCAGAGAATCCACACTTCTTCACGCACGAACCCTGCCGCCGCAATCTGTGCGCGACTCGAGCCACCGCCGATGGCGGTGCCGGATTTTCGGCAGTGCGCTGCGGGAGACGCACGATCCGAGGATCCGTCATTGCATTTGAGCGAGGAACAGCAGTTGCACTCTGCCGGTCGGAGGCCATCATGATCGAGCTCAAAACCATTTTGGTGCCTACCGATTTCAGCGAATGTTCCGAGGCTGCCGTGAAGTACGGGGCTGCGCTCGCAACGACGTTTGGGGCCACCCTGCACCTGCTCAATGTCGTGCAGGATCCTTACACGCTCCCGTGGTCGGCCGAGGGTTTCGCGGCGCCAATCGGTGACATGCTCGCGGAGTGGGAGGCGCAAGCCAGGACCCGGCTGACTGAGATCGTGCCGGCGACTGCCGCCGCGAAGACGATCGTCGCGACGCGAGTGGGGTCGCCCTACACCGAGATCGTGCGATATGCCGCACAGCACCGCATCGATCTGATCGTGCTCGGCACGCACGGCCGCGGTCCGCTCGGACACCTTCTGCTCGGCAGCGTCGCCGAGCGTGTTGTGCGCACGGCGCCCTGTCCAGTGCTGACGGTTCGTCACCCGCAACGCGAGTTCGTCGTCGAAAAAGCGGAGATCGCGCTGGAGAACGCGAGCGCGGCGGTCACGATACCGTAACGCGGCGTTCGGCCTCCCGTTTCAGCGGCCCGAGCGACGCGCGGCGGATCAGCCAGATTCCCGGCGAGACGAATGCCCAGTAACGGCGGAATCTCACCCGCGCGTCGCGATCGGTGGCAATGGCTCGCGTTTCGGTGCTGAAAATGGATCGATCTGATCCGACCGGCTCGGCGCGGAGCGACCACACGATCTTGACGTAGCCCGGATCGTTGAATCGAGCGAACTGGTCAGGATCGAGGCCGCGAAACGTGACGTTCGCCTCCCAGGGTCTGGTGACCGCGCCAACAGCGACCTCCCGCCCCGGGACTTCCGCTAGAATCCGCCATCCGATCGACAGCACCAGCGGCAGGAGGGAGGACGGCATCGCCGCTTGAGATGGTCCACTGCCCAGCACGAGCTCGCGCGTCTTGAAGATGGCCCGTATCACTGGATTGCTCATCAAGTCCTGCGCGCCGGCCGCGGCCAGCGTGACCTCGGCGGGTGCGTTGACTGCGCTGTGGTGCCGTTCGACGACATCGAATTTCGGCATGAAGCGATCGAGTAACGCATCCTGTTCGTTCGCGTGTGCACCAGAAGGGTGGCCATAGCGCGCCCACCCGGTCGCGACCGCCGTTGCGTATCCGGCGGCGGCCAATCCCAATACTCCGGTTGCTGCCCGAACGACTCCGCGCGTCGGTTTGGCCCGCTTGGCGATTAGACTTCGATGGGGGAGCATGGTTGCCTCGTTGATGGAGTGTGCGACCGAATCGCGGATACTGACGATCGGCTGCAGTGGAGCTGGTTTGGAGCCGGCAGCCTGTCACAAGAAGATGGAGGCGACGAAGTGAACGAAGAAGATTCACAACGAAGGAACGAAGTGAACGAAGGCAAACGAAGCGGCCTTTCTTCGTTCGTCTCCGTTCGCTCCGCTCCTCCGTTGTGAACTCCGGTTCCTTCGTTCTCTCCGGGTCCGACAGGCCGCCGGCGCGAGGCCAATGGCCGCGCCACAGGCGCAATGGATGCGGATGTGTCCGGCGGAAGAATGCCATGCGGATACCGTGCCGGGTGCCGACCCTCGTCGTTGAACGATTTGCACCGGCATTTCAGCCGCCGAGATTGCCTGGCTGCTGACTTTTCCGCCCTCGCCGTGAAAACATTCGCAGCAACGAGTGTCCCGGTGTCAGCACCCGCCAGATCGGCGTGCGGCGTCTCGCACATCTGACTGGCAGTGCAATTGCGTGCTCGAGGTTCATCATGATGCCTATTCCACCCGTACTGTGTCCGATCGACTTCTCCGAAAGCTCGCGCGGTGCGCTGCGGTATGCAAACACGATTGCCGAGCACTTTGGTGCGCGGTTGCGGCTCCTGGTTGTCAACGATCCGCTGCTTGCAGAAGCGTCGCACCTGGCGGCCGGTCCGTCGCGTCTGGTCGACGACACCCTCCGCGAGATCGAGCGGTTCCACAAGCAGGCGCTCGGGACTCGCGCGCGTGCGCAGGTCGACTTCGAAGTGGCGAGCGGTAAACCGGCGCCAGAGATTCTGCGCGTCTCACGCGAGTGTGGATGCGGATTGATCGTGATGGCATCGCACGGAGCCTCTGGATTTC
This sequence comes from Vicinamibacterales bacterium, assembly GCA_051986585.1. Lineage (GTDB taxonomy): Bacteria > Acidobacteriota > Vicinamibacteria > Vicinamibacterales > 2-12-FULL-66-21 > JALZOC01. The sequence goes on along the minus strand of JBPYFA010000473.1, from coordinate 4,759 downwards.
GGAAGCTCTTCTTCGGATCGACGACCGAGCGGGTGCTGCGCGAAACTGCGGTCCCGACGCTGGTCACCGCGGGAACGGATACCGGGCCGACCGACTTCGAGGATCTTCGGAAGCTGGTTCGCCGTGTGCTCGTGCCGGTCGATCTGACCGCCGCCACCTCGCAGCAGATGGCGGTGGCGGAGCGCATTTCGCAGGCGCTCGCGGTGCCGCTGATTCTGGCGCACGTAATCGAGCCGGTCCGCCCATTGCCGTCGCAGCCCGGGCTTCCGACGATCGAGACTGAACGCCGCTATCGCGTCGAGGCGGAGCTCGAACAGTTGACCAGCAAGGCCGCCGAGGGGACGGCCCCCGAAGCGATCATGGTTTACGGTGAACCAGCTGAGGAGATTGCGAAAGTGGCGGGCGATCGCGGTGCGGGATTGATCGTCATGGGCCTGCACTCGTCGCCATTGCTGGGGCCGCGGATGGGATCGGTGACCTATCGTGTGCTCTGTCTTGCACACCGGCTGGTGCTGGCGCTGCCGCCCAAGACGGCACACGCGCCGGAGGTCGAATCCGGCGATGGAGCCGCCAGCGCGACGTCGATCTCCGCGTGAGCGCTGAATGACTGACGGCACATGGTGCCGTGAAGCGAGGTAGCTATGAGCACAACACTAACCACACCCGACCAGGGTCTTCGCGACATGGTCATGCGACAGCTTGCCTGGGATCCGCAGGTCGATGCGACGATGATTGGCGTTACCAATAAGGACGGTATCGTCACGTTGAGCGGATACGTCGAGACCTACGCGGCAAGGCTGGCGGCGGAACGAGCGGCCCGCCGCGTCTACGGCGTCAAGGCAGTCGCCAACGAACTGGGAGTGAAGCTCGCCGAAGAACGGATCGATCCAGACATCGCAAAGGATGCGTTGCAGGCGCTGAGCAACCGCGTCGACGTGCCGCGCGGGATCACCGTCACCGTGCGCGACGGTCACATCACCCTCGGCGGCCGCGTGGAATGGAATTATCAGCGGGTCAGTGCCGAGCGAGCGGTGAAATACCTACGCGGCGTCAAAGGCGTCTTCAACCATATCGTCGTCTCACCGGTCGTGTTGCCGAAAGATGTCGAAACCCGCATCGCCGACGCGCTGCGACGACATGCCGACATCGATGCGAGGCGCATCAATGTGAGCGCCGAAGGCGCGCGGGTCGTGTTGAGCGGATTCGTGCGGTCGTGGAATGAGCGGGACGAGGCGGAACGAGCGGCGTGGACCGCGCCCGGTGTGTCCACGGTCGACAATCGGATTGCCGTCATCCCCTGACCGGGAAAGGGACGGAGAGACGGAGGCGGCCATGGCTCTGAAATCAACATGGTGCCCCGTGCTTCAAGGCTATGTGACTCGCGTCACCGATCCCGCCGGCTGCGTGGCGGCGGTTTTCTGCGCCGAGTTCGAACGATCGAGCCACACGTGCCGGATGAAGCGCGAAGCGTATCAATACGGAAGATTCTCCGCAGCGATCGCGACGGCCGTGAAGGTTCCAGCGAACGATCGGCTGGCGCGTTGCCAGATGTGGTGAGCGACGATCTACGCAGTGGAGACCTTCGCCGCCCGAGGATCGAGCGGTAGCGCGACCGTCACAATGGTGCCGCCAGAAGGCGGGCACTCGACGTCGATGCTGCCGCGGTGCCGCTCGATGACTCGCTTGGCGGTCGGCAGCCCCAGGCCGGTGCCCCGATGCTTCGTCGTGAAGAACGGCTCGAAGATCTTCTCCCGGACATCGGCCGGAATCCCCGGCCCGTTATCGGCAATCGCGATGCGGCACACACCGTCGACCGCAGTGACGTCGACCCGAACATGTCCATCCTTGGGAGTCGCCTGCGCCGCGTTCAGCAGCAGATTGACCAGAACGACCTGCAGCTGTTCGGGGTCGGCCTGAATCACGACCGGCGTGCTGCTGATGTCGACGTGAGTACTCGCATGTGCTGGATCCTTCTTCAGAAGCGTCGCCGTATTCTGCACCAGCTGTTCGACCGGGACCGCGGCGAGCTTCGGTTCACGCGGACGGGCGAACACCAGCAGGTCGTCGACGATGTTGTTCAATGAGTCGAGCCGGTTGATGATGTCGTGCACGACTATCCGATCGCGACTCTGTTCCGGCATGCGTCCGCCGATCACCTGCAGGCTGCCTCGAATGCCGGCGAGCGGGTTCTTGACCTCGTGGGCGACAACCGCAGCCATCTCGCCGAGCCGCGCCAGCGACTCCTGCTCGCGAAGCCGCGCCTCCGAGCGCTTCCGCTCGGTGATGTCGGAGCGAATCGCCATATATTGATAGGGTTTGCCCCATTCGTCGAGGAACGGCACGATCGTGGTATCCACCCAGTAAATCGATCCGTCCTTCGCGCGATTCCGGAGCTCGCCACGCCAGATTGCGCCATTCGCGATCGTCTGCCACAGACCCTTGATGAACTCCTTCGGGTGGTATCCGGAATTGATGATCCGATGGTCTTGTCCGAGCAGCTCGTCGCGCGAATACTGGGAGATTTCGCAGAACTTGTCGTTGACGTAGGTGATGCGGCCTTTCACATCAGTAGTGGCGACGATCGCCGCCTGGTCGATCGCGAATTTCGTGTCGGCGAGATTCTTTGCCGACCGATCGAGCGCTCGACCGACCCGCCCGTAACCCGCCACCAGCGCCGCGCTGATCCAGATGCCGACGAGCACCAGAGCGCGATTGGCGATGCCGTAGGCCACGGGGCCGCCGGGTGGCGACAGCCAGCCCCCCACGACCGTCAAAATGGTCACGACGGCCGACGCCACGATTGGGAACCGCGAGTCGGACACAAACAGTCCGAGGAGTACGACCAGGCCGTAGATTGCGCTCACCGCCACATCGAACGGCAGGTTGAGGTCGACGATGAACACGGCGCCGGCAAGCACGGCGGCGATGGTCCAGATCCGCCGATCCTGGCTGGACAGATTCGAAAATGTGATCAGGGACATGTGGCTCGGGATTTGATCACGATACGCCGCAACGGGGGCTTTTCATGGAGAAATCTGAGGTTTTTGATATCGCCGGTCGGTCCCCGAGCCTGTCTCCTGTGGGATTTTCCCCGCGGAGCTGCCGATATTCTCCCAGAATGGTCTCAGTCCTTATCGTCGACGACGAAAGTTTGATTCGGTGGTCCATCGCCGAGAGCCTCCAAGCCGAAGGGTTTCCCGTGCTCGAAGCTGCGTCCGCCAGGGACGCACTCGCCTGTCTCGACCGGCGCGACGACATTGGCGTGGTGCTGCTCGATTTGAAGCTGCCCGATTCGAACGATCTCGGCCTTCTTCGCCTGCTGCGAGCGCGTGCCCCCAATTGGCGAATCATTCTGATGACCGCGCATGGCAGTTCGGAGCTGCTCGAAGAGGCGGTCAAGGCTGGCGCGTTTCGCGCCGTCGGCAAGCCGTTCGACATGGACGCAATGGTCGGCATGGTACGCGACGCCGCTGCGGCGTGACTTCGTCGTCCAGGGCGGGTTATCCGATCGCTCAAAACGTTCGACTCAGTTCCCATATAATTCCAACTTATGCCAACAGTGCTGGTGGTCGACGACGAACAGCTGATTCGCTGGTCGCTCGCCGAACGTCTCCAGGCTGACGGCCTCACCGTCGTCGAAGCAGAAACCGCGCAGGCGGCCCTGGACCGGTTCGCTCCCAACATCGACCTCGTGCTGCTCGACTATCGTCTGCCCGACTCCGATGGTCTTCGGGTATTGAAGAAGATGAAGGCGACGCAGCCCGACGTGCCGATCATCCTGCTGACCGCGTTTTCCAGCATCGAGACCGCGGTCGAGGCGATGAAACAGGGGGCGTATCACTACGCCAACAAGCCGTTCAACCTGGACGAGATCGCGATGGTGGTCGCCAAGGCGCTCGAGACGACGGCGCTTCGCCGCGAGGTTCGAGCCCTTCGCGCGTCGCGCTCCGAGCCGTTCGCGCTGTCGCGCATTGTCGGAGAAGCGGCGGCCATGCGCACGCTCAGGACCCTGCTGCAGCGGATTGCGTCGAGCCCCGCATCGACCGTCCTGCTGACCGGCGAGAGTGGAACGGGCAAGGATCTCGCCGCCAAGGTCATTCACTACAACTCCGATCGGGCGGCCCGCTCTTTCATGAACATCACCTGTTCGGCGTTGCCGGAAGCGCTGCTCGAAAGCGAGTTGTTTGGACATGAACGTGGCGCCTTTACTGACGCGCGTCAGCAGAAAACGGGACTGCTGGAATCGGCGGAAGGCGGCACGGTGTTTCTCGACGAGATCGGCGAAATGGTGCCGGCACTGCAGGCGAAGTTGCTGCGGTTTCTCGAAGAGAAGTCGTTCAAACGCGTCGGCGGCGCGTCCGACATCCACGTCGACGTGCGGGTCATTGCCGCCACCAATCGGGACCTGGAAGAGGCGGTGAACCAGGGCAAATTCCGGGCGGATCTGTTCTACCGGCTGAACGTCATGCAGGTGCAGCTGCCTCCACTCCGCGATCATGCGTCGGACATTCCGCTCCTCGTGAGTTTCTACATCGACCAGTTCAATCGTGAGTTCCGCAAGCAGGTGCGAGGCGCGACGCCAGCGGCACTCGAGCTTCTGCGTGGATATCGCTGGCCCGGAAACATTCGCGAGCTGCGAAATGCCGTGGAACGAGCGATGCTCCTGGTGGACGGAGAGTGGCTGGAACCGGCGCATTTCCCGATCGCCGTGTCGCGCCGCACCTCGGGCGGCGCCTACGATCTGCCAGACGAAGGGATC
>JBPYFA010000472.1:0-7437 GCA_051986585.1 Vicinamibacterales bacterium | reverse complement strand
CCGAGTCGGTCGAGCGCGCGCTGTCGGATCCCAAGCCGGAGGTGCGCGCGTCCGCCGTGCGGCTGGCCGAGCGTTATCTTGGGTCCTCCAATCCGGCGATCACGAAAGCGGTGCTCGCGCTCATCGGTGACAAGAATTGGAACGTGCGCCGCCAAGTCGCCGCGTCGATAGGCGAGCTGCCGGCCGCCGCGAGGAATGAGCCGGCGATTCAGCTGCTGAAGAAATTCGGCAACGACCCGATCATGGTGGACGCAGTCGTCAGCAGCATCAGCGGCGCTGAGGAACCCGTGCTGATGGCGGTTCTCCACCCTGATGCTGGTGGTGACGCAACTCAGACCGAAGCCGTCACTGCGCTGGCCGCCGCCATCACCCGCAGTGGTGATGTGCCGACGATTCAGAAACTGTTCGCGCTGGCGGCCGACGACAAACAGCCGGCGTCAGTCCGGGTGGCGTTGCTGCAAGGCGTCGACAAGGTGCTGCCCGCGGCTGGCACACCAGCCGGGCGCGGCGGCCGCGGTGCCGGCAGCGTCGCGCTCGCCGGTCTCAGCACTCCGGGCGCCGGCGAAGCGTTTACTCCTGGACGACCGGTGACCCTCACGGCCGAACCGGTCGAATTAGCGCGGCTGGGCTCCGGCCCCGAGCCTCTCGCCGCGCTGGCCAAATCGGTTGTCAACAAGCTGGATTGGCCGAACCGACCGGTTCCGACGGTGATCGTTGCGCCGCTGACCGCCGAGCAGCAAAAACAGTTTGCCGCCGGGGCAGAGATTTACAAGGGGCTCTGCATCGGCTGCCATCAGGAAGACGGCAAGGGCAAGGATAAGATCGGCGCGAATCTCACGGAATCTGCGTTCGTGAAGAGCGTCGATCCGAATGCCGTGATCCGCGTGCTGCTGTCGGGGAAAGAAGGGACCATCGGCCTGATGCCGCCAGTCGGCGCGACCTACAACGACGATCAAATCGCCGCGGTTCTCACCTTCGTCCGTCGCTCGTGGGGAAACACGGCACCTCCGGTGGATGCGCTGAGTGTGCTCGAGGTGCGCGGCTTGACGAAGGCGCGAAACAAGCCGTGGACTGATGATGAACTCAAAGCTCTCTCCGCCGGTCGTGGCGGCAGAGGTAATGCTGGACGGGGTGGCCGCGGCGGTAACTAACAAAGACCAGAAAGCGACACCCCGCTTTCAAATTCATCACGCTCTCCGCGAGAGACGGGTCCTTTAAGGCTTGCCGATCCGGCTTGCATCGAGCGCCCACATCCCACGGCCGTACGTCGAGATCACGAGAAGGCGGTCGCGGGCGTGATACTGCAGATCTGACACCTGGACCGATGGCAGGTTGCCACCGAGCACCTGCCACTGCCGGCCGCCGTCGATCGAGACAAAGACGCCGAAGTCGGTGCCCACATACAGGGTGTTCGGATCGCTCGCATCCTCACGAATCACGTTCACTGATCCCGCAGGCAGATTGTTCACGATGCTCGTGAACGTACCGCCGTAGTCGACCGACTTGTAGAGATATGGCGTGAAGTCGTCGTCTTCCCGGCCGCGCTGGGCAACGTAAACGGTGCCTTCAGCGTGCTGCGACGGAACGACGCGCGAAATCCATTTCCGGCTGCGCAGCGCCGCGGTAATCTCCGACCATCGCTTGCCGTCGTCCATCGTCACGTGCAAATGCCCATCGTCGGTACCGGCGTACAGCAGGCCCGGCTTCCTTGCCGACTCGGCGAGCGCCACGATCGTCTGGTACGGAATTTCGCTGGAACTGCGCCGCAGCATGTGCGCTGGATCGTTGTCGGTCAGGTCAGGGCTGATGCGATCCCAGCTGGCCCCGCGATCGCGCGACCGAAACACGTACTGGAATCCCGCATAGATTGTCGACGCCCGGTGAGGCGAGACCAGAATGGGGGCCATCCACTGCGCTCTCAGATTTTCTTCTTGCGGACGAATCGGCGTGGTTCGCTGAGAGCGGCCGGCAGCAGGCGATTGCGGAGCAGTGGCGTCTGCAGGGGCGCGGCCGCCCCGCCCCGCCGGCGTGGCGATGCTCTGATCCTCGCGGGTGAAATTCCCGTAATAAGTTTGGGAGTAGACGATGTTCGGATTGTCTGGATCGATCGCCTGAAACGATCCCTCGCCGCCAGGAGCTGGTGTCCATTCTCCTGCCGGTATTCGATCGCGGCCGCCGGCGAGATCGATCTTTCCACGGCGGCTGCCGACATCCTGGATCGATCCGTAGGCCCAGGCGGGCGTGCTGTTGTCGACGGCTACGTTATAGAACTGGGAACCACCGGCCGTAACGGCGAACTTCCAGGTGGCGCCGCTGTCCGATGACACGTATACACCGCCGTCGTTGGCGCTGTAGAGCGTGGCTGGACTATCCGGATCGATCCAGAGTCCATGATGATCGCCATGCGTGCCGCGAATGACCGTAAATGACTTGCCGGCATCATGCGAGACGTTCAGGCCGAGCCCGAGCGTGTAGATGGTCTTCTCGTCGTTGGGATCGACCCGGATCTGGCCGAACACCCATCCGTACGTGCCCGAGTGCTGCGACATGAAGCTGCTGGTTTCCGACACCTTTCGCCACGTCGCTCCCCGATCATCGGTTCGATAAATTTCGGCGCCGCGAATGCGCGCTTCCATGATCGGGCGCTCGTAGGCATCGCGTTCACCCTCCCGGGGCGGCGCACCCGGCTCGTAGCTGTCGATAAACGCGTAGAGCACGCCGGGATTCGACCGCGCGATGTCGATGCCGATGCGGCCGCGGTATTGCGCGGGCGGCAGGCCGGTGTCCGACGCCGTCCACGATTGTCCCGCGTCGTTCGACTTCCAGATGCCCCCTTCGTTGTATCCCGGTTCGACGCGCGGATCGCTCCACTTGCGACGGATGCGTTGCCACATGGCGGCATACAGCGTGTTGGGATTGGACGGATCCATGACCAAATCGATCGCACCGGTTCGCGGGCTTCGATAGAAGACTTTCTTCCACGTCCGTCCCCCATCCACCGTCTTGAAGACTCCGCGGTTTTCGTTGTCGGTCCACTCGTGGCCGGACGCCGCGACGTAAACGATATCGGGGTTTGATGGGTGAACAATGATGCGCGCGATCGTCTGCGTGTCGGCGAGCCCCATGTGAGTAAAGGTGCGGCCGGCGTCACTCGATTTGTAGACGCCAACACCCGGCATGGACGCCCGGAAAATGTTCGCTTCGCCGGTGCCGACCCAGACGATGTCGGGGTTCGAAGGTGCGACCGCGAGATCGCCGATGCTGGTCGATGCGTAGTTCTCGAAAACTGGCTGCCAGGTTGCGCCGTTGTTGTCGGTCGCCCACACGCCGCTGGTCGCGTAGCCGGCATACACGCGGCGCGATCCGGCGCGGTCGGCGACGGCGATGTCGGTGGCCCTGCCGCTGATGTTGGTTGGACCGAGAGACTGCCAGGCCAGCGCGGCGTACGGTGACGACCGCTGCATCGTTCGGTAGGTGTCGTAGCCGGCCCGCAGACCATCCGCATCGGTCCGCTTCGGCTGCGCATCGAGCGAGCGCAGTGCGATGGCAGCGAAAATCGCCAGAGCCGCCGCACCTCTCCCTTTCACTCGCCTCGTCTGATGCATCGGCTCCCCCGATCCAGATGATATCCTGCGGCGATTGACAGACGCACACGACACCTCGCCAGCAGTCGGTCGCGCCGCTCGCCTTTCCAACGTCGAGCTCGTCGTGTTCGATCTCGATGGCACGCTGGTCGATTCGAGCGCCGATCTGGCCAACGCGGTCAACGTCCTGCTTGCCGATCTCGGCGTCGATCGCCTGCCCGATCCCGAAATCGTCGCGATGGTCGGAGAGGGTGCGGCCGTACTGGTACGCCGTGCTCTGACGGCGTCCGGTCTCGATCCTGAGCTGCCGGGTGCGCTCGATCGTTTTCTACAGCATTACAACGGGCACCTGCTGGATCACACCCGACCGTACCCGGACATGATTGAAACGCTGCGACGGTTGTCGGCGCACCTTCCTTTAGCGGTTCTGACCAACAAGCCGGCGCTCGCAACTGAGCGTGTGCTCGAGGGGTTGGGCCTTCGTGGATTTTTCGGCGGGATCATCGGCGGCGATACGCCATTCGGACGCAAGCCAGCACCGGCTGGTCTGTTGCATCTGGCCAAATCCGTCGCGATTGCTCCGCGACAGGTGCTGCTCGTCGGCGATTCGGCAGTCGATCTTGCGACGGCGCGAAATGCGACGGCGTGCATCTGCCTTGCCCGTTACGGATTTGGCTACCGGTTCACATCCGAGGATTTTCGCGGAGACGAATGGTTCATCGACACGCCGCGCGACCTTTTGGGCGTGCTGGGCATTCGTTGACCATCGGCCGGCGTTGCGTCCTTCTTGATCTTCAAGTACGCCAGCCGTTCGCCGGCTGGAAAACGCTCGATGGCATAGCGCAGCATCGTTCGAGGCATCCTATGCGCACGCGCGTCGAGGAAACGGCGGAGCCGCCCACCGTCTCTCTTGGCCGCCTCGCGAAGCATCCAACCGACCGCTTTGTGAATCAGATCGTGCGGATCATCGAGCAGGAGGTCCGCGATCTCGAGTGTGTCCTCGATCTCTCCAAGGCGGATGAAATGATGCGTCGCAATAATGGCAATCCGACGCTCCCACAGCGAAGACGATCTGGCCAGTTCGCGCAGCTTCGAGCGATTTCGCTGGTGCAGCCAGCGACCGACGATGGCCGCCGCCGAGCAGTCGACCAGATCCCAGTTGTTGATGCGCGCGGTGTGCGCGAGATAAAAGTCGTAGATTCGTCTCCGGCCCGTACCATCAGCCCGAGTGAACGCATCGACGAGCAGAAGGAGTGCCAACGCGCGCTCCTCGTGAATGGGCGAGTACAAGAGGACGCGTAGCTCGCTCAGCGCTGCGCCGCGGCACTCACGGCAGACCGCACGGAGCGCCGGCGCTCGAACGCCGATAAAGGTGTCGCCGTGACCATATTCGCCGTCGCCCGTCTTGAAGAAAGTGCGCAGCACTGCCACGCGAGCCGGCTCAGCGCGTGCGTTCAGGCGGCGCCTCATCTCGGCGGCCGTCAGGATGGAGCGGGCGGCAGGGGGCGCTTTCTTCACCGCTCGTAGGACTCGCGCCGCGCCGACGGCGACTGCCTGATCAGGTATTTCTGCGGGTCCTTCCAGAACATCTCGCGAAGCTCACTGAGCGACGCCGCCCCGCCGTAGCTGATGGACGAACACAAATGCTTGATCATCTCGCGCACAATCGTGCGCGCTGAGCCGCGAGCGGGAACGCTGATCTCCATCCCTTCGGCGCCGATCGCTTCGAGCTCGACTTTGTCGGCGTCTTCGACATCGAGCCGATCGCGGATCGCTTCGAGCGAGGCCATCCCGCGAAGGACCTTGAACGGCACCTTGACCGTCTTCTGCGACTCCGGCAACACCACCGATTTGTGCACCACTTCGCCAGGTGCTTCCTCGGTGCCTGCGAAGGCGCTGCCCAGCATGGTGCAGTCGCCGCCAAAAAGCAACGCCTCGATCAACGCACCGTGACGCTTGACGCCTCCATCGGCGATGATCGGCACGTCAGCGTCGGCGACCGCGAGCCGGCATTCGAGCAACGCCTGCACCTGCGGAACGCCGAAGCTGGTCGTGACCCGCGTCGTGCAGCCGCCGCCCGGGCCGATGCCGACCTTGACGCCATCAGCGCCGCGGTCGACCAGGAACCTGGCACCCTCCGTCGTCGCCACGTTGCCCGCGATCATTTCCGCATCGCCGAATCGCTTTCGGAATTCAGCAATCGCCCGCTCCATCACAATCGAGTGCCCGTGCGCGATATCGATCACGATTACGTCGACATCGGCGCGCAGCAGTTCACCGGCGCGCTCCAGGTAGTCGCCGGTGGCGCCGATCGCTGCGCCGACACGAAGCCGGCCCTGGCTGTCGCGCGTCGCAAACGGCATGCGCCGCTGGCGCACGAGGTCGCGCGCGGTGATCAGACCAATCAACCGGCCATCCTTGGTTACGAGCGGCAGTTTCTTGATCTTTCGTTCGACCATCAAACGTTCGGCGGCATCCGAATCGATCGGGCCTTCGTGGACGACGAGCTTGGCACGCGGCGTCATGCGATCCGAGACCCGCGATCCCGGACGGGCGACGAAACGCATGTCGCGCTCGGTGAGCAGCCCGGTAAGGCGCCCGGAATCGTCGACGACGACCAGCGTGCCGACGCGTGTTTTCGCCATCAGCCCAGCTGCCTCGTCGAGCGAGGCCGAGGGCGCAATGCTCCATGGATCGCGAATCACTCCGTGCTGCGTCCGCTTCACAATCTCGACTTCGCGCACTTGCGGCTCGATCTCGCCGGGCCGGAATCCGCGATCGATGATCCCCAGGCCTCCCTGTTCAGCCTGCACAATCGCCATCGGTGCGCGCGTCACCGTATCCATGTTCGCTGAGACGATGGGGCGCTTCAGCGTGATACGGCGGGAGATACGCGCGGACAGATCGATCGCTGACGGATCGCGCCGGACGAGCACGCTTCGTTGCGGCGAGAGGATGAAGTCGTCGAACGTGCAGCCGCGGACGAGCTCGAGCATCTGAAGACCGATGGTTTTGTCGATCCGTGGAAATGCGGACATGGCCCCAATACTACAGGCATACTGGAACGGTCGTGCCGTTACGCGAGATTGAGGCGACGCTCCGCAAGAGCCTGGCGAAGACCCTGCCCGGCATCGAGGCCCAAATGCGCTTCGCCCCCGACCTGCTCCGCCATGCGTGGCGGACCGGGCAGTTGCCCTCGGAATCGAGGCAGGCAGCGGCGCTGGTGTTGCTGTATCCGCACGAGACCGGACCAGCCGTCGCGCTCACCGTTCGCGCAAGCGGGCTTGCACGTCACCCCGGTCAAATCAGTCTTCCGGGCGGCGCCACCGATCCGGGAGAAACCCTCGCCCAGGCGGCGCTGCGCGAGGCATCCGAGGAGATTGGCGTCGATCCCGCGAGCGTGCGCATCCTCGGGGAGCTCACGCCCGTCCAGGTGATCGTCAGTGGCTTCACGCTGCATCCGGTTGTTGGATTGACAGACAAGAGACCGGAGTTCATCCCCGCACCGGGAGAAGTCCAGGAAGTGCTGGAAGTGTCACTCGAACATCTGCGCGACGCTTCCCGGATCCGTCAGGGAACGAGAATCCGCGAAGGCGTCGCGGTCGAATACCCGTACTTCGATCTCCTCGGCCATCAAGTCTGGGGTGCGACTGCCATGGTGCTGGGCGAGTTCATCTGCTTGTTGGCGGATTTGGAGGCTTGAATACTTGGGTGCCAGGAGTGCCAGGAGTGCCAGAAGTGCCAGGAGTGCCGGGAGTGCCGGGAGTGCCGGGAGTGCTAGGAGTGCCGGGAGTGCCGGGAGTGCTAGGAGTGCCGGGAGTGCTAGGAGTGCCGGGAGTGCTAGGAGTGCCGG
>JBPYFA010000471.1:0-17058 GCA_051986585.1 Vicinamibacterales bacterium | reverse complement strand
TCCATCCGCAAGATCGAAGACATGCGTCAGCGAAGTGGAAATTTCAACAGCCTTATCAACACCTTCATGGAGTCATTTCGATAGCGTTTTCTGCCGACCGGCCGGTTTTCAACAGATCTCCACAGTTGAGTTCAGGTTGCGATTGTGGGTCGAATCGGGGCTGCCCTTTATCCGCGAAACGCCGCCAGGAAACCTGGGCTGGAACCGAAGACTGGTCCACAGCCTAAACCTCAGAATTACAAGGATTAATCGCTCGTTTTCTTGTTTTCAACAGCACCTATTTCTTGTTATAATTCTTTGTTTCCTGATCTCCCTCTACATTGAAGGGATCAACGCGCCACCGAACGAAACGGACGGCGCCTTCCCCTGAGGTCATCACCAACATGGAACTGGTCGTACGCAAGGCCGATCTGCTGCGCGAACTGCAGTTGTTCCAGGGCATCGTCGAGCGGAAGAACACCATTCCGATTCTCGCCAATGTTCTGATCGAGACCGATGGAGATCAGGTCAAGCTGCTCGCCACCGACCTCGAGGTCGGGCTGCGCAGCCGTTGCCAGGCCGCCGTCGCGAAGAAGGGATCGCTGACGCTTCCTGCCAAGAAGCTCTACGAGATCATCAAGGCGCTCCCCGAAACGGACGTGCGTATCGAAGAGGACAAGAGCGGCGTCAAAGTGGCGGCCGATCGCTTCGATTCCCGAATGCAGACGCTGCCGCGCGAGGATTTTCCGACGCTGCCCGATGGAACCGGATCGTACAGCGCGGCGTTGCCACGCGACGTGTTGAAGCACATGGTCGCCAAGACCCAGTTTGCGATCACAGGCGAGGACACGCGGTATTTCCTGAACGGTGCGTTGTTCATCCAGCGGCCGGACTCGATGAGCCTGGTGTCGACCGATGGCCACCGGCTGGCGCTGATCACGGTGCCGCGCGATAAGTCGAAGAGCCGCACCAAGTCCAATGACGAAGAGCGCGTGATTCTCCCGAGGAAGACGCTGCTCGAATTGGGGCGGCTGCTGTCGGAAGGTGAAGGCGATATCCAGTACGAGCGCGGCGAGAACCACCTGTTCTTCGATGTCGGAGGCCGGTTGCTCATCTCGCGGATGATCGACGGGCAGTTCCCAGCGTTCGAGCGTGTCATTCCGAAAGGGAACGACAAGCGGGTGGAATTCGATCGCGATCGTCTGACCAGCGCCGTCAAGCGGGTGGCGCTGCTGTCGAACGAGCGTTCGCGGGCAGTGAAGTTCCAGATTGACAAGGGGAAGGTCGAGATCGCGTCGAGCAGCCCGGAATTCGGCGAGGCCAAAGAGATTTTGATGGTCGACTATGCGGGAGCGCCGGTAACGATCTGCTTCAACGCGCAATATGTGCTGGATTTTCTGAACGTGGTGGAAAGCGATTCGATTGGCCTCGAGTTCAAAGACGAGATGAGCCAGGCCGTGATGAAACCCATCGGCGCGGAAGGGTACGACTACACCTACGTGATCATGCCGATGCGAGTGTGAGACTCATTGGTGAATTGGCGGATCGGTGAATTGGTGAATCGTCAGAGTCGTGAATTGGTGAATGGGCGCAGGACTGACGATGAACGCGCCGGTGCTGAAATTGAAATTGCGGTGCGGTGCCGACACTTCACCAACGTGCGATTCAGCGATTCGCGAATTCACAATTCATTAATTCACAATTCACGAATTTTCAATTCTCGAATTCACAATTTACCAACTCACCGATCCACCAATTCACCAATTGATTTGATTGATGTCTGATTTGGAACATCAGAACGACGAGCAGCGGTCCGCCGCGGCGACGCCGGAGGCGCGCACCAACCCCGCGCCGGACTCAGCGGCGCCTCCCAGGACGTCGGACAACGGGAGCGGTGCGCCCGATGATTATGGCGCGGACAAGATCAAGGTTCTGGAAGGCCTCGAGGCCGTCCGGAAGCGCCCCGCGATGTACATCGGGTCGACCGGTGCGCCCGGTTTGCATCATCTCGTCTACGAGATCGTCGACAACTCGATCGACGAAGCGCTGGCCGGCCATTGCGATCTCGTCAACGTGACGCTTCATATCGACAATTCGGTCACGGTCGTCGACAACGGCCGCGGCATCCCGGTCGATCAACACGCGAGCGGAAAATCGGCGGCAGAGGTCGTGCTGACGGTGCTTCACGCCGGCGGCAAGTTCGACAACGAAAGCTACAAGGTGTCGGGCGGCCTCCATGGCGTCGGCGTGTCGGTCGTCAATGCGCTGTCCGAAACACTCGATCTGGAGATCTGGAGGAACGGCCAGGTCTATAAGCAAACCTACGAGCGCGGTGCGCCAGCCGCCGACCTCGAGGTCACGGGCACGACCAAAAAGCGCGGCACCAAGATCACATTCAAGCCCGATACTCAGATCTTCGAGACGACGGAGTTCAGTTTCGACACGCTGGCGCAACGATTGCGCGAACTCGCCTTTCTCAACGGCGGCGTCACGATCACCCTCGACGATGAACGCGATGGAAAGTCGCACAAGTTCCTGTACGAGGGAGGCATCATCTCGTTTGTCGAGTACCTGAATCAGAACAAGGCGACCGTCAACGACAAGCCGATTTACATGCACGGCGACAAGGACGGGATCGACGTCGAGATCGCCTTGCAGTGGAACGACGGCTATGCGGAGACGGTCTACTCGTTTGCGAACAACATCAATACGCACGACGGTGGCACCCACCTGTCAGGGTTCCGTTCGGCGCTGACCCGAACGATCAACTACTACGCCGGGAAGAACAATCTCGCCAAGGATCTGAAAGACGCGAGTATCGGCGGCGACGATATCCGGGAGGGTTTGATCGCCGTTGTCAGCGTGAAGGTTCCACGGCCGCAGTTCGAGGGACAGACCAAAGCGAAGCTCGGGAACACTGAGGTGAAGGGGATCGTCGAGGCGATCCTGAACGACAAGCTCGGTGCCTATCTCGAAGAGAATCCTACGGTCGCCAAGCGCGTCGTCGCCAAGGCGGTTGACGCGGCCAGAGCGCGCGAGGCTGCGCGCAAGGCGCGCGATCTCGTGCGTCGCAAAGGGGCGCTGGACAACAGTTCACTTCCCGGCAAGCTCGCGGATTGTCAGGAGCGAGATCCCGCACAGAGCGAAATCTACATCGTCGAAGGCGAGTCGGCCGGCGGATCGGCCAAGCAAGGACGGGATCGGCGTTTCCAGGCGATTCTGCCGATCAAGGGTAAGATCCTGAACGTCGAAAAGGCCCGTTTCGACAAGATGCTCGGCAGCGACGAAATCAAAACGATGATTGCCGCCCTCGGCTGCGGCATCGGCGCCGAGGACTTCGACATCAACAAGCTGCGATACCACCGCGTCATCATCATGACCGACGCGGACGTCGACGGCTCGCACATCCGTACCTTGCTGCTGACGTTTTTCTATCGTCAGATGCGGCAGCTCGTCGAGCACGGCTACGTGTACATCGCCCAGCCGCCGCTCTTCCGCGCCAAGCGCGGTCGCTCCGAAGTCTTCATCCGTGACGAACGTGCGCTCGAAACGTGGTTGATGAAGCGGGCGGTTGAATCGCGTGTGGTCGTCCTTCCCGACGGCACGGAGATCACTGGCGACCAGCTGGAGCATCGGCTCGAGCGTCTGATCGCGTTCCGCAAGCTTCTGCAGATCGTCGAGCGGCGGGGTCCGTCACGAGAAGTGGTGCTGGGCCTGCTCGAACGAGAGGCCAAGGACAAGGCGTTTTTCACCGAACGCGAAAAGCTGGATGCGCTGGCAGTCGCGCTGACCACGGCCTCTCGGACGGTCACCGTTCAGCCCGACGAAGAACATCAGGCGTTTGCGCTCGCGATCGAGGATCGGAGCGGCGGGTATCCGCGGCATCACCGCATCGATCAGGATTTCGTCACCACCGGCGAGTTCCGAACCCTGGCGGCAAGCTACCAGGATGTGAAAGGGATTCGCGGACCGATGCTGGTAAAGACTACCGGTCCGGCGCCGTCGGACGATGGCGGTGGCGAGGTTGTCGAGAACGCCGCGGCGGCCAACGAGACAGCGATTGGCGGTGCGCCGCTCGACGAGGCGACGCGACTGGCGGCGGAACCGAAACCACTCGACGCATCCGCCGGTCCCAAGCAGCCTCCCAAGGCGGTTCGCGAGGCCGACGTTCGCGTGGAATCACTCGACGAGCTCGTCGAATTCTTCACGGCCGCAGGCAAGAAAGGCGTGGCGGTCAACCGCTACAAGGGTCTCGGTGAGATGAATCCCGACACGCTCTGGGAAACGACGATGGATCCCGAGCGTCGATCGCTGGCCCAGGTTCGCG
Organism: Vicinamibacterales bacterium; assembly: GCA_051986585.1. GTDB lineage: Bacteria > Acidobacteriota > Vicinamibacteria > Vicinamibacterales > 2-12-FULL-66-21 > JALZOC01. The sequence goes on along the minus strand of JBPYFA010000471.1, from coordinate 12,752 downwards.
CCGAAGATCACATGGAAGCGGATCTGATGTTCACGACGCTGATGGGCGATCAGGTCGAGCCGCGTCGCAAGTTCATCGAGGACAATGCGCTGGACGTCAAGAATCTCGATATTTGACCGCTGCGCGTTTTAGTTTTGGGTTTTTGGTTCTCGGTTGTAGTTCTTAGGTCTTTTGTTCTCAGTTCGTTTCGGTTTTCGGTTCTCTGAACTCCAGAACGAGAAACAAACCGCAAACGAAACAAAGAACGCACCACAAACGAAAACAAAGAACAAACCACAAACTAAGAACCTCAAACCAAAACTAAAAACCGAGAACTCAAAACCCAAAACTGACGTAATCACGCCTTTTTCGCCATGACCGATTCGCTCACTAAATTTCCCGTCAACATCGAAGACGAGATGAAGCGCTCGTACATGGATTACGCGATGAGCGTAATCATCGGACGGGCGCTTCCCGATGTCCGCGATGGCCTCAAACCGGCGCATCGTCGCGTGCTGTACGGGATGCGCACGATGGGCCTGGGGTCGAATCGCGCCTACCGCAAGTGCGCGAAGATTGTCGGCGAGGTGATGGGCAACTATCACCCGCATGGCGATGCGTCGATCTACGACACGCTCGTACGGTTGGCCCAGGACTTCAACATGCGCTACACCCTGGTCGACGGCCAGGGAAACTTCGGGTCGGTGGATGGCGATCCGCCCGCGGCGATGCGGTACACCGAGGCGCGTCCTCGCGCGCTCGCCGAGGCGATGATGACGGATCTCGACAAAGAGACCGTCGACTTCGTTCCCAACTACGACGAGACGACTGAAGAACCAACCGTTCTTCCGACCACGTTTCCGAATCTGCTGGTCAATGGTTCGTCCGGGATTGCGGTCGGCATGGCGACGAACATCCCGCCGCACAACATGCGGGAAGTGATCGACGGCGTCATCGCCGTCATCGAGCAGCGCGGGCAATCGAAAGAAGCTCGGCTCAAGGCGGTGCTGAAAGCCATCCCTGGGCCCGACCTGCCGACTGGTGGGTTCATCGTTGGGCGCCAGGGCGTGTTTCAGGCGTATACGACCGGGCGTGGCGCGATCACGATGCGCGCGAAGGCGACCACCGAAGAATCCAAGAAGGGAGACAAGGTCTCGATCGTCGTGACCGAGATTCCCTACCAGGTCAACAAGAAGCGGCTGCTCGAAAACGTCGCCGATCTCGTTCGCGAGAAGACGATTGAAGGCATTTCCGACCTGCGAGACGAATCCGATCGCGAAGGCATGCGGATCGTCATCGAACTGAAGCGCGGCGAAGTGCCTGAGGTGGTCCTGAACAACCTCTACAAACACACGCAGCTGCAGACGACGTTCGGCATCATCATGCTCGCGATTGTCGGCGGCCGGCCGAAGATCCTGCCGCTCGTCGAGATCCTCGACCACTTCGTCGAGTTCCGGCGCGAGGTCGTCCGCAGGCGCACCGAATTCGAGCTCCGGAAAGCTGAAGCGCGAGCGCATATCCTCGAAGGCCTGAAGATCGCGCTCGATCACCTCGATCGGGTGATCGCGCTGATTCGTGGATCGAAGAGTCCCCTGGAGGCACGAACCGGCCTGATGACCGAGTTCAAGCTCTCGCAGCTCCAGGCGCAGGCGATTCTCGACATGCAGTTGCAGCGCCTCACCGGCCTGGAACGGCAAAAGATCATCGACGAATTGGTCGAGCTCTTGAAGACGATCGAACGGCTTCGAGCCATTCTGTCGAGCGACGAGCTGTTGATGCAGGTCGTGCTCAACGAGCTCAAGGAAGTCCGCCAGAAGTACTCCGACGAGCGCCGAACCGTGATCGTCGAGGAGAGCGGAGAACTTCGGATCGAAGACCTGATCGCCGACGAAGACATGGCGATCACGGTCACGAACACGGGATATGTGAAGCGAACCGCCATTTCCACGTACCGCGCCCAGCGGCGCGGGGGAAAAGGGCGCATCGGCATGCGAACCCGCGAAGAGGATTTCGTGAGCCACCTCTTCATCGCCTCGACCCACGCCTACATCATGATTTTCTCGGACCGCGGCCGCGCGTATTGGCTGAAGGTTCACGAAATTCCAGACGTGGGCCCCGGCGGCAAAGGCAAGGCCATCGCGAATCTGGTCTCGATGGAGGAAGGTGAGCGCATCGCGGCATTGCTCGCCGTCAAGGAATTCCCCGATCAGGAAGATCAGCAGTTCGTGGTGATGGGCAGCCGCAAGGGCGTCATCAAGAAGACCGACCTGTCAGCCTTCCGCAATCCTCGCGCCGGCGGCATCATTGCCATGGGCGTCGAGGAATCGGATGCGGTGATTGCCGTCGAGATTTCCGACGGCCGCGAACAGATTTTCCTCGGCACGCGCGACGGCATGGCGATCCGCTTCGAGGAAACTGACGTGCGACCGATGGGCCGGACCGCGTATGGCGTACGCGGCATCTCGTTGCGGGACGACGACGAAGTGGTGGCCATGGAAGTGGTCCGTGAAGGCGGCACCCTCCTCACCGTGGCGCAGAACGGCTACGGGAAGCGCACCGAGCTCAATGAATACCGTCTGCAGTCGCGCGGCGGCGTCGGCATCATCAACATCCAGACCTCCGATCGCAACGGCAAGGTGGTCGGGATCGCCTACGTCAACGACGATGATGAGCTGATGATCATCAGCCAGCAGGGCATGATTCTGCGGATGCGCGCCGGTGACGTGCGAGCGATCGGACGCGCCACGCAAGGCGTGCGACTGATCGAGATGGAAGAGGGCGACGCCGTGGTTGCGATCGCGAAGTTGGAGCTGGCGGAAAAAGAAGAAGGGAATGGAGAAGCCGACCCATCGGTGAATTAGTGAACCACACCAATTCACCAATTTCTTCAGGCTGGTTCGAGTTTGGCGTACTTCGCCAGCAGCTTCTTCACGCCGACGACGTTGAACCGCACGGTGATTTTCATGTCGTCGTTGTGTTCTTCAACCGAGAGAACGGTTCCGAGCCCGAACTGCGCATGCCGGACGCGCATGCCGGCCCGCATTTGCTGGCTTGACTGATCTTCGTCCTCGTAGCGGTAGCTCTCTTCCGCCTCTTTGAATCGCGCAGGCTTTCCCTTGCGGCCGTACGGGTTGGTGCGGAACTCGTAATAGCCATGAGTGAACGTGCTCTGGTAAGCAGACGAGTAGCTCGGCGCGACGCGGTCGATCAGCTCTGAGGGAATTTCGTCGAGAAACCTCGACGGCTCGGTGGACTGGTACTCGCCGAAGACGCGGCGGCGAGCCGCGCTCGTGAGCACCAGCTGCGATTGCGCCCGGGTCATGCCGACGTAGCACAGTCTGCGTTCCTCCTCGAGCTCCTCCTGGTCTTCGCTCGAGCGTGAATGCGGGAACAAGCCTTCTTCGAGCCCGGCGATAACCACCAGCGGAAACTCGAGCCCCTTCGCCGCGTGCATGGTCATGAGCCAGACCTTGGCTTCACGCGAGCCGGACTCTTCGTCCGCTTCCGACAGCAGCGACAGCCGATCGACGAAGCCGCCGAGTGAGGCTTCCGGTTCGCGCGTTTCGTATTCGCGCGCCGCCGAAACGAGCTCCATGAGATTCTCAATCCGCTCGTTGGCCTCTTCGCTGTTCTCGTCGCGAAGATCCTTCAGATAGCCCGTCTGATCGAGCATCTTCCCGATCGCGATCGAGACCGGATCTTTGCGCGCCACGTCGGCGAGCGAGACGATGAGGTCGCGAAACACCCGCAGGGATGCGACTGCTCGGGCCGCCAGCTTTCCCTCGTCGACCGCGTACACCAGCTTGCCCCAGAGCGAGCGCGCCGAGCTGACTTCCTGAAGCCCCGCGGCGAGCAGTGGCGGCGCATCCTTCAGCACGGCGTCGGGATCGATGGCCTGCAGCGAATCCATCACGCCTTTGCCGATCCCGCGGGCCGGCACATTGATCACCCGTCGCAAGCTCACATCGTCGTGCGGGTTGATGATCAGCTTGAGGTAGGCGAGCGAGTCTTTGATCTCCTTGCGTTCATAAAACCGCACGCCGCCGATAATCTTGTAGGGGATGCTCTCGCGCATCAGCGAATCTTCAACCGCACGCGACTGCGCGTTGGTGCGGTAAAGAATCGCCATCGTCGCATCGACGTCCGCAGAGCGGTACTGCTTGATGGATCGGGTGATGAAGTCGGCCTCTTCGAGCTCGTCGTTGCCGCGGAAATAGGTAATCTTGGACCCGCCCTTGCGGTCGGTCCACAGCCGCTTGTCTTTTCGGTTGCGATTCTGGCTGATCACCGCGCTGGCGGCGTCGAGAATCACTTGCGTCGAGCGATAGTTCTGCTCGAGGCGAACGACTTTCGCATCGTTGAAATCGTTTTCGAAGTCGAGAATGTTCCGAAGGTCGGCGCCGCGCCATTTGTAGATCGACTGATCCGGATCGCCCACGACGGCGATATTGCGGTGAACCTCCGCCAGCCGCCGGATCAACAGGTACTGCGGACGGTTGGTGTCCTGATACTCGTCGACCATCACGTACTTGAACTTGTGCGCGTAGAACTCTCGGACTGGCTGCACGGTTTCGAAGAGTTCGACCGTCTTCAGCAGCAGGTCGTCGAAATCGAGCGCATTGGCGTCCTTGAGTGCCACGAGATAACGCTCGTAGATCTTGGCGGTTTGTTCTTCCCTGATGTTCCAACCGCCCCTCAGCGCCTCTGGCCCCTGCATGCGGTTCTTGGCCTGGCTGATCATCGCGAGCGCCATCCGCGGCGGCACCAGCTTGTCGTCGATGCCGAGCTCGCGCTGGGCTTGCTTGACGACGGCTACCTGGTCGGAGGAGTCGTAGATGACGAAGTCGCGGGAGAGCCCGATCTTCGGCGCCTCGCGCCGCAACAGCCGAGCGCAGAGCGAATGGAAGGTCGACAGCCACACGCCGCTCGCCGTCTCGCCGATCAACGATTCGACCCGCTCGCGCATCTCCTGAGACGCTTTGTTGGTGAAGGTGACGGCCAGCACTTCACCGGGATTCGCATGACCATCCCCAATGAGATAGGCAATCCGAAAGGTGATCACCCGCGTCTTCCCTGAGCCGGCCCCAGCCAGAATCAATACCGGGCCGTCGCGGTGGAGAACCGCTTCTCTTTGCGCGGGGTTGAGTTTTTCCAAAAAGGTCATGGGGGGAGAGCTCAATTATAACTTTCGCTGTCCGCAATTCGCAGTTCGCAGTTCGCAATTCGCGGTTCGCATTTCGCAGTTCGCGGTTCGCGGTTCGAGATCGATTCGTGCCGGTGATCACGAGACCGCGGACGATAGCAGCCATCCGACGAGCATCAAAACTCCGATGCCCCTTGCTGCCGCTCTCAGTTTGAGCGACCGATGAAGGCCATGAAGGAGCTGTCCCGTCTTCTCAAGTTGAGCTGCGAACTCGGACAAGCTCGCTGGTGCCACCATATCGAGTAATTTCAGCAGCTCGAGATGTGTCATGAGTTCTGCCCAGGAGCCCAATGCGATCCGGACGTGATATCGATAGCGTCGCCCAAAGCCATTTGCCTGACCCTCGGCAACGTTCGATGGTACTGAAACCGCGGCCCGCCTGATTTGCGCCGACAGCTCGAATCGCTCAGTTGCCGGCAGCAGTTTCGCGACCCGGTATGCTTCGCGGGCGAGCTTCATCGATTCCTTCCACGCGTCCAGATCACGAAAGCTTCGTATTTCAGTCATTCTGAGTACTGCCTTTTCTACCTCGCATTGCGAAGGTGAATGATGCAGGTTCTGCGTCACCTACCCGCTAAACCACTGATAAGTGAGTGCCCTGTCCAGTAAGCAGGCAAGCGGCGAACCCGTTCCACCTAAGCCGAGTGCGCGAATCGCGCACTGCGAACCGCGAACTGCGATACGATCGTTTCTGTCTATGTCGCAGACTCTGCTAGCGAAAGTTTGGGACGCACACACCGTACGCAAGCTGCCCAATGGACAGACACAGCTCTTCATTGGTCTGCACCTGATTCATGAAGTGACGACGCCGCAGGCCTTCGACATGCTGAGAGCGCGGGGATGGCGGGTGAGATTCCCCGAGCGGACCATTGCCACCGTTGATCACATCGTGCCGACCCGCGATCAGCGACGGCCGTTTCTCGACGTCATGGCCGAGGATATGTTCGCGGCGCTCGAGCGGAACTGCCGCGACGAGGGAATCCGGCTGTTCGACATGTCGACGGGCTCGCAAGGAATCGTGCATGTCATCGGTCCCGAGATGGGGCTGACGCAGCCCGGGATGACCATCGCCTGCGGCGACAGTCATACGTCGACGCACGGGGCGATGGGCGCTGTCGCGTTTGGCATTGGCACGTCACAGGTCCGCGACGTGCTCGCCTCCCAGTGCCTGGCGATGGACCCGCTGCGCGTACGCCGCATCCTGGTTCGCGGCCAGCTGGGCCGCGGCGTCTACGCCAAGGACGTCATTCTCGAAATCATCCGCCGCCTCGGCGTGAAAGGGGGCGTCGGCTACGCCTACGAGTACGCTGGCGACACGATTGAACGCATGTCGATGGACGAACGCATGACCATCTGCAACATGTCGATCGAAGGGGGCGCCCGCGTCGGCTATGTGAATCCCGATCAGGTGACGTTTGATTACCTTCGCGGCCGGAGGTTTGCGCCTCAGGGCGATGACTTCGAGAAGGCGTGCCGGTGGTGGAGCAGCATCGCCTCCGACGCCAACGCCCCGTATGACGATGAGGTGACGATCGATGCCGGGTCGATTCGCCCGACGGTGACGTGGGGGATCAATCCGGGTCAGTCGATCTACGTCGACGAACCGCTCCCCAGCGCTTCCAGTGCGAAAGCGGCGGATCGCGCGTCAATCGACGAGGCGCTCGATTTCATGGGCCTCGCGGCCGGCTCGCGCATTCGCGGGACCCGTATCGATGTCGCCTTCGTCGGATCCTGCACCAATGGCCGGTTGTCAGATCTTCGCGAAGCTGCGAAGGTCGTCCGCGGCCGGCACGTGGCCCCGCATGTCCGCGCATTGGTCGTGCCCGGGTCGCAGCCAGTGCGCGTCGCGGCGGAACGAGAAGGCCTGGATCGCGTGTTCATCGAAGCCGGGTTCGACTGGCGGGGCGCCGGCTGCTCAATGTGTCTGGCGATGAATCCTGACAAGCTCGAGGGGCGCGAGATTTGCGCCTCGTCCTCGAACCGCAACTTCAAAGGTCGCCAGGGTAGCCCGACGGGTCGCACGCTGCTTATGAGCCCGGCGATGGTGGCCGCGGCAGCTGTCGCCGGCGAAGTGGTGGACATCCGGGAGTTCGTCAATGGCGATTGAGAGAATCCGCGAAATCCGCGGCCGCGCCCTGCCGTTGCCCGGAGACAACATCGATACGGACCGGATCATTCCTGCCAGGTTTCTTCGGGCGATTACGTTTGAAGGGCTCGAGACGCATCTGTTCGAGGACGATCGGCAGCAGCTCGTTGCCGCCGGAGCGACGCATCCGATCGATGAGCCGCGCTACGCGGGGGCGGCCATCTTGCTCGTGAACGCGAATTTCGGTTGCGGGTCTTCACGAGAACATGCGCCACAGGCGATTCGCCGCCACGGCATTCGCGCGGTCGTCGGCGAATCGTTCTCTGAGATCTTCTTCGGCAACTCCGTGGCCCTCGGCATGCCGTGCGTGTCGTCGGATCGGGCAACACTGAAGCGCCTGATGGATCTCGTCGACAGCAATCCGTCAACCGAGCTGACTGTGGATCTCGAGGCGATGAAAGTCTCAACAGCCGGAACGACCGATCCAATCACCCTTCCCGCCGCCGCGCGCGAGTCGTTTCTCGACGGCACGTGGGACGCAACCGGACTGCTGCTCGACGGGTTCGAGGAGGTGGAGGCGGTGGCCGCCCGCCTGCCGTACGTGACGGGCGCCTGGAGATAACGGAGAGGGCGGAGAGAACGGAGTTCACAACGAAGGAACGAAGAGAACGAAGACGAACGAAGGATCAGAAATCCGGCAACGAAAGAGCGATAAACAACCGTTGCAACGGAACGGTGTCCCGCCCAGGCTCGAACCTCCGACGTCTCCGTTAACTCCGTTCCTTCGTTGTGAACTCCGTTTTCTCCGTGACCTCCCGCATCTCTCGCACCAGGTCGACAAACGTTGCGGCCGCGTGCGAGAGTTCGCCTGATTTCCTGAAGACGAATCGCACCGACCGCGGCGAACTCAGCTCCGGCACCTTCACCGCCACCAGGTGGCCGCGCGCGATCTCAGCCAGCGCACATCGTCTCGGCAGCACCGCCACGCCGAGCCCCATCTCCACGGCGCGCTTGATCCCATCGAGGCTGGGCAGCGCGATCTGAATGTTAATGGGCGCATGCCGGCGCTCGTAGACGCGGAGGACTCGTTCGCGCGCCGGCGATGGGTCGTTGTGCGCGATCACGGTTTCACGCCCGACCTCCTCGATCGAGACCCGCTTCTTCGCCGCCAGCCGGTGACGAGGATTGGCGAGCATCACCAGCTCGTCGCCACCCAGCGAGATCGACTGCAGCCCCTTGTCCGGCGGTTGGAAGGTCAACACGCCGAAATCCAGGCTTCGCTCGAGCAGCTCGGTGGCGATCTGGCGCGACGCGACCCGGCGCACTTCAACCCGGGCGTACGGATGCTCACGGGTGAATCGGTCGATGATCGGCAGCAGCGAGTGAACAGCAGCCTCGTTGGCGCCGATCACGACGCGGCCGCGCCGGACCTGTTGCAGTTCTCGAACTGCGGCTTCCGCCTCGGCCGCAAACCGCAGCAGCCGGGTGGCATGCTCCTGCAGTAGCGCGCCTGCTTCGGTGAGCGCGCCGTTACGCGAGGTTCGATCGAAGAGCTTGTCGCCGAGCTCGTCCTCGAGCCGCCTGATCGCCTGGCTAATCGCCGGCTGAGTGCGGTGCAGTTTCTTGGCCGCTTTCGAAAAACTGCGATCCGAGGCCACCGCAACGAACGCATTCAGGTCTTGCAGTTGCATCCGGCCATCATAAGTAATAATGATATAAAGTCAAAAACTATAAATTGGACGAAACTACCCCTTCCGGGTACTACTGTAGTGGGAGGACATATGTCTGGCGATCGGTTGACGATCTTCGATACGACCCTGCGCGACGGCGAGCAGGCACCCGGGTTCTCGATGCGGATCGACGAGAAGCTGAAATTGGCGCGGCAGCTCGCGACCCTTGGCGTGGACCTCATCGAAGCCGGTTTCCCGATCGCCTCCGAGGCCGACGCGGAATCGGTACGCACGATTTCCGCCCAGGTACGCGGCCCGATTATCGCGGCTCTGGCCCGCTGCAATCCTGCGGATATCGATCGCGCCGGTGAAGCCCTGGCCTCTGCGCCGCGCCGTCGGATCCACGTCTTCATCGCCACTTCCGATCTGCATCTGGAACGCAAGCTTCGGATGACCCGCGAAGCCTGCCTGGACGCGGCGGTCGCCGCCATTCATCGCGCCCGGCGCTATACCGACGATGTGCAGTTTTCGGCGGAGGATGCGACCCGGAGCGACATGGATTTTCTGTGTCGGGTCATCCAGGAAGTGATTTCGGCAGGGTGTACCACCGTCAATTTGCCCGACACGGTCGGCTACTCGACGCCCGATGAAATCGGCGCGTTCTTCCGCACCGTTCTGACGCGTGTTCCCAACGCCGGCCACGCCCGGTTCAGCGCCCACTGCCACGACGATCTCGGGCTGGCGGTCGCCAACACGTTGGCGGCCGTGCGCGCCGGCGCCCGTCAGGTCGAGTGCACGATTAACGGCATCGGCGAACGCGCCGGCAATGCGTCGCTCGAAGAAATCGTCATGGCCACCAGGGTCCGCGCCGATCTGCTGCCGTACACGACCAATATCGAACCGCGCGAGATATATCCGTCCAGCCAGTTGTTGACGGCGCTGACCGGGGAGGCCGTCCAGGCCAACAAGGCGATTGTCGGCCGCAACGCGTTCGCGCACGAAGCTGGTATCCATCAGGACGGCATGCTGAAGGATCGCCGCACCTACGAGATCATGCGGCCCGAAGAAGTGGGTGTGCCGCAAGCCACGCTCGTCATCGGTAAACACTCCGGCCGCCATGCCGTTCAGCGACGCTGCGAGCAGATCGGTCTTGCACTCGAGCGCCACGAAGTGGAAACGGTGTACTGGGCCATCATGTCGATTGCGGACCGCGAAAAAGTGGTCAGCGATCGCGATCTCGCTGACGTCATTGGCCGCATCCGCGGGAAACGTCAGGCGGCCGGCACCGCCGCCAGCGTGACCGACTTCAATGGCACCCCTGCCGAAGTTGGCTACGGCCATGGGGTCTAACGGATAGGGTTCTGCGGGGTTCTACTGGGTTCTACTGGGTTCTGCTCGGTTCGGTTCTTGGGTGCTGCGGGGTTCTTAGGTTCTACGGGGTTCGGTTCTGGCCTCCACGGATGAAACCTCCGCGGACTGGAAAGCGAACCCGGCAGCACCTAAGAACCGGCCACTTAAGAACCGGGCAGAACCTAAGAACCGGGCAGAACCTAAGAACCGAACCCTGCCGAACCCCGTAGAACCCGGTAGAACCCAGCAGAACCCATGACAGCGAAGATCCTCTTGTTACCAGGCGACGGTGTCGGCCCGGAAGTCGTCGCCGGCGCAGCGTCTGTCCTGAAAGCTGTCGCCTCACGCTACGGTCATCAATTCGAGCTCCACGAGGCGCTGATCGGGGCCGCCGCGCTTCGACGAAACCTGCCACCGCTTCCCGACGAAACGCTCGCAGCGGCGCGCGAAGCCGACGCGATTCTGCTGGGAGCGGTTGGCGATCCCGCCTTCGACAAAGGCGACTCGAGCCGTCGGCCGGAGACCGCGCTGCTGCAAATCAGGCGTGAGCTGAAGTTGTACGCGAATCTCCGGCCCGCGCGGATGTGGCCCGGCCTGGAGTCGTCTGGTCCCCTGAAGACGGAGGTCGTGTCTGGCACCGACATGTTGGTCGTCCGCGAATTGACCGGCGGGTTGTACTACGGTGAACCGCGCGGCATCGCCGCCGACGGCAGCTCCGCGCACAACACGATGCGGTATTCTCGCGGCGAGATCGATCGAATTGCCCGCCGGGCGTTCGACGCCGCCCGTGTGCGGCGCAAGCGGGTCACGTCGGTCGACAAGATGAACGTGTTGGAAACCTCACGGTTGTGGCGTCAGGTCGTCACGGAGGTTGCGGCAGACTATCCGGACGTGGTGCTCGATCACATGCTGGTGGATTCGTGCGCGATGCGGATCGCATTCGCGCCCGCCGGTTTCGACGTGATCGTGACCGAGAACATGTTCGGCGACATCCTGTCGGATGAAGCCGGTGCGGTTGTTGGATCGCTCGGCCTGCTGCCCTCGGCGAGTCTCGGCGATGGGCCTGGACTGTTTGAGCCGGTTCACGGTTCGGCCCCCGACATAGCGGGCCGCAACATCGCCAACCCGATCGGCGCGATTGGCTCGGCGGCGATGCTGCTCCGACACGCGCTCGGCTTGGCCAAAGAAGCGAGTGCGGTCGAAAATGCCATTGGTGCCGCGCTGAAAGCCGGGCATCGAACCGCCGACCTTGCACAACGAAATGAGCACAAGATCGGCACGACGGAAATGACGGAAGCGATCGTGAAAGTGCTGACTTCGGAACCTGACTGAAGAGTCCGTTGAACCTAATCAATCAGCAATCGGCAATCACCACTCAACCTTCAGCATTCAACATTCAGCAATTACCCTATTCAACCGTGACGCTTTTCGCCAGGTTGCGCGGCTGATCGACATCGCAGCCGCGCCGAATCGCGATGTGGTACGCGAGCAGCTGCAACGGCACAACCATCAGCACGGGCGTGAGCAGGGGATGGCTTTGCGGGACCTCGATCAGAAAATCCTGGCTCGGATCGAGCAGCCTGCGGATGCTCTCGTCTCCTTGCGTCGTCAGCGCAATGACTGAGCCGCCACGGGCTTTGGCTTCCTGGATGTTGCCGATCATCTTCTCGAAGACGTGATCGCGTGGCGCGATCGTGACGACCGGCATTTTTTCGTCGATCAACGCGATCGGTCCGTGTTTCATCTCCCCGGCCGGATAGCCCTCGGCGTGGATGTAGGAGATCTCCTTCAGCTTCAGCGCTCCCTCGAGTGCGATCGGATAGTTCAGCCCGCGCCCGAGATAGAGAAAATCGCTCCGCTGGTAGAAGCGCTTCGCGATCTCCTCCGTGACGCTCTCGCATCCCAACGTGTGTTCGATCTGGAGCGGAAGCTGCGCCAGTCCTTCGATGTGTGGTTTGGCCGCGTCGGCCGAGAGCGTTCCCCTGATCTGCCCCAGGTACATCGCCAAAAGGTGGAGCGCGACAATCTGCGTCGTGAACGCCTTCGTCGAGGCCACGCCGATCTCCGGCCCGGCGTGCGTGTAGACCGTGCCGTCGGTCTCGCGCGTCGCCATGCTGCCGACGACGTTGCAGATGGCGATGCTCCGTGCGCCTTTCTTCTTCGCTTCCCTCAGTGCCGCCAGCGTATCAGCCGTCTCGCCGGACTGCGTGATCACAATCGCCAGCGTATGTGAGGAGACGATCGGATCGCGATAGCGGTACTCCGAACCGTAATCGACCTCCACCGGCAACCGGGCAAGCGTTTCGAACAGGAACTTCGCGACCAGCGCGGCATGCCACGACGTGCCGCAGGCCAGGATCACGATGCGTTCGACCTCCCGAAGCACCTGATCCGGGATCTCGATCTCGTGGAGGAACACCTTGCCACTTTCCTGCGACGCGCGACCGAGCACGGTCTCCTTCAC